>JAGADM010000050.1 GCA_017613595.1 Lachnospiraceae bacterium | reverse complement strand
GGCAATGGGCTTTGAGATGATCGGATTTGACACCTGCTGCTACACGAACTGCGACATCGAGCGTAAGGAGGTCCGCTTCAATCTCGGATTCTTCCTTGATAAGAGAAACGCCAGATGGTAGATATTTCGAACGGAGAGAATATGCATGCGTTATGAAATAACGGAAACACACAGAAATATGTCCAAAGCGAAGCGGAAGGCGCTCGAACAGTTCTTCCGGGAAGTAAAGGGTATCCCTGCGGATATCGACTGCTCCTGTCAGATTGATTTCTGCACGGATTACGAGCGTCAGTATGCCGTCAAATGGTTCGAAGTCCTTTCGTGGGACGGGGGAAAGGTTGTCGGCTACCTAAGATGCATGAGAGACCCGGAATCGGTCACCCGCTGGTATGTCGGCGACGTTCACGTCCGTAAGGCATATTGGCAGCAGGGCATTGCGACGCAGATGTACGCGGAACTTTTTGCCGTTCTGCAGGATTACGATTCTACGGAAAAGGTGGTCGTTGCCATACATAAAGACAACGTGAAATCCATCGGTCTTCACACGAAGTTCGGTTTCCGCGATACGAAGGAGCCTTGTGTATTTGCGGATTTCTACGCGGCTCCGGACGAGACCTGCTACGAAAAACTGCTGTTTTCGGTAATGGCTCCGCCTCGAGATGTTGAGGTCGGGGTGAAGTATATCCTGCCGGTGTGGACCGAATGGAAGAAGGAGAGCGGCGCATGGTCCTCCGAGGAAGAGGCGAAGAGCAGCCTTATCGAGGTTCTGAAGAAAGCGCAGGACGGAGCCGTCCGGTTTGAGGTAATCTGGAACGGGATGAATCTGTGCGGCTTCCGCTTTAATGACGGAACAACGAAGGAATACAACAAGCTTAAGGAGGGGTAAGATGAAGTACTATGTCAAGAATATGTCTATGCTTGGTTTGGTATTCCTTTCATTAGCGGATATCGTTTTCTTCGTGGCCACGATCGGGCAGATCGGGAACAGGATCTGGGCTTATAATCATCCGAAGAACGGACCGTCGAGTGTGATGGACACTTCCTTTCTGATCCCGGCCGAGAAAATGGGAAATGTGTTCATGATTTTCCTCTTTATAGCTGTCTGTATCTTTCTTCTCGGCGAAATCGGGGTAAAGGTCTGGCTCTTTGTGAAAGCCTGCCGGGAGCAGGATATCGGACCGCTTTTTCCTTTCGCACTGATCTGCGTCGGTGAGATGATCTTTAACATTCAATTCAACTCCGAGAGCTATATTTCGGGGCTCAAACGACTGGGGTTCAACGAGCAGGTAACGAATGTCGCGACGAGGTATACTGTCGTAACTACAATCTTTCTGTTTCTGCCCATGGTGGTCAACGCAATCTTCACATTTATCCTCTCTAAAAGACCGGATACCGAATTTAAACTATGAACAGGGACTTCCTTTTGAAAACAAGGTGAAAAAGAGGCTGTCGGATAACCCGGCAGCCTCTTTACGTTATATTCTTTTGCGGATAACAGGACTTGAACCTGCACGCTTGCGCACCAGAACCTAAATCTGGCGTGTCTGCCAATTCCACCATATCCGCATGTGACGATTTATTCTATCATTGCGGAAGGGGATTGTCAATTGCGGCGAAGGGACAAGGCAGATAATAAAGAAGAAAGGACTGCAGACACAGCCCTTTCTTCATATATGGCTAACAAAGGAGATTCTAGGCCTCGCGGCGGAGAACCTTGTCAAACGCCTTATGGATTCCGAAATGCCAGCAGAGGGCAAATCCGACTACGACACCGACAAGACCCTGAACGATCTCAAACGGAAGCTTCAGCATTGCGTACTCGTACGTGCTGTATACGAAAATCTTTCCGAGCGTGTAACCGGTAACCATGATGGCGGCACCGATAATTGCGCCGATACCCGATGCGATACGAGGGTGCTTCTTAAGCGTGTTATGCGAGATGAGTGAAATTACGGCAGCCTGCAGGCCGTGCGTTACAAGCGATACGTACATCGGCTCCGGATAGAAGAGGAAGTCTCCGAGGAAGGATCCGATACCGCCTACGACAAATGCCTCGCCCGGGTTCAGCAGGATCGAAGCGAGAACGATGACAGCGTCACACAGATAGAGGTGTCCGCCGGGGACCGGAATGCCGAAAGAGGACATTGCTATATTCAGCGCCATAAAGAGCGCGGTGAGTGTTATGCGGATTGTTACGTTATGATTATTGCGTGCCATGGAAATCAGCTCCTTTACAAATCGTTGTGCGTAGTTTAATATATGACTGGACATATAAAAATAACCAGAAAGGAATTGTTTGATATAACCAGATGAACTATTTGATTGACCGGTCGGCGCAGGAGCCGGCTTATATACAGCTGTACCGTTACCTGGTGCGCGATATCGTTTCGGGTGTGTACGGGTACGGTACCAAAATGCCTTCGAAACGGACCATCGCGGAGGAGACGGGGGTCAGCGTGATAACGGCGGAGCATGCCCTGACGATCCTCACAGAGGAAGGGTACATCGACAGCCGCGAGCGGAGCGGCTTCTTCGTGACGTACCGCGACGAGGATTTTGTGACAAAGGGCAGCGCCTCCGAAGCGGTAGGAGAACCGGAGAGCAGTGAAGAAGCGTATTCCGCGGAGGATGAAGAGACTGCGGCCGCCGAAGAAGGCGTGACGGATTTCACCGGAAGCGCGGAGGGAGGACTGTCCGCTTTTCCGTTCTCGGTGTATACGAAGACGATGCGCCGCGTGATCCTTGACTACGGCGAGAAGATTATGATCAAATCGGCGAACTGCGGCTGCCGGGAACTTCGCGAGGAACTGTGCCGGTATCTCGCGAGGAGCCGCGGCATCAATGTGAAGCCCGCGCAGATCGTGATCGGTTCCGGAGCGGAGTACCTGTACGGAATGATCGTGCAGCTTCTCGGGACGGACAAAGGCTACGCAATCGAGAAACCGTCCTACGGCAAGATCCGCGAGGTTTATGAGGCGATGGGAGCGCGTGTCGACATGCTTCCGATGGGAAGCGACGGTATTATTTCCGACGCGTTGTGGGACACGAAGGCGGAGATCCTTCATGTGACGCCGTTCAACAGTTATCCGAGCGGCATCACGGCCGATATCAATAAAAAGAAAGAGTATCTGCGTTGGGCAAAGCGCCGCAGCGGGGTGCTGATCGAGGACAATTACGATTCCGAACTGACCGTCTCAAGAAAGGCCGAGGAGCCGCTGTTCTCCATGGCGGAAGGGGTTGAGGTCATCTATCTGAACACATTTTCCGGAACGATCGCGCCGTCCATCCGTATCGGCTACATGATTCTGCCGGAGAGCATGCTGCGGGAGTTCAGCCGGCGGCTAGGTTTCTATTCGTGCACGGTGCCGACATTCGAGCAGTACGTTCTCGCGGAACTGTTAAAGGGCGGGGAATTCGAGCGGCACATCAACCGCGTGCGGCGCGAGAAGAGAATGCTGATATAATTCTGAGGATTGGTATTGACATTTGGCTTGAATGATGTATAATACAATCAAACATATGAACAAGTATTCATATGAAAATGCATGTGAGGTAAAGCAGATGAAGAAGACTTATAAGATCGAAGTGGACTGCGCGAACTGCGCCAACAAGATGCAGGAGGCAGCGAAGAAGACCGACGGTGTCAGGGACGCGGTTGTGAATTTCATGACGCTTAAGATGAATGTTGAGTTTGAGGACGGAGCGGACGAGAAGACCGTTATGAAGGCCGTTCTGAAGAACTGCAAGAAGGTTGAGGACGACTGCGAGATCTATCTGTAGGAGCTGTTTATGAGTAAGAAGCAAAAGAAGATGCTGTTCCGGATCATCCTCGCATCGATCCTTCTGATCGGGATCAGGGTCGCGCAGGAATTTCTTTCGGACAGCGGCATACACGAACCGGTATGGTTTCTTCTCTATCTGATTCCGTATCTGGTAATCGGGTTCGATATCTTAAAGAAGGCTGGCAAAGGCATTCTGAACCGTCAGGTTTTCGATGAGAATTTCCTGATGGCGATCGCTACTGTCGGTGCCATCGCGATTGCGCTGATCGGAAAGACCGGCGACTATATCGAGGCGGTTGCCGTAATGCTTTTCTACCAGATCGGCGAGCTGTTCCAGAGCTACGCGGTCGGCAAGAGCCGCCGCAACATCAGCGCACTGATGGACATCCGTCCGGATTACGCAAACCTCGAAGAGGACGGGAAAGTGCGTAAAGTCGATCCCGACGAGGTTGCTCCGGGAAGCATTATCCTTGTGAAGCCCGGTGAGAAGATTCCGATTGACGGAACAATCGTTGAAGGCAGGACGACGTTAAATACGAGCGCCCTTACCGGAGAGAGCATCCCGCGTGAAGTGAACGCGGGCGACGAAGTCATCAGTGGCTGCATCAATATGACCGGCGTGATCCGTGTGAAGACGAGCCGCGAGTTCGGTGAATCGACGGTTTCGAAAATTCTCGAACTGGTGGAGAATTCGTCCTCGCGGAAGTCCCGTTCCGAAAACTTCATCTCCAAATTTGCAAGGTATTATACGCCTGCGGTATGTATCAGCGCCCTGGCACTCGCGGTACTTCCGCCGGTTGTTTCCCTGATCATGGGAAATCCCGCCGCATGGGGACGCTGGATCTACCGAGCGCTTACGTTCCTTGTTATCAGCTGTCCGTGCGCGCTTGTGATCAGTATACCGCTTACCTTTTTCGCGGGAATCGGCGGCGCAAGCCGTGCCGGTATTCTGGTAAAAGGTTCGAACTATCTTGAGCAGCTTTCGAAGACCGGCATCGTTGCGATGGACAAGACCGGAACGATGACCAAGGGCGTATTCGAAGTAAGCGGCATCCACCACAGTTCTATGGAAGACGAGCGTCTTCTTGAGATCGCGGCGCACGCCGAATACTTCTCGACGCATCCGATTGCGAAGAGCATCCGTGACGCTTACCTGAGCGGGCGGTTCCGCAAGGAAGAGAGTGCAGCGAAGCCGGTGATCACGGCGGAGCGCGTAACGAGCGTCGAAGAAATCGGCGGCAACGGTATCTCGGCAATTGTGGACGGCAGGCAGGTTCTTGCCGGTAACGGGAAACTGATGGAGCGTTTCGGCATTGAACCGATCGCATGCCATCACGTCGGAACGATCGTGCATGTGGCGGTGGACGGCTCTTATGCGGGACATATTCTGATTTCCGATATGGTAAAGCCGACTTCCAAGGAGGCAATCCATAAGATCCGTGCGGCAGGCGTCAGCCGTACGGTCGTACTGACCGGCGACGCGGCCAATGTGGCGCAGAAGGTTGCCGCGGAACTGGGAATCGATGAAATCCGCGCGGAACTCCTTCCGGCGGACAAGGTAACCGAAGTAGAGCGGCTCTTACAGGAGAAGAAGGACGGAGAAGCGCTCGTATTTGTCGGCGACGGAATCAACGACGCGCCGGTACTTTCGCGGGCGGACATCGGTATCGCGATGGGCGCGCTCGGTTCGGACGCGGCAATCGAAGCGGCCGACGTCGTTCTGATGGACGACGATCCGGTGAAGATTGCGAAGGCAATCGGTATCGCGCGCAAATGCATGCGCATCGTATATGAAAACATCGTCTTCGCCATCGGCGTCAAGCTGCTGTGCCTGGTTCTCGGCGCACTTGGCATGGCCAATATGTGGATGGCAATCTTCGCGGACGTCGGCGTCATGGTGCTTGCGGTGCTGAACGCAATCAGGGCGCTGTTTGTGAAAAGGGTGTAACAAAGGGGGCGGAAACGCCTCCTTTTTCCATGCATTTCATGGGCGCCGCGCCGTGAAATTCATGGATAATTGAGACTGTTTTATTTTGACTTTCCCCCTGTAAAAAGATATAATAGGGAAAATGCCTGCAGGGGGCAAGCGGTTCATATCGCGGCGCCTGACTGCGGAAGTGTGGAGGATAATATGAAGACCGGATTGGTATTAGAGGGCGGCGGAATGCGCGGCCTTTTCACGTCGGGAATTCTCGATGTATGGATGGAGCGCGGGCTCACATTTGACGGCGCGGCCGGCGTGTCGGCCGGCGCATGCTTCGGCTGTAACTACATGTCGGGGCAGATCGGAAGAGGAATCCGTTACAACGTAAAGTACGCGGGCAACTGGCACTATAAAAGCTTCCGCTCGCTGTTTCTGACCGGCGATATCTTCGGCGCGGATTTCTGCTACCGCAAGCTGCCGAAGGAACTGGATATTTTCGACGAGAAGGCATTTGCCGCGAATCCGATGGAATTCTATGCGGTTGCGACCGACGCGGAAAAGGGCATACCGGTATATAAACTGCTGAAGGACGGCGGTGAGGCGGACATGCAGTTCGTGCGAGCTTCGGCGTCGCTGCCGCTTGTTTCGCGCGTGGTGCCTTACGGCAAGCGCTCGCTTCTCGACGGCGGCATTACCGATTCGATCCCGCTTAAGTTTATGGAGGGAAGAGGCTATGAGCGGAACGTGGTTATCCTGACGCAGCCCGAAGGCTATGTGAAGGAGAAGACCAAACTCGTTCCGGCAGCGAAGGTGCTCCTTAGGAAGTTTCCGAAGATGATCGATTGCATGGCGAAACGCCATCTTATGTATAACGAGCAGACGGCATATGTAAGAAAACGCAGGGATCAGGGCAAAGCGTTCGTGATCGCGCCCGCGGAGGCACTGAATATCGCGAACCTTGAGACGAAAGAGGAGGAGCTCCGCCGCGTCTACAACTTAGGCCGTGAGGCGGCCGAGAGGTCCTGGGACGACCTGCAGGCATTCCTCGCGGAAAATGCAAACAATCTTTGAAAAAAGTGAAAAACAGTCGCATTTGTGTTCAGTATGTGATATAATCATATAAATTCACCAATTTCGAGGAGGAAAATTATGGGAATGATGGAAAGACCTGCCGTTTCGGTTCTCAGCAACGGCGGAAAGTATTGGGAACACACCTTTGAGAAGTTTTATCTGAAGACGTATGTGCCGAAGTCGGACATCGACGGCGAAGCGCTCAACTACACCTTCCGAGCACCGCTTCTTCTTGTATTTGAAGAGAGAAGAAAGAGTGCTGAGGAAGCGGTTGCATTTGCCGAAGAGAGCGGACTTGCCGGCATCGCCGCTGCAGTGGATTCGAGCGTTCTGTTCGTATATCCGACCTGCGAGAACGGCTGGGCGGGCGCAGACGAGAGCCTGTATGCTTCGCTGATCGTCGAAATCAAGATGAATCCGTTCTATAAGGACGGTCTTGTGGAAATTCAGAATTTCTTTACCCGTGAGTTCCAGGGCTACTTCGTACGCGGCGCGATCTTCCGTGCGGATATCTACAGCTACGGCGCATCGGCCGACTATGTTGCGAAGTACCTTTTGAAGACCCTTCAGGGCGAGTACCTGTGGGGACCGGGCGAGATTACGCCCGCCATGTGCTCGATGGAGCGCCTGAGCATCGTTCCGAAGCCGGAGCGCAGGGACATCGGTATCCTTTCCGTTGCGAACAGCGACGAAGTGAACGCTGCATTTGACGGCTGCGAGAACCTGCTTGTAAAGGACCGCGCGGATTACCCGGCGGATTTCAAGGCATTTGTCCGCAAGTTTAAGATGTGGTGCGGCAAGATGGAGTACGAGCCGGATTTCGACGCGCTCGGCATGAACGAGGATCCCGGCATCGTGACTGTTAAGACGAGCCCCGATAACCGCGGCATGTACAAGGACACCGAGACGCATAAGGTCGGCTACTTCGCGTACTACAATAAGGACGCGTTCGACAAGGGACCGGCTCCTTTGATGATCGGTTTCCACGGCGGCGGAGATTCATCGATGTACCTGACGTTCGTTGCGGGCTGGTGGGAGGTATGCCACAAGTACGGCTTCCTGTTCGTTTCGATTGAGAACCATCAGAACGTTACCGCGACCGAGGTTGTTCAGGTTTATGAGGAACTGAAGAAGCGCTATAAGATTGACGAGAGCCGCGTATACGCTAGTGGTTTCTCGATGGGAAGCGGCAAGACATGGGATATGTTCCAGGAGTATCCGCAGCTGTTCGCCGGACTTGCTCCGCACAGCGCGCTGTTCCCGGTTCGGAACAATCCGTTCGGCATGTCCATTGACGATCCGCGCATGAATAAGGACGTTGCGGTTCCGGTATTCTATTCGGGCGGAGAGAAGTCTCACCTTCCGGAGCTTCCGTTCCAGGCAGAGACCGGTCTTGACCGGAT
>JAGADM010000049.1 GCA_017613595.1 Lachnospiraceae bacterium | reverse complement strand
TATGGGGCTTATCAAAAAACTCGGTAAAAAGAAATTGTTTATTCTGTTCGGATCAATCGCGGGCGTTATTGTTATCGCCTGCGTATTGATTATCAGCGGAGTTTTCAAAAAGAAGGACAAGGGGCCCGGGTATGACATTCCCGAGGTTCCGGACGGATATGTTCTGGTGTTCCGTCTTGTTTCGGAATACGATGTCGCGGCAGGAGGCAAAACGCCGATTACGCTTTGCGAATACGATGAGCGCGGGAACATCCTGGTGAAGAAGGAGAAATACCGACATTCCGGTTATGAAGAATTTGACCGGATTTCGGAATATACTTATGACAGTCAGGACAGACCGATCCGGATTAAGACAACCTTCCCTTCGGGCGATTTCAAGACGGAGGAAAGAGAATACAATTCTAACGGGCAGCTGATCAGCTCGGAGACCACTTCCGGCGCGGAAATTCTCGAATCCTGCCGTTTTCAGTACGATGAGGCCGGGAATCTGGCGTTAGAGGAACACTACGGTGCGGACGGAAAGCTTACGGAAAGCTATGCTTACG
Organism: Lachnospiraceae bacterium; assembly: GCA_017613595.1. The sequence goes on along the minus strand of JAGADM010000049.1, from coordinate 2,072 downwards.
AAAGTGACGAGAACGGCTTCGCGGTTTTCATGGATCAGAAGAAGTATGAGGGCATTGAACTGTGGCAAGAGATGATTGTGCGCTGGACGCGTCGGGCGGACGGCAGCCTTGAGAAGTTCTCCGCCCTTGAGCGAGAGTACGATGTGAACGGTGTTTCCTCAGAAAACGAGCGGGAATATCTGTATGACGAGTCGGAAAATCTGATCGCCGAGTACCGCGTGCACAACGGAATCAAGTTCGATGAAATCGAATACGAGTGCACCTATGACGATGACGGAAGACTCAGGGAATATATGGGTCCCAGCGGCACGACGGATTACTATGAGTATGATAAAAAGGGCAGGGTCGTATCGATTGAGAGCTGGGATGCAACCATGCATTATGTGTACGATTCCTACGGGAATGTAATTAAAGAGTATTTGACGGAGAAAGGACAGGATCCGACGGATATTGCGGAGTATACGGAATATGTATATAAACCGTTTTCGGTTCGGAAGGACCTGCTGACGGACGACGAACGGGATCGACTTGAAAGGGAAGAACTCGGAAAATAATGACGAAAGGATGAGATGTGTCTTTGACGCATCGGACAAAAGCATGAAGGTTTTGATTGTCGGCGGAGGTGGCCGTGAACATGCCATCGCGTGGAAGGTAAGCCAAAGCAAAAGAGTTGATAAGATTTATGCCGCTCCGGGTAATGCCGGAATTGCGGAAATCGCGGAGTGCGTGCCAATCGGCGTGATGGAGTTTGAAAAACTCGTGGCATTTGCCGTAGAGAAGAAGATCGACCTGACGATTATCGGACCGGATGATCCGCTTGTAGCCGGCGCCGTGGATGCTTTTGAAGCTGCAGGGCTTCGGGTATTCGGACCGCGCGCGAATGCGGCTATCCTTGAGGGCAGCAAGGCTTTCTCGAAGGATCTCATGAAGAAATACGGCATTCCGACCGCGCAGTACGAGAACTTTACCGATGCGGATGCCGCAATGGAATATTTAAAGACCGCGAAGATGCCGATTGTTCTGAAGGCGGACGGTCTGGCGCTCGGTAAGGGCGTTCTGATCTGCAACACGCGTGAAGAGGCTATGGCGGGCGTTAAGGAAATCATGCTCGACAAGCATTTCGGAAATGCCGGCAACAAGATGGTCATCGAGGAATTCATGACCGGCCGTGAGGTTTCGGCTCTGATTTTCTGCGACGGAACGAATATCGCGCCGATGACGAGCGCGCAGGACCACAAGCGCGCAGGCGACGGCGATACCGGTTTGAACACCGGCGGCATGGGAACGTTCTCCCCGAGCCCGTTCTATACGAAAGAGATTGAAGAGTACTGCATCGAGAAGATTTACAAGCCTACGATGGCGGCGATGCGTAAGGAAGGAAGACCGTTCCACGGCGTTATGTTCGTAGGTCTGATGCTTACGGAGGACGGCCCGAAGGTACTGGAATACAATGCCCGTTTCGGCGATCCCGAGACGCAGGTTGTGCTTCCCCGCATGAAGACCGACATCATTGATGTTTTTGAAGCCTGCATCGACGGAAATCTTTCCGATATCGATCTGCAGTTTGATGACGGCGCAGCGGTTTGCGTTGTGCTTGCTTCGAACGGTTACCCCGAAAAATACGAAAAGGGACTTCCGATTAGCGGCCTTTCGGATTTCAGGGATGAAGATAATGAATATGTCTTCCATGCCGGAACGAAGTTCGGTCCGAACGGTGAAGTGCTTACGAACGGCGGGCGCGTGCTCGGCGTCGTTGCCAAGGCCGGAGACCTCAAGTCGGCGCGTGCCAAGGCATACAAGGCAACCGAGAAGGTTTCCTTCGCGAACAAATACATGCGCCATGATATCGGCAAAGCCATTGACGAGGCATAACAGAGTAAGAATACTGTCAGGGCGGCAGCGGGAAATCCGTTGCCGCTTTTCTCTTTCATTAAAGGTTGAAAAAAACGCGGAATATGATACAATAATCCTAATAGGCATGAATTCTCTTCATTTATGAAGATCATCGGGGGATGGGTATGGTTTATCTTATATCTGTGGTTGTGATCGGTGCGGTTCTCAGGGTGGTGTTC
>JAGADM010000048.1 GCA_017613595.1 Lachnospiraceae bacterium | reverse complement strand
CGGTACCAAGATTCATCCCGGCGTTAATGTAGGCCGCGGCGGTGACGATACACTTTTCGCATTGGTTGACGGAACCCTTCGTTTCGAGACCAAGGCAGGCGGTGTTAAGCAGGCCAGCGTTTATCCTGTAGCCGAGTAAGTTGAATAACCGGAGCCCTGGTAGCGTGCTACCGGGGCTTTTTTCATCTTTTCAAAAGATTACGGAGTAATTATGTTTGCTGATATTGCAACAATTTATATTCGTTCCGGAAACGGCGGAGACGGTCACGTAGGATTCCACCGCGAGAAGTTCATCGCTGCCGGCGGTCCGAACGGCGGTGACGGCGGCCGCGGCGGCGATATTATTTTCGAAGTCGATGACGGCATGAACACGCTGAATGACTACCGTTATAAGCGCAAATACAAAGCGCAGAACGGTGAACCCGGCGGCAACAACAACTGCGCCGGCAAGGACGGTGAAGACCTGATCCTTAAGGTTCCCGAAGGAACCGTGATCCGTGAAGCAGAGTCCGGAAAGATCATCGCGGACCTGTCCCATGATAACCGCCGTTTTGTGATTCTTCACGGCGGCCGCGGCGGCAAAGGAAACCAGCATTATGCGACTCCTACGATGCAGGTTCCGAAATACGCGCAGCCCGGTCAGGAAGGCAGGGAGTTAAATGTCATCCTTGAGCTGAAGGTAATTGCCGATGTCGGTCTTGTCGGATTTCCGAATGTCGGCAAATCCTCGTTCCTTTCACGCGTATCCAACGCGAAGCCGAAGATTGCGAATTATCATTTTACGACGCTCAATCCGAATCTCGGTGTAGTTAACCTTCCGGATACGGACGGATTTGTCATCGCGGATATTCCCGGACTGATCGAAGGCGCTTCGGAAGGTATCGGACTCGGGCATGAGTTTTTAAAACACGTGGAACGGTGTAAAGTCATCATCCATATGGTTGACGGCGCTTCCACGGAAGGACGGGATCCGGTCGAGGATATTCATAAGATTAATGAGGAATTGTCCCGCTACAGCGAGACGCTTGCAGCGAAGCCGCAGATCATTGCTCTTAATAAGATGGATCTGTTCACCGAAGAGGAGCAGGAGATTGTCCTTTCCCTTATCCGTGACGCGATACCCGAGGAGGTTCCCGTGTATCTGATTTCGGCCGCAACCGGTTTCGGTGTCAGAGAGCTTCTTTATAAAGCCTATCAGATGCTGAAGTCGATCAAGGAAGAACCGATTGTTTTCGAACAGGAGTATTTTCCGGAGACCATGTCCAATTCGGACGAACCGTTTACGGTGGAATACGACGTCGAATCCTCGATGTATGTTGTGGAAGGTCCCCGTATCGAGCGTATGCTCGGTTATACGAACCTTGATTCCGAGAAGGGATTTGAATTCTTCCAGAATTTCCTTAAGAGCAACGGCATCCTTAAGCAGTTAGAGGAACTCGGCATTCAGGACGGCGATACGGTGCGGATGTACGGACTGCAATTTGACTATTATAAATAAGAGGGCTGCATTATGACCAGTAAACAGAGATCCTATTTAAAGAGCCTTGCGATGTCGACGGAAGCTACTTTCCAGATCGGCAAAGGAAGACTGACGCCCGAGATTACCAATGCCGTTGACGAAGCATTGGAGGCCAGAGAATTGGTTAAGCTTTCCGTTTTGAACAACTGTATGGATGAGCCCGATGAGATGGCCCGCGTACTTGCGGAGCGCACCCATTCCGAGGTTGTGCAGGTGATCGGAAAGAAGATTATTCTTTATCGGGAATCAAAAACCAAAAAGAAGATTGAACTGCCGAAATAATCGTGCGGTTTTATGATCCGAAAGGAGTTATTATGGCAGAGTTGAGTTCGAAAGAGATTACTCGCATCGTGTACGCGGTTCTCGAAGAGAAGAAGGCAGGAGACGTACGCATTATCGAAATCGGCGACATTTCACCGATTGCCGATTACTTTATCATCTGCGACGGACAGAACACCCCGCAGGTGGAGGCAATGGTTGACAACGTAAAGGACAAGCTTTTCGCTGTCGGTATTGAGCCGAAGCGTATCGAAGGCATGAAGAATGCCGGCTGGATCCTGATGGATTACGGCGATGTTGTCGTTCACGTATTCTCCAAGCAGGACCGCCTGTTCTACGATCTGGAGCGCGTATGGAGAGACGGCAAGACCGTTTCCGCAGACGAACTGTAAACCGGTTAAGACAAATACGACGAACCAATAAAAAGCCCTTATGAAGCGGAGCAACAATGATATGTACCCAGAATTCTGGACACATTATCTATGATCAACCGAAACACATGGATGTTTCCCTGTATCTTGCAGGGGGCATCCATTTTGTTTTCGCCTGGATCCGCTCGTTATTATAGTAATCTATGTATTCTTTCAGGGAGTTTGCAAAGGCTTCGAATGTCGGATACTCCTTCTCGCAGCCGTAATACAGTTCGTTCTTTAACCGTCCGAAGAATGTCTCCATGATGCAGTTATCATAACAGTTTCCTTTTCGG
>JAGADM010000047.1 GCA_017613595.1 Lachnospiraceae bacterium | reverse complement strand
TGCCGGGAAGATACCCTTCTGGTCCTTACCTTCGGACTCGCCGTACAGCTGCTTCCACCATTCCGAAACGAAATGGAGCGAAGGCTCGTAGTTCGCAAGCACCTCAACAGCCTTGCCCTTACGGTAAAGGATATTACGAACGGCCGCATACTGAACGGCATCATTCTCTTCATACGCATTGTTAAGACAAATCTCACGCATCGAAGCCGCGCCTGCCATCAGCTTGTCGATATCGGCACCGCTTACGGCGATCGGGAGAAGACCTACTGCGGTCAGAACGGAGAAACGTCCTCCGACGTCATCCGGAACAACGAAGCTCTCATAGCCTTCTTCGTTGGCAACCTTCTTGAGGGCTCCTCTTGCCTTGTCGGTCGTTGCGTAGATACGCTTGTTGGCCTCTTCACGGCCGTACTTGTCGATCAGCATCTTCTTGAATACGCGGAACGCGATTGCGGGCTCGGTCGTCGTACCGGACTTACTGATCATGTTGATGGAGAAATCACGGTCGCCGATCACCTGCTTCAGGTGTGCGATATAAGTTGAGCTGATGCTGTTTCCGACATAATAAATCTCGGGAGTCTTGCGGACCTCCTTCGATACGCTGTTGTAAAAGCAGTGACGCAGGAATTCGATTGCCGCTCTCGCGCCGAGGTAGGAACCGCCGATACCGATTACGAGAAGAACGTCGGAATCGCTCTGAATCTTCGCTGCAGCCTTCTTGATGCGTGCGAACTCTTCCTTGTCATAGGCAACCGGAAGATCGATCCAGCCGAGGAAATCGTTGCCTGCGCCGGACTTCGAAACCAGTTCCTTTCTTGCCGCTTCCGCAGCGGTCTTAATCTGTGTCAGTTCCTCCGGACGGATAAAACGATCCGCGAAAGATCTGTCAAATGTAACATTTGCCATATGCTGTGCCTCTCTTTATAATACTTACCGCTACGGACACATTTTCCGTGATGTCCTGCGTTCAATCCGAGTATATCATAACAGCGATATAAAAAAAACTATCTTTTTTATCTTATTTATGGTATAATTTTAGTCGCATTTACTCATTTTCCGAAAAACAAGAAAGGATTTATGAAATAATGGCTTCAAGATATCCTGTCAGAAAGAAGAAATCCACGCTTCGCCGTCTCTTTGATGCGGGCCGCGTGCAGTTCATTCTTCTGCTGATCATATTAGCGGTCATCGTCGGTCTGGTTGTGCTGATGCTGAAGGACCGCAGCAAGGTGACTCCCGAGGAGAAAGGTCCGAGCGGTGCGGTTGTGAAGAACGACCCGACGCCCGAAACACCCACTTCCGATCCGTTCGGCGGTGAAGTGACGACGCCCACGCCGAGCGAGGAGCCCGCGACTCCCACCCCGACACCGACGCCTTACGTTTACGGTATGTGCGACAGCGTTACGACCGACGTGTACGCGGACCCGGTTCCGGGCGACGACTGGACAATCGATTACCTGATGCTTGTCAACTGGACACACCGCCTGAAGTACACCGGCAATCCGGAGAATCTGGTCCGTCTCGATGCTATCCTGACCGCCGATTTCTATACCATTCAGAATCCGAATACCGTAGCTGCTTCGAAGCGCGATTTCGTTGTGGAAACCGAAGAGGACGGATACGACCGCGGCAACCGTGAGGCGCTCATCCATCTGAATGAGATGTGTACCGCCTACCACGACGCCACCAAGTTCGGCGTAAAGGTTTCGCAGACCGGTGCTTACCGCAACTACGCGACACAGGACAAGTTCTGGAATAACCGCGACCGAAGTCTCAATCCTCCGAAGACCATTCCCGGCAATGCCAGCGAGCACCGCACGGGTCTCGGCTTCGATATCTGGGTTCTCGACAACGAAAAATACGACTACACCTGGTTCCGAGCGAACTGCTATAAATACGGTTTCATACTCCGTTATCCTTCGGACAAGACGAAGATCACCGGAATCACCTATGAGCAGTGGCATTTCCGCTATGTCGGCGTAGAGGCCGCGACCGAGATGTATCAGCTCGGCTACTGCCTCGAAGAATACATCGCCTATAAGAACGGCGAGCCGCTTCCGACTTCGGCGAACATTCCGTCCGATTTGGGATCGAATCCCACTCCTACTCCGACTCCGACGCCCACTCCGACCGAGGTGCCGACAGCCGCGCCGACGTCTGCTGCGGAGCCCACTAAGGAAGTCACTCCCGAGACAAAGCCGACGACGGAGCCTACCGCTGAGCCCACGACCGAACCGACCGCGGAACCGACTTCCGAGCCCACTTCGGAACCGACCGCGCAACCGACCGGCGAGGATGATCCGTGGGGAAGCGCAAGCGGCAGCGGACAGGGAACCTGATTTAATGATAATTACCGGTTAGAAAAGGCAGGCAGTGACATTTGCCGCCGATACCCCATAAACGCAATAAACCGGGGAGCTCTCATTGAGAACTCCCCGGTCTTTTTGTGTTCGCGTACTGTCCGATGCAATTATAAATTACATAGCAACAACGTTAACCGCTCTGAGCTTCTTGGAATCCTTGGGATCCTGCTCGGTCTCGAAAGATACCTTCTGACCCTCTTCAAGAGTCTTGAAGCCCTCGCTCTGGATAGCGGAAAAATGTACGAATACATCCTCGCCGCCCTCATCATTGCTAATGAAGCCATAACCCTTCTGAGCGTTGAACCACTTTACTGTACCAGTCATGAACCAGTACCTCCTTCATAAAAATCTGCACATCAACGGTCTTAAGAAAACCCCTTAAAACAAAACAAACCGACAAGCCATGAAATACACACAACTTGTTGGTCTGTCTATCTACCTGACTGCATCTTAAAACTACCACGATAATATATACTTGTCAACCTGTTTTTTCAGGAAAATGGGCACTTTTTTCCATATTTTACCGTAGTTTCCGCATTTTTCTCATTTTGCGGGCTTTGTGCACAAGAGTTTACACCTCACAGGCACGGATCGAGCGCCGTATATCACGGAGCAGGTACGGTGCAACCGACAGTTCATCCACGCCGAGCGCGATCAGTCTGTCCGTCGCCCCGGGATCGGCCGCAAGCTCTCCGCAGAGGCATACCGGAATCCCCTTCCGATGAGCGTTCTGCACCGTCATCGTAAGAAGTCTGAGGATTGCGTCATGCCACGGATCGTAATACTTCGCGACCGACGCGTTCTTGCGGTCTACCGCCAGCACGTACTGCGCGAGGTCATTGGTGCCGATACTGAAGAAATCGGCGTATTCCGAAAGGCGGTCGCTGATGACCGCGGCCGACGGCGTTTCGATCATGATGCCGCGCGGCACTTCCGGGACTTCGATGCCCTCCGCGAGGAGTTCTCTTCGAACCTCATCCTCAACACGGACAATCTCTTTCATCTCCCACTCAGAGGTGATCATCGGATACAATACCGCGACATTGCCGTACTGCGCCGCTCGGAATATCGCGCGAAGCTGTGTGCGGAACATATCGCTGTTGTCAAAGCAGAGGCGGATGGCGCGCTTTCCGAGCGCCGGGTTCTCCTCATGCGGCATCTCAAGATACGATACCGGCTTGTCGGCGCCGATATCCGCAGTACGGATGACAACCTTCTGCCCCTTCATCGCTTCCGCGAACTGTTTATAGTAACGGAACTGTTCCTCTTCGTTCGGCAGCTCGCCTGCCTCCATGAAAAGGTATTCCGTACGGAGAAGTCCGATCCCTTCCGCGCCGCCCGAAACGGCAGCGTCGAGTTCATTTTCATCACCGATGTTCGCGCGGAGTACGATTCGCTTTCCGGATTTTGTGAGCGTCTGCCCGGCTTCCGTCTCATCCGGTCCCGGCTCCGTGCCTGCCCGCGCCGCGGTAAGACGCAGGTATTCCTTCACGGTACTGCTGTCCGGATCGATGATCAGACAGCCTTTCTCCCCGTCAAGAATCGCCATGTGTCCGTCCCATGCGGGGTCGATACGGATGCCCGTCAAAGCGGGAATGCTCATGCTTCTCGCGAGGATCGAGGCATGCGAATACGCCGTACCCTGCTCGGTTACGATACCGAGGATACAGCTGCGGTCCTGACGCATCAGGTCGCCCGGCGTCAGCTCCGACGCCGCAAGAATATACGGTCTGTCCGGTTCCGCCGAAGTCTTCTCTCCGAGCAGTATCCGGATCAGCCGGTCCGTTATGTCCTTTACATCCTGCGCGCGGGCCCGAAAATACGAATCCTCCATATTTTCGAACATGCCCGCGAAATGCCTTCCGGCAAGCTCCACCGCGTATTCCGCGCACACCTTCCGCTCGCGGATGGCTTCCGTAACTTTGGTCCGGTAATCGATGTCCTCCGCCATCATGGCGTGAACTTCGAATATTCTCGCGTTCCAGGGGCCGATGCTTCGGCTTGCCCTCTCGGAAAGCGCACGAAGTTCGGCGGCCGCCTGACGCACTGCCGCTTCATACCGCCTGATCTCCGCTTCCGCATCCGTGGCCGGAACCGGCTGTACCCGTACGGTCTGTTCCGTACGGATCCGGATCTGTCCGATCGCCGTCTGCGCGGATATTCTGTTTCCGTGAAGTACTTCCATTGTAAACCCCTTATAGGAATCCGGCGTTATGCCGGATAATTCCCCAACTGAGTGTTTCAGCCGATTCCCCGCTCGCTGAAGAAAGCCCTGAGCTGTTCCTCCGAAGCTTCCACACTGCCGCTTACGGAACCGTTGGCTCCGCCGCCCTTTGCCCCGAAGCGTTCGCGTAAGCCGCTTTGCAGTTCCGCCGTGCGTTCGCTTCCTTCCATCAGATAGCGGAACCTGCCTCCGTCCTGCGGAATCAGTATGACAACTATGCCGCTGTAGTTCTTACGCGCTTCGTCCATCGCGTACCGGAGGAGCCCCGGATCGGCGTTAAATACGAACAGCGCGTTCCCGGAAAATGACCCGCTCGCGCTGTCAGCCTCGTATTGCTTCCGGATCTTCTCCGCAATCTCCGTCCGCACCGCGTTGCCGAGGCGGAACGCGAGGTCCTTTGCCTCTTCCTGCAAACGTTCAATCGCCGAAGGAATATCCTCCTGCTTCGCGGAAAGAAGTCTTCCCGCTGCGTTAAGAAGCGACAGGCAGTCTCTGTAATGATCAAGCGCACGCAGACCGCAGCGGTACTGCAGCCGTACGCCGCCCTTATAATTCTCCAGTGATATAATCTTCAGGAAGCCGATTTCCGAAGTATTGCGCAGGTGCGGGACACAGCATGCGCAAAGGTCTGTTCCTTCGATCTCCACAAGCCTTACGGCCCCGTCGATTTCCTTCTTGCTCCGGTAGGAAAGCGATGCCAGTTCCTCTTTCGACGGATACCATGCGCGAATTGCGTGCCCTTCCGTGATGACTCTGTTCGCGCGCTCCTCGAGCATGGCGACATCGTCCGCCGTAAGCTTGCCGTTATAGTCCATCGTCGCGCTGTTCTCACTCAGATGGAATCCGACATTGGCATATCCGAAATACTTAAACACAAGTCCCGAGAATACATGCTCGCCCGAATGCATCTGCATGTTACGGAAGCGGTACTCCCAATCGATCTCACCGTGCACATCGCTCCCGGGAAGGATATTTCCGCTGACCGTATGAACAATCTCTCCGTCTTTCATCTGCACATCCGTTACCGGAAAGCCCGCAAGGGTACCGCGGTCGCAGGACTGGCCGCCCTCTTCCGGAAAGAACAGCGTCCGGTCAAGCGTCACATAAAAGACGCCGTCCCCTTCACGCACATCCGTTACCCTTGCGTCGAAAGAGACATCATAGGCATTCGATTCATACAGCCGTTCCGTCATTGTAACCCCTCCAGAACCTTTCGGTATTCTTCCTTCACCGGGTTGCCGTTCTGATAAACATGAAAAGCGGCGTGCCCGTTTGAAAGAATGATGGCATTAACCATGTTTTCCTTTATATATGATGATTCTACCGATGTAGAATCTTTTAACCAGACATACGCTAAAAGCCGTCCGTACAGGTCCCGGTTGTTCTCCGGGTCCTCATATTCAAGATAAAGCGTCTTATGTTTCTTAAGAAGCTCCGAAAGGAACTCCGCGGCCCTGCGGCCTTCCTCGGTATTCTTCGTTTCATCCGGATGAACGCTCTCCGGCGCGTCAATCATCAGCATGCGCACGGTCTCCTCCGTTCCGTCCGGCATCTTAACGCGGATCGTGTCCCCGTCATATACCGATTCTAACGTCACACGGACAAGTCCTGCGGGCGTCTTCTTCCGGAACAGCCCGAATCCTCGGAACCGGATCAGCGAACCTGCAAGAACACCGGCAAGAAGCAGCACGACAAGAAGGATAATGATCCTTCTGCGCCGTTTCCGTTTCTTCGCTTCTCTCCCGACTCTGCTCTGCGGGAGATAATCCTGCCATCTTCCGTCCTGTTTCTTTTTCACGGTTCTTCCTGTTCCGTTTCTTTCTGCTCGGCTTCCTTACGTTCCGCTTCTTTCCGTGCCGCTTCCTTCGCCTGCAAAGCCTTCTCGAGGTAAGGCATCAGATTCTGCCACTCATGGCGGATCGTGTCGTCCGCTCCGCCGTACGCGAAGTCGCTGAAAGCGTATTCATACGTTGCTGAGTATCCGGGCTTCGTTTCCTTTGTCATCACACCGAACCGGTCATACGTATATTCATGAAGTTCCCTGCGCGGCGAAGCCGCTTTCTGCGAGCTGTCAGCGCTGAACGCATAGATTATCCCGTCCGCGTATACTCTTCCGTCTGCGGCGCCGAGCCGGATCACCCGTACCGAAACCGCATCCGTATCGTTATAAACCGCGTAAACGCTTCCCGAGACCGTTCCGTCGCAGAAGCACAGGCGGATATAATCTTCACGCGTATCGCCGTCCTTCCTGTAGCCGCGCTCCATATAGCCGTATTCGGTCGGTACGATGATGAACGGGATACGTCCGCGCAGAAACTCCGCTTCGTCACGCTCTTCGCGCTCCGTGTTTCCGTAAATCTCCGAGCGGAATTCATCGAGTTCTTCTACGGCAAATGTGTACTCCGGCTTCGCGTCAACCGTATTCGCAAAATACGCTGCTTCGCTGATACCGTTGCTCAGCTCGCGGAATTCATATTCGGTCACCTGCTTCGAACCGCTTTCGCTGCGGTCCACGATGACGGTGTTCGACTGGTATATGACGTTATATTCCGTCCACCTTCCGTCCGCGGTAACACGTTTCTTCGTCACCTGGACATAGTCGGCGGAACGCTCCTCCGTCGCTGCCTCCGCACGAATCCTGTCTTCCATCTTGGCAAGGTACGAACCGTCGTATATATCCTTAAGACCGGCGACCTTCTTCGAAAGCATATCCTCCCCGAGGTAGAGGGAACCGCTCGCGTCAGTCTCTGCCACAATTCCGTTCTGCACCGGGAACCGGAATGCCCACGCGCCTTCATTGCCGTTCGCTCCGACCGTCAGCGCGTCCGCGTCAGCGGCAAATGCGAGCAGATCGCTTCCGTTCTGCCGAAGCACCATACGTTCCGTAAAGCGGATCACGTCGATTGTGTTTCCTTCTTCGCTTTCCGCCACGGTTTTGATCCTTCGCTCGTAAGCTCCGATCTTTAGCGTGAAGACGATTCCCTGCTCCGTTACCGTGCCGGTGACGCGGAACAGTTCTGTGTTGGCGTTATTCTGCACACGGTACTCCGTAAGCGTGCCCGCAATATGCTCCGTTCCTTTCCCGAACGAAGCCGGAAGCAGATCGTCCGTATCCACGGTAAGCATACCCTGACAGATCCATCCGTCGTCACCCGCGCCGTAAACAACCGGCAGCGAAACGACCGGAGTCCTCGTTCCGGAAGTTTCGGGCGTCGGCTCCGCGGTAACCGTCACGGTTACATCCGGAGTCGGCTCGGGCGTCGGTGTCGCCTTCTTCTGCTTATCTTTTCCGCAGCCCGCAAGTGCCAGGGCCATTACCATAACCCCCGCGAGCCGGATCAGTTTCTTCATAAAAAGCTCCTGTTTCTACTTGTTGAATTCTGTGATATTTGCCTCATTCAACGTAAAATCATAATAATTCAGATCTTCGCGGAAGGTCCAGCCGGCGCCTTTCCAGAACTGGTTTCCGAGCGAATTCCGCGTAAAGGCGACCAGTGTCACTTTGTTGATCTTCTCTTCTTTGAGGGCTCGCATGCAGGCTACCGCCATGGACTTGCCGATACCCTGGTTGCGGTACTGCTCGCGCACGCACACATGGTAAAATGTGCCTCTGCGGCCGTCGTGTCCGCACAGGATGGCGCCGATGATCTCGCCGTCCTCCTTGACCGCCACCATACTTGTCCTCGGGTTCCGCGTGATAAAGCGCTCCACGCCCTCTTGGGAATCGTCGATGGAACGGATACCGAAGCCGTGAATGCTCTGCCAGAGGGCATACACGCCGCTGTAATCGTCCATCGTCATTACTCTGATCTGATAATCTACTTTCTTCATTGCGTTTCCTTTACGCGTTTTATAGTATTGCCGCCCTTTTCGGACATGCCGAAAACAGGCAAAATGGGTGGTCCCATCATTCATGAGAGCCACCCAATACAATTCCGTGTTATTGCATCCCTGCCGCATTACGCCCAGTTATGGCCGATCAGCCACGTCTTGCTCTGCTCAAGCGCCTCGCTCGTCTTCGTCTCGAGAACGCAGTTTGCATTACACTTCTGGGCAAATTCCAGTCTCGTCTGCAGATCGATGTCGCCGTCGCCGAGTCCGAGATGGCTCGCCGGAGGATTGTCCTGTCCGTCATGCACATGGAAATGCACGATACGGTTCCAGTTCTTCAAAAGGAACGGCATGTCGGTCTCCCCAATGGCCTTGGAGTGTCCGATATCCCACGTCAGCGCGAACTTCGGGCTCTCCAAAAGCAAACCGATTGCTTCGGTCTCATACGGCTTAAAGCCGTCGGTATTCTCAATCGTGATCAGGATCTTCTCATTGCCGATCCACTCTTCCACGAGGGTACGGAAACGAAGGAAGGAATCCAGATATTCTTCCTTGCGGCTCTCATATAACATAACCTTCTGGTCCGGAAGGGTGATATGAATTCCGTGTACCATATGCATATTGATGATAAACGGGCTGTCCTCGGGATTCAGCTCGGAAAGTTTCTTCGCAACGCGGATCGTTCTGCGCATCGTTTCCAGATAAGCTTCCGCGGTCAGCGGGTTGAACGTGGCGATATCAAAGTCCTCCTCCATATGGATGGAGTAGAAGATCCCTGCCTTCTCAGCGGCGGAGCGGAGCACTTCCGTGTTCTCAAGCCGGTCTACCTGATACTGCGGGAAATTCATGTTCAATTCCACAAAGGAGAGTCCCAGGCGTTCGCAAAGCTTTACATCCTCTTCCAAAGACTTGTTCTCAATCAATGTCGGCATTCCGAATAACATAGTCAAAGACCTCCTGTCTCTTAATACATTCTATTCTATTCATTTCGGGCTTTCTTGTCAATCTGTCAGCGCCCTTTTCCGCATAAATATTCCGGCGGAAAAAGAAAAGGAGGACGCCGCAAAAGCTTCCTCCCTTTTAAGATTATTATTTTAAATCTTCCCCCAGATTTTTCGTATACTGAAAGGATATCTCGTCTCCCGGCTTCACTTCGGCCTGACCGCATCCGACCGCCATGATCTCGCCGTTCACGAGGTAAATCCAGCCGGACATGTTTCCGTATGCAAATTCATACAGACCGGCGATTCCCTTAACGTAAACCGAGCCTCCGCTGCCCGTGTAATCCATCGCGATGCGGTGCTCCTTTGCCGCTCTTACGATCACGTCAAATGCGGTATCACCGTCGGCAATCTTCACCTCCGTAACCGGAAGGATCACACTGTCCTTCGGAGCCCCCTGCTCGCCGGCGATCGTATCGCAGCGGATCGTCAGAGTCACGCTTCCGATTGCGTCCGGCATCTCTCCGCCGGTATAGTGCTTTCCGACCGACTCGAAACGGGTTGCGAACGTCAGGATAATGAGAAGTGCCGCAAGTCCGGCGGCGAAAAGCCCGTTCTTCTTCGTAAGCCGTTTCCGGACTTTCAAAAGAATAATCGACACCGCAAGGAGCAGTACGATAACGCCCGAAACAATGAACTTGTACGGCTCCGCTCCGAAGAAGCCTTTCTCCGCCTCCCGGGAATCTTTCCCCGCGTTCTTTCCTCCCGGAGTACTCTCTGCGGATACGGAGGAACCGTCTTCCGGCTTGTTCCCGTTATCATCGGGCTTCCGGTCATCTTCCTTCGGATCCGTCCCCCAGACATCACTCCGTTCCGCCTGATAAAGAGGCGTCTTTCCCGTAAGGAAACGTCTGTAGGAGGTAAGGGCGCACAGAACTTCGGCGGTTGTGATCTCCGCTCCGGTTCCGCCTTCTTTATGGGCAAATGTGCCGTTCTCACAGCGGAAGCGGCCCATCGTCGTAAGCGGATTGCCGCCTTCCTTCTGAAACCTCGCGTCGGTCATTGGATTGATTCCGAGCGAACAAAGCGCAATGACAACCTGGCTCGCGCTCTCGCAGTTATCCGTTCCGAAACTGCTGTAGCCGCCGTTCGGCAGCTGCTTTTTTGAAAGGTACTCTACGCCTCTGTCCGCGGCAGCCTTCACCGCTTCATCGGTCTCATAATACGGCGCGAGCGCCGTAAGCACCATCGATGTAACGTCCGGATCTCCGAAATCTCCTTTGAGGCTCCATCCGCCGTCTTCACACTGCCTTTCGGTAAGCGAAGCGGGGCTGACGAAGGCTTCTTTGGAAACCGTCGAATAATGAAGACCGTACACAAGGCTCATGATGTCGCCGGCAGCGGTATGCTGCCGGACCTCGTCCGCATCGGTTTCCATCCCGAGAAGCCAGGCGGTCATGATCCGGTTCAGCCAGGTAGCTCCGGCAAGCTTACTCTGCCCGTCGGGCAGACGCCTGCGGTACTGCTGCGCAAAGCTTGTGAAGTCGTATTTTCCGCCCTGATAAAGCGCAAGAAAATACCACTCCGCGGGAGTTTTGAACAGTTCCTCCGCGTCCCGGTCAAGCCATGCCTGCACCGAATCCGCTCCCGAAGTCTCCGAAAGATAGGAAAGGATTCCCGCCTCGTATTCTCCGGACGGATCGGACGGCGATTCCGCTCCCGCTGCCGGAATTAACAGCAGCGAAAGCAGAACCGCGCACAGGCCGCATAATACGGTTTTCATCCATCCGTTACGTTTCATGAAATATCACTCAGTTCTTTTTCTTAACCGCTACAACAACACCTACAACGATAGCCGCAGCCATAACAACACCGAGAGCGATCATGATGACCATGAAAGCGTTCCTGCTGTTTTCGCTCGTCGTATTGTCCGCGGGAGCCGCAGTCTCGTTCTTCTGCTCGGGAGTAGGCGTAACCGTGGGTGCCTCGGTCGGCTCGGGAGTCGGCTCTTCCTTCTTCTCTACCGTTGCTACGGCAAGCGGCGGAACCATAACCATGCCGTCCTTCGAAGCGCTGATCACATGCTCACCGGCATCGGCAAGCGTAATCTCCGCCTTACCTTCCGCATCGGTTACAACACCGGCATCCTTACCGTCAATCAGAATCTTAGCGCCTTCCACGGGGCTGTTCAGCTGCGAATAATCCGCTGCGTAGCCGGCTGCGGAAAGGGTAAGGGTAACCTTGCCGCCTTCCTCTGCGGAAACGGTGTTCTGATCGAAGAAGCAGTAAGTGTCGGACCAGTTCGTAAGGTCAGTGTAGATGTATGCGTATACATAATCGCCGTCCTTCACCGGGTCACCGAGGCCCATGCTGAAAGCGTTGTTGACAAGGTAGCCGTAGCCGGTGCCGTTGTCATAGCCCCACAGCAGGTCAAGCTGCAGACCGTAGGTTCCCATGGAGGTCTTGATACCGGCCTCGGCTCCGCCTTCGAAGTACACCTCATGAGCGCATACGAGAGCATCGCCTACCGTAAGCGTTCCGTCGCCGTCAACATCCGTAACGGTAACGGGCTTCTGCACGAGAACCGCCTCGCCGTTGTTATCGGCGATCGACACATTTACCTTCGTATCGTCCGCAAGCGCAACGCCGCTCAGACCGAGGAGCATCGCTGCCGACAATACAAGAATCATCAGTTTTTTCATTGAAACAAACCTTCTTTCTTTTTTATTCTTTCTAACTTCTTTCCCACCGGTCCGGCAAGAAGAAGGAGAAAAACAACATTGGAAACGGCGTATTCAACCGTCAGCGGAAGCGCCGCCGCAATCGCGGCAAGATAGCCCTTTAAGACAAATGTGCCCTCCGCCCAGAGCACTGTCCAGACATCCATCGTCAGCGAAAAGGCGACTCCCGCGAGCGCTCCGTAGATGCACAGAAGAACCTTGCTCTTTCGAAGCGGTTTTCGAAGAAGTCCCGCGATCAGCCCGATGATGCCCCACGCGAACATCTGAAAAGGCGTCCACGGTCCGTGTCCGAAATAGAAGTTCGACACGGCTGCGGAAAGCGAGCCGACAAGGAAGCCGGCCTCGCCGCCGAAGCTTAAGGCAACGATGATCGTAATCGCCGTAACCGGCTTGAATCCGGGAATCGCGGCAAATACGACGCGGCCGATCACCGACAGCGCGATCATAACCGCCAATACCATCAGTTCCTTGGCCGTACTGTCTCGCCGCTCAAACGCATAGAGAAGCGGCAGACACGAAAGAACCGCGACAAGGACCGCAAGCCATGCGTAGAACCTTTCCCGGAACACGATTGCACCCCCGATTACAAGCACCGGGATCAATACACAGAGAAGGATGATCGTGACGGCTTTCTTCATGACGTCACCCTCCCGTTCTTAAGACACAGCTCCGCGATTTCCGAAACGGTGATCGGATTCCCGTAATACCCGCGCGCGATCCTGCACGCGGCGGTTGTATAAAATGCGTTCGCGGAAAATACATCCCTGACCGGTCCGGACACAGCCACCGCCCCGTCGAAGAAAAGTCCCGCGCGGTCCGCGCACTCCGCGGCAAATTCCGCGTCATGCGTCACCGTAAGGATTGTCGTTCCGGCTGCCTGCACGGCTTTCAGAATGCGGTACAGTTCCGCCTTGTAAGCGGCATCGAGTCCTTTGGTCGGCTCATCGAGAAGCAATAGCTTCGGGTTCAGTAGAAGCACTTTTCCGAGCGCCGCCTTCTGCTGCTCACCGCCGCTCAGATCGTACGGATGTCTCGTAAGAAGTTCTTCGGTTCCGAGTCTCGCGGCCATTGCCGCTACGGCTTCGTCCCGTTCCTTCCCGTTGATACCCATTGTCTTACAGGCAAGCTCCCAGTCCTCCCGGACCGTATCGCACACGAAGACCTCCTTCGGGTCCTGCGGAAGCATCGCCGTTACACCGCGGTTGCGTTCACCGTCCCGAAATGCCTTTAGCGGCTTTCCGAACAGCTTTACCGAGCCGGCGTACAGACGACGGACTCCGCAGATTACGGAAAGCAGTGTCGTCTTTCCGCTGCCGTTGCCGCCGAACAGACAATAGTGCTCGCCTTCGTATATCGTCAAAGCCGCATCGCGCAGTACGTCCTGTCCGTTCCGGCCGTACCGGAACCATCCCCCGCGGATCTCCGCCGCCGGATTCTTCCCGGTTTCGTACAGGGCCGCCTCGATATCGCGGATCGTATTCGCGTAGCGCTTTATCATTTGTCTTCCTTCCACAACGGAAAGCGGGGTCGGGCCGGTCTCGCCGAGAAGCCCGTACAGGCGTACCGCCGCGGGAAGTCCTGCTGCCATACCTTCGGACACACTTCGAAGGAACGTGCCGATTCCGTCAGCCGAACCGTCATAACGCATCTCACCGCCGTCCAGAAACAGCACGCGGTCTGCCATCGGAAGAATTTCCTCAAGCCGGTGTTCCGCGATCAGGACGGTCACGCCGAGTTCGCGGTGAAGCCGCCCGATCATCGCGAAGAAGTCGCCCGCAGCAATCGGATCAAGTTGTGCCGTCGGCTCATCAAGAAGCAGTACGCGGGGCTCCAGCGTCATGACCGAAGCGAGATTCAGCAGCTGCTTCTGTCCGCCGGATAACTGCTCCGTCTTCTTGTGAAACCAGCTTTCAATGCCGAAATACGCCGCCATCTCCGCCACACGCGAACGGATTTCCTCCTGCTTCATGCCGAGGTTCTCCGCGCCGAAAGCAAGCTCCTGCCACACCGTATCCATCACGATCTGGCTGTCCGGATCCTGCGCGAGATAACCGATCTGCGATCCGGACACACGCGCTTCAAGGTCTTCGTAAGAGACACCCTGATACCGGCGCGTCCCGTGAATCTCTCCGTAAGGCGCGATTTCCTTCTTCAGAAGCTTGAGAAGGGTCGATTTGCCGCATCCGGAAGGCCCGCAGACAATCGTAAAGCCTCCTTCCGCCAGGGAAAAGGAAACATCCTTCAGCGCCGCTCTACCGCTCTCGGGATAGGAAAATGTCAGATTTTCGACCTGTAATAATTCCATTGTATCCGATTCTTTCCTTCCGTGAATGCCGCCGTAAAAACGAGCAGGCAGTATAAAACGATTCCGATCGTCGTGAACGTTCCGCGCTCCATGGTGAGCGCCGGATAGAAGCTGAACGCCATCCGCCCCGAAGCCATGATCCCGATAATCGCGGCATCAATGACGAGAAGCAGTGCCATACGTATCGCGTCCAATCGTCCGAAACGGTAGATGGAATACGTCGTTCTTCCTTTGAGTCCGTACCCGCGCGCCTTCATTGAGGCACTCACGGCAGTCGCGTGGTCTAATGACCAGGTGACAAGCATGGAGAACACTCTGGCGCCGCCCGAAAGCCGATCGGGCATTTCTCCGTTGCCGTAAAGGCCGAGTTCCTTCTGTGTGTCGCGCATCTCTTCCGCGCGGTGCCTCAGAAGCGGAACAAGCCGCAGCGACGAGGATATCAGAAGCGCCGTCTTCGGAAAATGCTTCCCTAAAAGCGCCAGCAGCTTTTCGCTGCTTACCATACGGTTGAATATCCGGCACCACAGCAGTACGGAGGTGACACACAGCGCGTTCCGTACGCCGTAGCAGATTGATTCGAGTGTGATCGCGTGACCGTTTAAGAAGAACAGTTCTGTCTGTCCGCGATGATTGAATATCGGGTTTATGATGACGACCGCCAGGAACAGAAACGACATCCAAATGACGGTCCTTGCCTTCGGCAGTTCCGGCTCCGTCAGAATGAGGAACAGTACTGCGCCGGCAAATGCAGCGATGTGGAATACCGGGTTCAGGGAAAACATCGCCGGTATCGTGACGGAAAGGAAGTATACGGCAAGCACTGCCGGATGTATCCGTTCGTAAGCCATCTGCATTCCTCCTTTCGACTCCGATATAAGCAGCCGCTGCGCGGTTCCGACGGGAACCTTTGACCGTCAGCTGCCGCATCTGCCCTCTCATTGCAGGCAATCTGACATAAAAAAGCCCCTCACTTTTCGTGAAGGGCAACTGATAACCGCATGAAACAAAGCCCTGGGCCATCTTAAGGATGTACACCAAAGCCATTCCGGCGATATATCGGCTGCACTCTCCCATTGCCCAAGCGTGATTACCTGAAAAGATACGGCAGGTCTCCTGACTCATGATATAGCAGTTCCTGCGTCAAGGCGCGCCTTCTCGGGGATGACCCCAATGGCATCCGCGTCTTCTTCGTCAAATACAGTAATGGCGGTTGTTCCGGATTCGAACCGGATTCCCTATTAATCTACTCATCTTTACAACTTTCAAACCGTATCTTCCATATCGATATAGGATTTGTCAAAGAGTATAGCATAACTCTTCCGTTATAGCAATCCTAAAACAGGGGCATCGTTTCCGATGCCCCCGTCTGCTGCGTATCTATTTGGTTTTCGTTTTCTTTGCCGCGGTCTTCTTCGGCTCCTTTGCCGTTTCCTTAACCGTCTTCGCGGAAGACTTCTTCTCCGTCTTCGGCTCCGCCTTTGCGGCTTCCTTAGCTGCCTTCGCCTTCTCCTTTTCCGCCTTCACGGCCGCGTCGATATGCTTACAGATTTCCTTGCATACCTGGTCGGGCGTCTTGCCATCGGTATGAATGACAATCTCTCCCGGATACGGCGGCAGTTCCAGCCAGAAGAACGAAACCGTCTTCTTAACGCCGGAAGCGTCCTTTCGCATCTTCAGCGTATCCTCGGTGCACACGAGCTGGAAGCTCATGATCTCATAGTCGTCGGCCGTAATCGCGCGCAGGATGTTCTCCCTTGCGTCCGGATCGGTCATCACCACGGAGGAAAATACGACATATTCAAATCCCGAATTCAGATACGTCGAAATCAGGAATGCCATGTTCTTATCGCCGTTTCGAAGCCGCTTATCCTCAATCGAATACGGATTCACACACCAGCACCAGTCGCCGTTACAGAACGCGCTGTTGACGTAGTGCTCGAAGATCTTCTGTCCGACTGTGGATTTGCCGACACACGGTCCGCCGCTTAAGATGATCAGTTTCTTAGAAGCCATCAGAGATACCTCCGGAGGAATATTCGGGCTGCCGGTAAAGGCCGGCTGCCTTTTAAATGTTTATTCGAATTTCAGGAACAGCTCGATGAGACGCTTGGCGCTTCGAAGCAGATCCTCACGCTTCAGAACGCCGATCTCCATTGCCTTTCTGAGACGGTCCGGGAAGCCCGCCGGCATCTTCACGTCGTTACCCGCAAGCACTTCCTTGTAGTGTTCGCCGCGGTTCCACCAGTCGGTCATCACAAGGCCGTTAAAGCCCCATTCGTCTCTGAGGATTCCGGTCAGAAGTTCCTCCGACTCCGAGCATCTGCGCCCATTGATCAGGTTGTAGGAACTCATTACGCACCAGGGATCCGATTCTTTTACAATGATTTCGAATACTTTGAGATAAATCTCACGAAGTGCCCGTTTCGACACTCTCGCGTCGCAGTAGATACGGTTCGTTTCCTTGTTGTTGCACGCAAAATGCTTGACGGTCGCGGCAACCTTGTTCGTCTGGATTCCGCGCACCTCGGCTGCTGCCAGCTTGCCGGCAAGAAGCGGGTCCTCGGAGAAATATTCAAAATTACGTCCGCACATCGGATTGCGGTGGATGTTAACCGCCGGAGCGAGCCACATGTAGATGTTGCTCTCCTTCAGTTCCGCTCCCGCAGCCGCGCCGATGCGGGTAAGAAGCTGCTCATCCCACGTGGAAGCAAGCAGTGTCGCGCACGGCCAGCACGTCGTGTACACGCCGCAGTACGCGCCGAGACGTACACCCGCAGGTCCGTCCGCAGTCATAAACGACGGAATTCCGGCCTCGGGCAGATTGCCCATGCCGAACGTGTTTGCCATACCCGTATTGGGCTGTCCGCCGAGCAGATGGATCAGTTCATCGTCCGTCAAGGCGGAAAGAAAACCTTCCATCGTTCCTTTGCCGCCCATCTCCTTCGGAAGCGTAATGCCTTCGCGGTAAGGACGGTTAATGAGATGCTGCTCGCGGGATCTCACATAAGGAGTATACCCCGAATCCGCGCCTTTTGCAACCCGCCCGATTGCGTCATAATCGGAGTCGTAAGGCTCCCCTGTCGGAAGCGCTTCCTTCGT
This sequence comes from Lachnospiraceae bacterium, assembly GCA_017613595.1. The sequence goes on along the minus strand of JAGADM010000047.1, from coordinate 6,870 downwards.
TCCGTCGGCACAGAGTCTTTCCGCAAGAGAGGTCGGAGCGAGGCGGTCCGAAAGCCGCTCGGTAATGCGGTCCTTCTCAACCGCAAACGTCTTATCAAGCACGGTCACGTCGCGTACGGATGTACCGAGTGCGAAGCGGTAGGTACCCGCCTCCAGCACGAAGCAGTCCGCGGCGATCTTTCCGAGATCGTCAAAGCTTGCAAACGACTCAACCGGCGCCTTTAACGTAAGCAGTTCCTCATCGCCGGGCTTCAGTTCCTGCGTTTTGGCAAATGCGATCAGCGTCCGTCCCGCTTTGCCGAGTTTGCCCTGCGGCGCCTCGACATAAAGCTGCAGGATCTCACGGCCCGTGACATTGCCTGTATTCTTCACGAAGACGGAAACCGTAACGGTATCGTCCTCAATTTCAGTGCTTGCTTCCCGCACGCCGAACGTCGTATAAGACATTCCGTAGCCGAACGGATATACAACATGCTCCGCCGCTCCGGGAACCGTCTCAAAATAGCGATAGCCGACATAGATATCTTCATCATAGGGTACATAGCGGCCGTTTTCATGGAACGTTGCCGTCGACGGATACGCGTCAAGCGAATCCGCGAACGTATCCGGCAGTTTGCCGCACGGACTTCCGATTCCGCACAGAAGCTCCGCTGCCGCCGTACCGCCTTCCATACCGGGCGACCACAGATACAAAGCCGCGTCGATTTCATTCTTCCGAAGGAAGCTGAGGTCCATCATTCCGCCGACATTCAGGAGAACAATTACGGTCGGGAAAGTCTTTCTCGCAAGGGCGATCATCTTTGCCTCCGCGTCGGAAAGATAGAAATCCCTGCGCGGGAAGATCCTTGCCGAAAGCTCGTTCATCGGGATGCAGAGGTTCTCGAAAGACTCGGTATCATCCTGTCCGATGATCCACGGGTTAACCTCGTCCTCATAGAAGGAAATCTCCGAGCGGTCCCATCCCTCGCCGCTGAAACGGCTGATCGACACAACCGCGATATCGGCAAATGAGGACGCCTCATGCAGCAGCCTGTCGGGCACTTCGGGCTCGATCGTCATACCGGGCGCGTAGCCCTCCGCGTACTGCTTCTTAACATACTCACGGTAGAAGTCGCAGAGCGGTTCATAAATCTCATGTCCGCCGACTTCCTTAAAGCCGTCATAAATGTTCTTCGAATACGCGCAGTATACGTCGCCGCTTCCGCCGCCTCCTCGCACGTAGTCAAAGGTTCCTTTGCCGAGGAGCGCAATCTTCGCTCCCTTTCGAAGCGGCAGCGCTCCGTTGTTCTCAAGAAGCACCATGCCGTCCTTCGCGGCTTTTTTGGAAAGTGCCCTGTGTTCCGCGCTTCCCGTCACAAACGTTCCGTTCTCTCCCACCGGGAGAATCGGGCAATACTTCGCTCTCGCCCATCTGTCCATTCTAAAATCCTCCTTAATATACGCTTACATGATTTCAAAACAAATCGTCACATTGTCATCCGCTTCGATGTCGTCCGCGACCATATTGAATCCGTATGAACCTTCCTCCTTCGCCTGGCAGTCCATTGCCATACTCCGAAGCATTACGGGCTCCGAGCAGATATCCGCGTTGCCGAAGGAATAATCGATCCGCATGATATCGCCGAGCTTCACGCCGCTTGCCGCGGCAAGAACCGCCGCCTTCTCCTTTGCGTCCGCAACCGCCTTGCCGAGCAGTTCGTTGCGGCATTTTTCCAGATCGGAAACCGTATACTGGATCCGGAATTCCGTCTTCACGCCGCTTTTTGCAAGCGCGTAAAGCACCGTCCCGAGCCGTTCGTTGTCCGACGGAAACTCAATCTTTAAGGACTGTTCAAAGCGATAGCCCTTGAATCTCTGCTTCCAGTTTCCGTTCTTGTCGGTGTAGCCTTCGTATTCCGCGTCCACCGAAAAACGAGTCGTCTTCAGATCATCCTCCTGAAATCCGCATCCGGTGAACACCTTCTGCAACTTGCTGCTCATCTCGGAAGACGCTTCCAAAGCCTTTTCATAGTCCTTCTTCGTATCCGACAGATTCATCATCAGACGGATCCGGTCCGGCTTTACCGACAGTCTTCCCACTCCGGTAACTCTCATCTCACGCATGGCATACTCCTTTCTTACCGCAAGCATTGCCGGCACCTCATGATGCCGGCAAATACAACCGCAAACTTATCTTTTTCTACTGTACGGGACGGATAAATACGTCGTCCACGAAGAAATCCGCGTTGCCGTCGGTCTCAATGAACAGCTCCGCCGACAATAACGTATCCGGAATGGATACACGCATCTCGATCTCCTTCCATTCTACCGCGGTAGAACTTACTTTAGCAAACACAACAGGCTCAGTGCCGTCAAGTCCCGCACGGATTTCATGATCGGCGGTCTTAACATACATGGAGACATCAACCGTATAGCCGATATAGGCGCTCACGTCGAGTTTCACGGTCGCGTCCTTCTCCTGTCTCGTTACGCAGAGGGCGTGCCCTGCTCCGTCGACGGATTCCTTATCCGTAACATACAGGAACGGCAGATGGCCTGCGCCGCGGATTGCCGCGATATTGGTCTCCTCTTCGAAGCTTTCCTCCTGCCCGATCAGTTCGATCGTTACATCATCGAGGAAAAGCGGACTTACATGGCCCGGATTCTCATCCTTCGTGCTGAAGAACAGACGGATCGAATGACGGTCGGAAGGCACCTTGTAGGAAGCGGAAATCTTCTTCCACTCGCTGCCGCCCTCTACGGTCGCGATTACCGGGAACACGTCCTCGATATCAAGACCGAGACGGATCTCCTTTGCCTCACTGTATACCCACGCGTCGATCCGGATCGTCTGGCCGAGGAAATCCGAAATATCGCACGTGATTCCCATCCAGTCGGCAAAGCGGGGTGTCGTCGTAAGTGCGGTTGTTCCGCTGTGCACCTTCTCCTGCGTCAGAACGCATTCACCGAAGCCCTTCATCTTGAAACCGTATGTGTCGGGCTTCTTCGGCTCTTCGCCCGCAGGCGTCTCGAAGTCGTAAACCTTCTTCGACATGTCTCTTGCGACATATTCGGGCTCGCCGAGATCTCCGCCCGTTACGGCATAGATCAAAGCGTCGTAGGACTTCTTCTTCGAAAGGTCCTTACGGAACAGCAGCGGGTCCGCGCCGCGGATCCAGGAATTGTCGTCGGTAAGGCCCCAGATTGTTACGCTCGTCAGGTTCACGCCTGCCTTCTTCTCGGCGATCAGACGCTCGAAGAATTCCTTATAGAACACTGCCTGATAGTACTCGCGGTTGATGTTCGTGCAGGTGCATTTGACGTCGAGCTCCGTAATGTGTACTTCGGGAGCAATCGAATCGTATTCGCGGAGCGCCGCGATATACTCATCGATATCGTTGTTGTCGGAAATGTGTCCCTGCATGCCGATACCGCCGAGGAGTCCTTCGCCGATCACGCTGCCGTGACCGTGCCCCTCACGCTTCAGATTCGCGATAATCGCCGCTTTCTTATCGGGCTGCCACTCATTGTAGTCATTATAGAATAAAACAGGCTGAATCGTCTTCAGAGCGTTCCTGTCGCCCACGTCAATTCCGTACTCCTTCGCGTACTGCGCGGAATAATCCGCTACGGCATCGTTCGCGAAACGGAATGCCCAGTAGATGAAATCGTCACCGATCACCTGATACCAGTAGCTGTTACGAAGACCGGTCTCGGTCTTGTCGGCAAGCTCAATCGCCTCATTTACAACGTCCCACGCGTAAATCGTCGATGCGTAGCCGGCCTTGTACATATATTCAACGAGGGAGCGGATGTAGCTCTTAAGACGCTTCAGCATCGTGTCGCGGTCGACAAAGCAGACCGGGTCGAGCTTCTCGAAGAACTTAAGACGCGGGTTCTCCTTCAATTTCTCCGGATCGGTCGGGATCGTTACCGGCTTATAGCCTTTGCAGAACGCCTCCTGTGCGCACTGGCTGTGCCATACCATAACGTGTCCGCGCAGCTTCACGCCGTTCGTCTTGGCCCAGTCTAACATTGCCTTGGCGTTCGGATTGATCACGAACGGGAGGTAGTCCTCCTTTGCCTCAGGGCTGTTCCATCCCATATTATATGCGGGTTTCAGTTCGTTCGCGCATGTCATGCTTGAGAATTCGCGTGCGATCAGCGCCTCTTTCTCGGGGTTTCCGATCTCGTTCTTCGTGAACCGCTCATTGATGCGTTCCACGGCCGTTCCGATCTTGAAATAATCCCGGTAAACTTCCTTCAATACAGTCTTCTCCATGGGTAAATCCTTTCGCGCATTTTTCTTTTCATTATAGCAGAAACGGGATTGTCGGACAACCTCCAAAGAGCGAATCGGATAAGTCTGTCGGGGAATCGGATAATATAATACATTTTCTTCAAAAAAAGCTTAGATACTTTAAATTTATTAGCCATTTTTCGGTTGTTTTACGGAAAATGAAATGGTATACTCTAATCTGAACCGGTTTGTGCTGAATGCCGGCTGATCAGTCAAAAAAGGATGTAGTCTCATGAAATTATTCCAAAAAGATCCCGCTTTCTATAAAAAGGTAATAATACTCGCCATCCCGATCGCGCTGCAGAGCCTGATTGCCGTCGGCGTTAACATGCTCGACACGATCATGGTCGGAAGCATCGGAAGCTCAGGCGGCGTTTACGACGCCGTATCGGTAGGCGCGCTCGGAAAGACCGCGGCGGAGCTTGCCAGCGAGCAGTCTCTCGCTGCCGTATCGCTTTCGAACACCTTCATCGGAATCTACCATATCTTCTGTATGGGTCTCGGCATGGGTGCCTCGGTACTGGTATCCCGCTATTGGGGTATGAAGCAACGGCATCGCAACGAAGCAATCATGGTATCACCCGACTTGGATGATAAAGATGACGCTTCCGTGGCACTCAAGCAGACGGTATGCCTGATGCTCCGTCTCACGCTGCTCCTCGCCACGCTCTTCGCGGTTGCAACGTTCATAATGCCCGAAACTATTATGAAAATGTACGCGAAGAAACAGGTTGACCTCACGACCGTATCCGCCGCTGACTTTGAACGCGTTGCCGCGGAAAATGCGAACAACCTCGAGATTGTCCGCCGCGGCGCCGATTATCTGCGGTATTCGGTCATCACCTATTTCTTCTTAGGCACTTCCCTTACCGTAACGATCGTCCTTCGAAGCGTCGGACAGGCATTGTTCCCGCTCTTCGTTTCGATCGGCGCACTGTTTGTAAACCTTCTCGGAAACTACGCATTTATCTTCGGTCATTTCGGCGCGCCGCGTATGGAAGTTAAGGGTGCCGCCCTCGGCACTCTGATCGCGCGTGTATTCGAGGCGGTTATGATCGTCGGTTATCTGCTTGTTGTCGATAAGCGTATCCGTTTCCGGATCAAAGATATATTCATGAAGACCGGTTCGCTTCTTAAGGAATACATCCGCATCAGTATTCCGGTACTGATCAGCGACGGTATCCTCGCACTCGGAAACAACTCCGTAGCGATGGTAATCGGACGTCTCGGTTCCGAGTTTACATCGGCCAACTCCATCACTGCCGTAACGCAGCAGATGAGTACGGTCGGCATCCAGGGCGTATGTCAGGCGGGCGCTATCGTAACCGGCCAGACACTCGGTCAGGGCGACCGCAAGAAGACGATGAAACAGGGCTGGATGTTCTTCGGTCTCGGCCTTGCGCTCGGACTTCTCGCCGCGGGTATCATTTTACTCATCAAGAATCCCGTTATCGGCGGATATGATGTCAGCGCCAATACGAAGAATCTCGCGAACCAGCTCATGATCGCGATCAGTATCATACTGATCTTCCAGGCGACCAACAGCATTATGACCAAGGGCGTGCTCCGCGGCGGCGGCGATACGAAGATGCTTATGCTCATGGATAACATTTTTCTCTGGGCAGTCGCTCTTCCGCTCGGAATCATTGCCGGATTCGTACTGCACCTCGATCCGTTCTGGATTTACATCTGTCTCAAGTCCGACCAGATCATCAAGGCGATCTGGTGCTATTTCCGCTTAAAGAGCGAAAAATGGATCAAACGAATTTCCACCGGTACCAATACCGGTACGAAATAAAGGCATCGGCCGGCGCCTTTACTGCTGCCGCTCATGCCGAAGCCGGACAACATCCGGCGTAATATATTCAGGAGGAAAGATTTATGGGTAAGAAAGCAACTATCACCGTGCACCCGGGGTTTGCAATCGGTGAGATCAGTAACCAGCTGTTCTCGGCATTTCTTGAGCCGATCGGAACAATGGTTAACGGAACGATGTACAATCCGAAGCATCCGACTGCCGACGAGCAGGGATTCCGTACCGATGTCATCAACGCGCTGAAAGCGACAGGGCTTCCGGCTGTAAGACTGCCTGGCGGAAACTTTGTTTCTGCATGGCAGTGGAAGGATTCCATCGGACCGAAGTCCGAGCGTAAAGTTCATCTGGATCCCGCATGGTACCAGTACATTACGAACGAGGTAGGCCACGACGAATATCTGCAGTGGGCCGAGAAGATCGGCACCGAACCTCTTTATACGGTTAACATGGGTACCGGACGCACGCAGGACGCGATGGATCTGATCGAATACACGAACCATGAGGGCGGCACCTACTGGTCCGACCTTCGCCGTAAGAACGGCCACGAGAAGCCTTACGGCGTTAAGACCTGGTATCTCGGCAACGAGATGGACGGCCCCTGGCAGCTCGGCAGCTGGGACAAGGATCCGTTCGGCTACGGCGTAATGGTTAACGAGACGGCAAAGGCGATGAAATGGATCGACGCTTCGATCAAAGTCGGCGTATGCGGTTCCTCCGCTCCGTTCATGGAACATTTTCCGGAATGGGATGAGAAGGCTCTCGACGTATGCTACGA
>JAGADM010000046.1 GCA_017613595.1 Lachnospiraceae bacterium | reverse complement strand
TGGCAAAGATGTTGGATAGAAAGGGACTGTTGGATGGTCCGGATGGGCCTTTTAAGTTGAAAAGGCAGCTAAAAACTCTTATGGCATAAAAAGATACGCGGTTTTGGATGTTTTCCAAAACCGCGTTTGTCTTCAGTCTGAGGGTCAGTTCACATGAACTGACCCTGTTGCATTGTCTCCTTTTGAATTCGCTGTGCCTTTATACAAAACTATTATGATATTCTGTAACTGGTAAAGTATGTATGTGTGCATAAGTTCAATGAATGTTGTAAATAAACAAAAATGTTAAAATATTGACATGCGTGTTGTGCATATTGTATATTTTCAATGTGGGAATGTTAAGGGAGAAAGAATGCTTGGGAAAGGGGGTAATGTGCTTTTTTTGTTTTCCCTTAACATACTGCATAAATTTTTCTTTATGGAGGAAAAGGGAATGAAGAGATTAAAAAGGCTTCTGACAAGAAACATTGTCGTTATGGTTATGACGTTGGCCATAATAGTTGGAATGATTCCGACAAACAATGCTCAGGCCGCTAAGACGGTAACAATTACATATGATTTAAGAGGCGGAACATGGAGGAGCGGTGAAACAAAGCAGACATATACGTATGGTGTGAAATTCAGTTTAACACCGCCGGTTACTACTTATGATGGATTTTCTCTTGCGGGTTGGAATACAAAGAGTGATGGAACGGGAACCATGTATCAGTCGGGCGCGACTAATGCTATGTTTTCTCAAAACACAACGTTATACGCCATATGGAAAGGAAAAACATATACAATTTCGTATGACGGAAATGGTGGTATATATAGAAATGGTAAAACGAGCCAGAACTTCACTTATGGCACTCCGGTGACATTGATACCACCGGATTATACTAAACAGGGCTTTACACTGAGTGGGTGGAAGGCACCTAATGGGAAAGTATATAAAAAAGGAGACAAGATTTCTTTTTCAGCTGCGAATGTCAAACTCACCGCAGTATGGACACCTAATACTTATACTATCACGTACAAAACTGATGGATACACTCTCAGTAAGGGAACATTGACGCAGAATTTTGTCTATGGGACTGCTGTTAAACTTAATGCGATAGCTTTAAAAAGAAGTGGGTATATTCAAATCGGATGGACTAGTAGTAGTAAAGATAAAACAAAGAAAGAGTATGAACTTGAGGGTACAATTAAATTTGCTCCTCAGGATATCATTCTTTATCCGGTATGGCAAAAAGAGGATAAGCTTGTTCTTGCAACTCCGATTTTTGAGACTGATTTAAGAAAGTCAATTAAAGATCGTAACTTTGTTGTTATAAAGGGAGATCCGGATTTTCCGGATGGAACCTATGGGGTTCGCCAAGGCGACTCCTATTATGCTGACCCTGCGGCAATCAGACGTTTAGAAGGAACCGTCTTTTTCAATCGTAAAGAAGCCGAAGCATACATGCCGTATAGTACTTGTGGTGCGGCAGCAGCTATCAATACATATTTATATCTCAGCGGACAGAGAAGTATTACAAGGCTTACAGCTTTTAAAGAGTATAGGAAGTATTTCGAAACGGAATCTAAAACAATTGATGATATTGCAAGATATGCTACAGGTGGTGAAGCATTCTACAGTATTAATGATTATTTAGAAAAGAGGCTTTCAAGTAAAAGTGTTAAAGCAGTATGGGTTGGAGGAGATACCTGTGCTGAAGCGTTGGCGAAAGCATTACTTAAAAATGGCGCGCTTATAGCGATTGGTTTAGGTAGTGTAAAGACAATTGCAAATGATATAATCTCAAGCACGAAGACGTATTATACAAAGGACGAAATGCTTAGAGGAATTGAAGGAATGCTTTCAAATGATATCCCTGTTATTATGAGCTTTTATAATCCTAAACATCCGATTTTGGTATATGAAAGACAAGGCTATAATTTTGTACAGGTAGATGATTTTGGATCTCATTACTTTGTTGTAACCGCTACTTATAAATGTGGTAATTATACATTTTTGGAGATTGCTTCGTGGGGTAAAAAGTTGTATATAGATTTTAATAGTTATTTTAATTATCGTAGTAATGATATTTTTTCGAGTTACTCCAGAATTGTTAAATAGTTGGAAAGTGAAGGAATATTTGAAATGTATGCAGGCTGCAGATTATTCTGCAGCCTGCATGGTTTATGTCATTCTATTGTCCTTGTGATGTTTTACACGGATAAATATTTGTGACCGCCCCGATTTTCCCATTCATTTAAACTTACAACACATCTTCTTACAGCGTTACGCGTCGGTGTTTACATCGGCCGCTTAGGGAGAACAGGAGAAGATCAGTACGGGTAAGGGGGAAGCACAATGAAGAGTAAGAACCTGAGAATTCTGGTGATTGCGGTCTGCACAGTTGTGATCGTTGCGGAAGCGGTTCTGCTGGCGGTCATATTCGGTAAGAAGCGTACGGCTGTAAAAGCGGAGGACAATGCGGGCACATACTATCTGGTGAAGAGAGTGACCCGATACACGACTCCGGAAACCGACAAGGAATATAAGTTTGACGATTACGGTCGGATTAAGGAAATCGCCGTGAAGGGGCAGATCAGGAAGACTTTGCCCGATTTTTCTTCGAATTACGGAAACTACCGGGAACGGTTTTTTTATGATGCTTCCGGAAACCTCGTGAGAATCGAGTATGTGGAGAACGGTGAAGAATGGCATGACGATGAGAACAGGTGCCGGATTGCGCAGTTGAGAACCGATTTCAATGGGGGCGTATATTACCACATTCCTGTCTGGGGATGCGGGTATGCATATAGTATCCTTTCAGACGAAACTGCCGCGGAGGACCGGGAAATATATGACGCACAGGACCGTCTTTCTGAGAAGCAATATAATACAGGTCTTGCCAAGGGGCACAGCAGCTGCTTTACGTATGACGGGAACACCGTTCTCAGGACGGATTTCAACGACAACTGGGAGGAACTTCGGACATGCCGGTTTGAGTATGATGATTGGGGAAGACTTGTTCTTGCGGCCGAAGCGGTAAACGGATATGATACGAAAATCATTCAATACGAATATGATGCCGGAGGTAATCTGATCACGGAAGATTATTGGGATAATGCGCCCTATCAAAAGTATCAGATCCGGTATACTTATGATAAGGACGGCAGCCTGCTGAAAGCCGTGCAGGACGACATTTACAGCGGCCTCGTTGTGATTGAGGAGCGAGAGTATGCGATGGTCCTTGTGAAAGAAGAGTACCTGACCGCGGAGGAGCGGAGAGAACTCGGGCTTCCTTATGATCCGGCTTTGATAGAGAAAGAGGATGAATTAATCAATACGGAGTCCTGGTGCCTGACGGATGATCTTGACATCATCTATTGACACAGCAGAGATAAAGCCGGCGGATTACAGTTTCCGCCGGCTTTCTTTACCTTTTCGAAATACGGAATATTCTTTAAAACCGATTTCTTTTAACAGCTTCACGGCATCGTCAAACCTGCCGCCGATTCTTTCGGGAATATGGGAGTCGGATCCGATGGTGATGATCCGTCCGCCGAACGCGTAGTATTTCTCGAGGATCGCACGGCTCGGATTGACGGAAGGACCGCCTTTTATGAGCCAGCCGGTGTTGACCTCGATGCCTTTTCCGCGTGCAATCAGTTCCTTGAGAATGGTATCGATCAACTCATCATACTGCGCCATGTCGAGCGCCGCACCGTCGGGAACATACCGGAGAATGTAGTCGAGATGGCCGTAGACATGGAAGCAGTCGTAGTGCCGTACGCTGTACAGAATCGACTCGAAGTACATCCGGACAATTTCCTCAGCACTGCGGCCGTTCCAGCGCTCACGATAATAAGGATCGAAGTGGGCAATCACATGCGTGGAGCCTATTACGAAATCGAACGGGTAGGAATTGATAAGCGCGTCGCAAAGCGCTTTATTCTTTTCGCGGACATCCGGTTCGTCACGAAGACCGAGTTCAATACCGATGCGTAAATCGATCTTTCCGCGGTACTTGCTCCTGAGAGCGGTCAATGTCTCAAAATAGAGGTCCGGGTCAAAAACGAATTCCGTGAACCCTTTGTCATTGTGCTCCGGAAAGAAATAGTCCATATGATCGGTGATGCAGTACGTCTTAAGCCCGCGCGCAATCGCCGATTCAATCATGCTTTCGGGTGAGGATTTGCTGTCGGTGGAGAAACTTGTATGCGTATGAAAATCAGCAGTGATCATTCTTTCACTTCCTCCAGAGTTTCATCAATTCCCGGTGCCGCGACCAGGGAGTAGTTTGTGTAGTAAACGACAAAGCCGGGCTTCGCGCCGTTCGGCTTCTTGACGTTCTTGCGGAGCAGGTAGTCGACTTCGACTTTGCCGCCGCCTTCGCGTCCGGAAGAGTAGTAAGCGGCCAGACTTCCCGCAATATTGAACAGCTCGTCGGGCACTTCGCGGCCGCCGGTCTTTAGAATTACGTGCGAGCCGGGGATTCCCTTCGCGTGGAACCACCAGTCGCCGCCGCTTGCGAGATTAAAGGTCAGGTCGTCGTTCTGGTAGTTATTCTTGCCGACATAGAGGTCGAAACCGTCTTTTGTGCGGTAATGGTAGGGCCTGCTCTTCTGCGGACGGGCCTTCTTCGCGCCGGCCTCCCGGTGGAATTTCAGGTAGCCGCAGTCGGTTAGCTCAGCCTTGATCTGGTTCAGGTCGGCTTCGGCGCAGGCAAATGCGAGCGACTCTCTTACCGATTCGAGATGATTGAGTTCGGCCTCGCTTGCCGCAAGCTGCTCGGTAAGCGCCTCGCCGGTTCGGCGGAGCTTTGCGTATTTATCAAAATACTTCTTCGCATTCTCGAGAGCCGTAAGCGTCGGATCAAGCGGAATGGTGGTCTCGGTGTTGTCGTAATAGTTCGTGCAGGTGAAGGATTTGCTGCCGGGCTCGGCGGAATAGCCGTAGGTCGTCAGCAGTTCGCCGTACACACGGAAGCGGTCCTTCTTGCGGGTACCGTCCATCTGCTTGCGCTGCAGATCGAGCTTCTTCGCGGTACGTTCGATTGCGTTCTGCACGGTCTTACGGAGATCGGCCGATTTGGCCCGCATACGCGTTACGGCGTCCTTCTCCTGATAGTAGCCGAGTACGACGTCGCTGATCGAAGACTTCTCGATGACCTCGTACTCCGGGTAATCCGTAAAGGTGCGGAGCGGAAGCGGGGCAAATTCCACAGGCACCCCGTCTTTTTTATAGATGACGGGGGTGTAGGATTCCGTTTCAATCCGCTGACGAAGCCAGCCGAGGATCTCGGCAAGCGCCGCACGGTCATTTTCGGATAGTTCGGACGCGGGCAGCTCCGGATTGATGCCGGCGCGGCAGCAGAGTTCGTTCGCGATAACCGGGCTTAAACCGGTAACGGTGCGGTAGATTGCCGTGGAAACCGGTCCGCTCTGCGCGGTCAGCGCGTCACAGAGTTCCGAAGGAGTTTCCGAAAGAAGAGAGTGCTTCCCGTCGGTCTTCGGAATGAACCAGGGTTTGCCGGGCAGTACTTCCCGGACGGAGCTTACGAACGAATTGACCCTCTTGATACTGTCGATAATCTGAAAATCCTCGGTCGTGAAAATGATGTTCGAATATTTGCCCATCAGCTCGACGATCAGGTACTTTACGCACGTGTCGCCCATCTCGTTCAGGTGCTGCAGGCGGAACTGCACGACGCGCTCGAGGTCGGGCTGCAGGATGTCGAGAATCCGGGCTCCGTTTAAGTGTTTACGAAGCAGCATGCAGAACGCGGGTGCGGTCATCGGAGCCGCTTTGGTCTCGTCGCGAAGGCACGCGAGAGGCAGCGAAGCGCTTGCGGAAAGCTGCAGATAATAAGAACTGTCGGTCTTAATGGTAAGAAAAAGCTCATCGGCTTCGGGCTGGCTGATCTTCTGGATGCGGCCGCCCGAAAGTACGCGTTTCCATTCGGAAACAAGAGCGGAAAGTGTGATGCCGTCAAATGCCATTTTGGTTATCCTCCCACGCATAATATAACATATTACATTTGACATTACCATTGAAAATATTTATAATATACTAGAATATTTATGAGTTGTTCCGGCGCGGAAGAGGGGAACAGGGAGTATAAGAGAAGATGATCTATCGCCTTGAAAAAAAGTTCGGAAAGTACGCGATTAAGAACTTAATGAGATATATAACAGCCGCCTATGTCGTAGGGTGGCTGATTTCGATGATGAGCCCGCAGTTTTACTATGACTGGCTGATGTTCGATGTCGATAAGGTGTTCCTGAAGGGACAGGTATGGCGTCTGCTGACGTTCCTGATCCAGCCGATCAATTATGATACGCAGGACGGACTCGGCATTCTTTTTATGCTGATTTCGCTGTATCTGTATTACTTTATCGGAACGACATTAGAGAGACTATGGGGCAGCTTCCGGTTCAATCTGTTCTATTTTTCAGGCATTCTTTTCAACATTCTCGCGGTGCTGATCATCTATGCGGGAATGAGGATTGCGACCGGAACGGGCCTCTCGTATCCGATTCCGCTTGATTACATCAACCTTTCGATGTTCTTAGCGTTTTCCGTGGAGTTCTCCGAGGTAGCGCTGCTGCTGTTCTTCATCATCCCGGTGAAGGTTAAGTACATCGGTATCTTATACGCAGGCATTCATGTCTTTACCATTGTAAATCTGCTTCTTTCCGGCGAACAGGTCGGAATCTTTATGGCTGTGGCATTTTTCGTCGCGGTTTTGAACTTCGTACTGTTCTTTATCAATACGAGAAAGTACCGGAAGGGCACGATGAAGCATCTCAAACGGCGGTTTGAGTATGCCGCGGAAGTCCGTAAGGGTGAGCGCGAGGCACAGGTGGTCGGAACCGGCAGTTCCGGCAAGACGGTTATCACGCGTCACCGCTGCGTGGTCTGCGGCCGCACCGAGCTGGATGATCCGGAACTGGAGTTCCGTTTCTGCAGCAAATGCGAAGGCAACTACGAGTACTGCATGGATCACCTTTACACGCATGTACACGTTGTAAGAGAGAAGAAGGACGAAACGCCCGCTTCCGGGGACAATGACGGACAGAACGAATAATGCGCCTTTGAAAAAGCCCGGCGGAGCGGACAGCGCGCCTTGCAGGCCGGAATGATTGATGCGTTTCGTATGCGGAACGATAAGAATACAATATTAAGGAACGATAGTTTATGAAATCTGACAATAACGCGATCAAAAAGCTTTCGAAGGCTTATGATTCGCTTGCATGGATGAATCTGACCGCACATCTTTACGACCTCACGGAGGCCGTTCGGGACGGGCGGTACGGAATGGAATTTACCGGACTGCAGGGAGAGACCAATACGCTGTACGGACGCCTTTTAGAGGCAATCCGCAGCTATTCGGACCGCGGCGAGAGCGCGCGGGAGTCGATCCTTTCCGAGATGAGCGCGATCCGCGAGAAGATCGTGCGCCGTTCCGAGCAGATTCAGGTGTTCAGCGACTCGCTGACGATTTACGAATACCTGCTGAACCGCGTGGAATATTCGCTTTCGGACAACGGGGAGCCGTTTGACGACGAGGAGGAGGCAAGAGACCTTCTTCGTAAGATTTTCGACGCGAAGGACGCGGCCGAGGTGAACCTCCGGATCCAGATGATGGTTTCGCAGCTGCCGGTGCGCATTACGAAATCCCGCTTTTTCGACCTCGTAAAAGAGGCCTTTACGATTTACGGAAACTCCGATGTGGACGCTCTTGAGGGCTTCCGCTACCGTATTGTTTCCGCGGCGGCCATGCAGGATCGTCCGACGGACAAGGTATTCGAAGAGTACGGCCGGCTGATCGACATGCTCGAGAAGAAGACGGTCGATGCGGAAATGGACATGGATACATGCCTCAGCCTGCAGGATACCGTTACGGAGTGCGGCAGCGATCTCGGCGAATGCACGGAGTATCTGATGGCGTTGCAGGAGTGCGTGAATGCGTTCTATACGATTGCACTTCTCGATAAGGACAATGCCGACGGGCAGACAAAGGGGCTTATGCTTCCCGCGGTCGGCTCGATTACGGAATTCGGTTTGAATATTCTCGGCGGACGGCAGATCGCTCTTTCGGAAGGCGAGCTGGCACCCGCATTTGCCTTCATGGAAGGCCGCATGGAGCAGCTTTCCGAGCAGGTATTGAAAGAGGAAGCGAAGATTGACGCATATCGCGAGCATGACGCCGCATTTGCCGAAAGCGAAGACGGAATGCAGATTCTTCTTGCGAAGAAACTGATGTCGACCTCGCTTTTCGCGAGACTCAGTGAGCAGAAGATCGTTATGGTTACGCCCGAGAAGCTTGAGAGCGTTGCCGCGGAGACGATTGAGACGCTTGCGAAGGGACTCGAAGGCCGGTCGCGCGGCTACAACCGTTCGGTTATGGCTTCGGTTCTCAAGGAACTGCCGGTATTCTTCAATTCCCATACGGAAGTTATGAATTACGTGCTCCAATCGCTTCACAACTGCAGCAATGTCGGTGAGAAGCGCGGCGCGGCGGAGATGCTTCGAAGCCTTTTAAGCGCGGACAGTGAGCCCGATACGGAGGCGGCGAAATCATGATTACCATCAGCAAAAATCTGATCATCCCTGCCGAACAGGAGGAAAAGCGTAAGAAGATGACCGCGCAGCTTACAAAGCGGCATCCTTCCGAACGTACGCTTTACTGCGTGATCCTTCCGACGACCGGAAGCGGCATTCTTGAAGTAATCCCGCTTTTCGCGCTCCGTCTGGAAGCCAAAGACCACGATATTACGATTCTCGGCGTCAGCGAAGGCCGCGAGAATGCGCTCAAGCTTGTTGAGAGCATGATAGGGGAAGTGTACCGGGAGACCGGCGCATTTGACGTGGAGAAGTATTTTCTGAAATAAATACGCATTGTCCGAAAGGCAGGGCGGAGCAGTCCGCAGGCTGTGGGATAAAACCGCATCGGAACGAAAGGAGGAGACGTGAGTATCGTTTTACTGATTTTAAAGATACTTGGAATAACGCTTCTTGCGATTATTCTGCTTGTCCTTCTGATCCTGGCGGCGCTTCTGTTCTGTGCGTTTAAGTATGAGATAACGGCGGACGGGGATAAGGACGGACCGACGGTCCACGCGCTCGTCAAGGTGCGCTGGCTGTTCCGGATTGTCTGCTTCCAATACCTGTTCGATAAGACGCCCGACGGGACCGAAGATAAGAACGGCTACATCCTGAAGGTGTTCGGAATACCCGTTAAGAAGGCAATTAAAAAGCCCGGAGACGATGATACCGGGGATGAGGATAAGGAAGAAGCAGAGGGCGACAGTGCTTCCGGTGATAAACCCGATTCCGGCGGAGAGAACGACGGAACGGAGAGTAAGCCGGAGAGTGCTGAAAGCAAACCGGAAGCCGCATCCGATACCGGCAGCAAGCCCGGATCAAAGCCCGCAGCTGAAGCGGACGCCAAGCCTGAAGCCAAGCCTGAAGCGGCATCCGGTAAGCCCGAGACTTCCGTAAAGCCCGATGATGAAGCGGCGAAACCGGAGGAAGGCGCAAAGCCCGAAGAAAAGCCGGAAGGCTCCGAAGAGGAAAGCGCCGAAGCACCCGGTGAAGAAGACGGAGAGAAGCCCAAAGGCAAGCTTTCCGAGAAGATTAAGGGCATAAAGGACAAGGTCAGCAAAAAGGTAACCGACCTGCTCGAATCGTTCGAAGCGTTGCTGATCCTGTTACGGAAGAAGAAAGGACTTCTTGAGAAGTACATTACCAAGAAATCCACGAAAAAGGCAATTAAAAAGGCATGGAAAGTGCTTGTGTGGGTTTTGAAGCACATTTGTCCGAAGAAGTACAGCGGAAGCCTTACGTTCGGTCTCGACGATCCGTCGCT
Source organism: Lachnospiraceae bacterium (assembly GCA_017613595.1). The sequence goes on along the minus strand of JAGADM010000046.1, from coordinate 920 downwards.
GACCGGCGAAATATGCGCGGCAATCTCGCCGTGGTACATACTGATCGCCGACCGGTTCGCGCTGACGCCTTCCTTTGAAGGAAAACTTGTCGCGAGCGGAGATGTATATCTCAAGGGAAGGATAAGGCTGTGGGGATTCCTCACGCGGGCCATCAGCCTTTACCGCGATAAGAACATCCGCAAGGTGATCGACGAAGCGAAGAAGGTTAAGGAAACCATTATGGAGACGCCCGATGAGGCCAAGGAAATCTTCGCCGGGGCGGCATAGCGGCAATCTCGTACAACAGGCAGAACAAAATAAATCACAAGTGGAAAGGAACAGAAGATTATGGCTAATGTAAACGAAACCGTACAGGGACTTTTAAAGGGGATGGAAGGATTTGTTACCACGAAGAGCGTAGTAGGCGAGGCAATCCGCATGGATGACGGCACCGTGCTTCTTCCGCTTGTGGATGTAACGTTCGGCGTTGCGGCCGGCGCGTTCAATAAGGATGCCAAGAAGGAATCCGATAACAAGAGCAACACGCTGCGCGACCGCGTGGCGGGCGGACTCGGCGGAAAGCTTTCCCCGAACGCAATCCTGGTTATCAAGGACGGCAATACGAGACTGATCACGGTTAAGGATACCGATACGCTTACGAGAATCGTTGACATGGCTCCCGAGGTTATCACCCGTGTGAAGGCCATGTTCTCCAAGAAGGACAAGGACCTCAACATCGATGACAGCAAGGTGGATGAGGCGGCGCAGGAACTCCTTAAGAGCGAATAGGCAGAATGCCCGAAAAAAGCTTTGAAAATGCGTGAAAAAAGTTCTTGCATTTAAAAAGTGTTTCTGTTATTATGTGAATGTTCGGGTTATTGCAACCAATTCACAAGTGAAGGAGGTGCTTGTATCATGGCAAAATGTGAGATTTGTGATA
>JAGADM010000045.1 GCA_017613595.1 Lachnospiraceae bacterium | reverse complement strand
ATCCGCAAAGACAATCCCGCAGTACAACGCATGGCAGAAAGCATTGGCGGAATCCCCGTTCCGTAAAGAACTGGAGAAGGAATTCGGTGCCCAGTTCTTCCGCCTGATTGACGCGGACCTTATGACAAGCGACGAGAGGATCATTGACGAAACCATCCGTGAGGGCGAACTGCGTCAGGCTTACCAGAAGACGACCGCAGGTGCGTCAACACAGTTCCGCGGCGAGCAGTGCAATTTCTACGGGCTTTTAAAGCATATGCAGAGCACCGACCGCGCGGAGCGGAAAGAAGCGTTCGAAGCGTGGGCGAAGCTTTATGAGCAGATCAGCGGCGAGCTGGAGGCACAGTACGCCGAGGCAGTGAAGGTGCGGGTTGCGAAGGCGAAGAAGATGGGATTTGCCTCCTATACGGATATGGCATATATCGCCAGAAACCGTTTCGATTACACGAAAGAGGACGCGGCACGGTTCCGCGAGCAGGTGCGGACGATCATCACGCCTGCCGTGGCGGAGATTTACGAAGCGCAGCGGAAACACCTCGGCATCGATAAGCTTCATTACTACGATGAGCCTTTGAAATACCCGGACGGCAACGCGCTTCCGATCGGAACGGCGAAGGAACTCGTAGAAAAGGCACGGCAGATGTACCGCGCCATGAGTCCGGAAACCGGCGAATTCTTCGATTTTATGAAGGAATATGAGCTTTACGACCTTGAGACGAAACCCGGCAAGCATATGGGCGGATACATGACCCGTATGCCGCTTTTCAAGGCACCGTTCATCTTCAGCAACTTTAACGGCACGGAAGCGGATGTGGATGTACTGACGCACGAGGCCGGCCACGCGTTCCAGGGATATCTCGCCATGCGTTCGATTCCGGTAAGCGTACTTTCCGGTTCGACGTCGGAGATCAACGAAGTACACTCCATGTCGATGGAGCATTTTGCGTACCCTTGGATGGAGTCTTTCTTCGGAGACAAAGCGGACAAATACATCACGGCGCACCTGATCGGAGCGTTCTGCACGATCCCGTATCTGGTAAGCGTGGACGAATTCCAGCATGAAGTGTACGCGAATCCCGATATGACGCCGGCGGAGTGGCGGAAGGTATGGAAATCGATCGAAGAGAAATACATGCCGTGGCGTGATTACGACGGTAACGCATTCTTAGAGGGCGGCGGATTCTGGATGCAGAAGCTGCACATCTTCCTTTATCCGTTCTATTACATTGAGTATGCGCTTGCGCAGATCTGCGCGTTCCAGTACTACGGCCGGATGAAAACGGACCGGAAGGCTGCATGGGAGGATTATCTCAAACTGTGCCGCGCCGGCGGAACGAAGGGTTACTTTGAACTGTTAGAGACCGGAAATCTGCTGAATCCCTTCCGTGAGGGAACGGTTGAGAAGAGTACGGCTCACGTGATCGAGGAAATCCGGAAACGGTATATGTAAAACGGAAACCATGTTCGCGGCAGGTTATACGCTGATGAATAATAGCAGAAAGACGCTGCGGAAAAGGAGAGGAAAATGATACACGCCATTTTAACGATTGACGACATCGCATCGCGCAATACGCCGGCGATCGTCGACTACCTGAATGAAAAGGGAATCACGGCACTCATGTTCGCAGTCGGACAGAATGTCGAGAAATACTATGATAACGCGATATACGCGCTGCAGCACGGCATGATCGTCGGCAACCACAGCTATTCGCATCCGGCTTTCTCGGCAATCACTTTCGAGGAGGCGACGGCAGAGATTGAGAAGAACGAGCTTGTGTTAAACAAACTGTACGCGGATGCCGGTGTGGAGAGACGGTTCCGTCCGTTCCGTTTCCCGTACGGGGATAAGGGCGGCGCGAACAAGGAAGCGCTGCAGGAGTACTTCCGGAAGAACGGTTTTCATAAGCTCTGCGATATCCAGATTCCGTATCCGTTCTGGAAAGAGTTCGGGCTCAGTAAGGATATCGATACGTTCTGGACATTTGACTTCGCCGAATACAATATCCGTCCGGGTTCGGGATTTACCGCAGACGATGTGTGGAAGCGGATTTACGATAAGAATCCGGGAAGCGGAGCCGCGATGCTTGCGGACGGCGGAAGCCACATTCTGCTGCTTCACGCGCACGACGAGACCGATGAGCTCGTGCCCGGATATTATAAGCAGTTTATTGACTGTCTGATCGAGAACGGTGTCACATTTGACGTTCCGACGTTCTTTGAACCGTCGCTGTAAGGCACAGGGGCGGAGGATGCCTTTTTCGGACGGGACGAAGAGAATACCGTTTATGTCGGTGAGGTAGAAGAATGAAGATTTATGATATTTCCCAGGAACTGTTCGGGTGCAACGTGTATCCGGGCGACCCGAGTCCGGTCCGCGAGGTGAAACTGCGGATCGCTGACGGAGCGGTATGCAACCTTACCGCTTTTTCGATGTGCGCGCACAACGGAACGCATGTGGACGCGCCGTATCATTTTATTGACGGCGGAAAGACAATCGACCGTGTGGACATGGACCGGTTTATCGGTTACGCGTATGTCGCGGAACACGAGAGCGACGTGACGGCCGCGGACGCGGAGCGGATTTATGAGGCGGCTAAGGCGCTTGACACACGTGCCGCGGAGAGGCTGCTCGTCAAAGGAAACGCGACACTTACGTTGGAAGCCGCGAAGTATCTCGCGGACAAAGGAATCAAATTATACGGCAACGAATCGCAGACCGTCGGACCGGTAGACGCGCCGATGGCGGTGCACCTTGTGATGCTCGGTGCGGAGGTTGTGTTACTGGAAGGAATCCGGCTCGGTGAGGTGCCGGAAGGCGTATATCTTCTGAACGCGGCGCCGATTAATCTCGGCGGCTCGGACGGAGCGCCGTGCAGAGCGGTTCTTATAAAATCGGAGGAATGAAATGGAAGAGAAGTTTTCGTATTTTTCGGCAGAGGAAATAGCAGACGGAAGCTATAAGATTTTCAACAACGGCGTGGAGCGTCCGTTTGCATACTGCTATCTGATCGTAGGGGAGAACTACGCGCTTCTGATCGATTCGATCATCGGTCTCGGAAACGTGAAGAAGTTCTGTGAGACGCTGACGGACAAGAAGATTGTTCTTGTCAACACGCATGCGCATACGGATCATATCGGAGGCAATTTCTTCTTTGACCGCTGCTACATCCACCCGCGCGATATGGCGCTTGCCGCATCATCGTTCGGGTATAAAAAGGAGCAGCTTTATGAGATGGCAAGGCAGAACTGCCCTGAGGAGTACCGCGATCTGATCGTATTGGATGACAACTTTGCGGACTGGGATCCGATCATAATGCTTCCGGTTTACGACGGGGACAAATTCGACCTCGGAGACCGCATCATCGAGGTCGCGGAAGCCGGCGGACACACGGCCGGTTCGATCATACTGATCGATCACAAAACGCGGATCGCGTACAGCGGTGACGCCTGCAACGGAAGCACGCTCGTCGAATTTGACCACTCGCTTCCGATCATCGATTACATGAAGAGTCTCGTGCGGTTAAAAGAGCGCCAGGGCGAGTTCGATATGATGTACGGCGGTCATGAGATCTTCGACAATACGATCATTGACGAAGCCATCGAAACCGTAGCAAGGGTGCTTGCGGGAACGGACGATCACGTGGAAGCGGACGGATTGATGGGCGGCAAAGTATGCTGGGCCGCGAAGAAGAAAGAGGTCGGTTACGGACGCGAGGACGGGAAGCGTTTCAACATGAGCTATAATCCCGACAGAGTGTCGGTTCCGGAAGACCGGAAACAAGTAATTAAGCTGTAGCGGTTTATGCTTCGGCCGCCGGTACAACCTCATAAAGACGGAAAAGGAGAAACAGGCATGAAGAATCTGGTAACGTATTTCAGCGCGGAAGGAACGACCGCGAAGGTAGCAAAGGAACTGGCTGAGAAGACTTCGGCAGATGTGTTTGAGATCGTTCCGCAGGAGCCGTATACGAAGGCGGATATCCGCTGGATCAATCCGATTGCACGATGCAACAAGGAGAAGTTCGGAAAGAAGGACGTTCCGGTTGCCGGTACCGTAGATAATTTCGCGGAATACGATACGGTTTACATCGGATTTCCGATCTGGTACGGCGCGGCACCTAACGTGGTCAACACGTTCTGTCAGGGCTATGACTGGAGCGGAAAGAAGATTGTCGTATTTGCCACATCCGGAGGAAGCGGCATCGGAAAGACCGGTGAGAAGCTCGCGCCTTATGTAAAAGGCGGCGAAATCGTCGGAGCGAAGCTCGTGAAGACGGCAGCGGAGGTGGAAATCCTGTAAAATACCGCTTGATTTTTTCGATAAAAGCGAGTATAAATAGATTGCAAAACAGAGACAGGGGAGTCTGTGCGGACAGGCTGAGAGGAAGTTATCGAACTTCGACCCTTCACCTGATGCGGATCATGCCGCCGTAGGTAGTCGTTATAATGATTTCTATTACGGGAGGCATCTGCAGGTGTCTCCCGTTTTTGCATGCCCTGCCACTTTCCGGCAGGGAGTTCCTTCGCGGGAAGGAACGGATCCGCTTCGGCGGCGGACGGAGGGGGAGCGCCCTGCGTTTGGAAGAACAGCGATGGGAAGCCGTGTTCCGGCGTGAGAGGATGCCAGCAAGCATCGACCGAACTTCCGACAGAGCCCGTAGTGGCTCTGATCACAAAGGAAGCGTTGCTGTTCGTTCAGCCGTTTCCCGATATCGCAAAGGAGTATGCATTATGAAGAAAAGTAACATCATCAAACTTGCACTGGCAGGCATGTTCTGTGCCGTTGCCGTTGTGGGAAGCCTGCTTTCGTTCCCGGTTTTAGGAAGCAAATGCGCACCGATCCAGCATGTGGTCAACGTGCTGTGCGGAGTATTGCTCGGACCGGTATACGGAGTGTGTGTTGCATTTGCCGCATCGCTTATTCGGAACCTGACCGGACTCGGGAGCCTGTTCGCTTTCCCGGGAAGCATGATCGGAGCGTTCCTGTGTGGACTGCTTTACAAAAAGACGAAGAACATTCCGTTAACACTGATCGGTGAAGTGTTCGGAACGGCGGTGCTCGGCGGATTGTGCGCGTATCCGATCGCAATCCTGTTCATGGGACAGGACGCTTCCAAGCTTGCATTTTACGTATATATCTTTCCGTTCTTTGTTTCGACGGCGGTCGGTTCGCTGATCGCGGGAGTGATTGTATTCAGCATGAAGAAGTCAGGGGCGCTCGGAATGATGCAGGGCAGCATGGATGAACCGAAGGAGAGTTAACATGTTAAAAGAGATGATGACCAATGTGAGAAACACCCGTCCGCTCGTACACAACATTACGAATTATGTGACGGTCAATGACTGCGCGAATATCCTTCTCGCGTGCGGCGGTTCGCCGATCATGGCGGATGATGCCGACGAGGTCGAGGAGATCACTGCCGTATGCGGTGGGTTGAATATCAATATCGGAACGCTTAACAAGCGTACCATTGAAGCGATGCTTCTTGCCGGAAAGAAGGCCAACGAACTCGGGCATCCCGTGGTGCTCGATCCGGTCGGCGCGGGGGCTTCGAAACTTCGTACCGAAACGGCCCTTAAGCTGATTGAGAACGTCCGATTCTCCGTAATTCGCGGAAACATGTCCGAGATCAAAACACTCGCAAACGGAAGCGGCACGACCAAAGGCGTGGACGCCGATGTGGCGGACAGCGTAAGCGAGGGAAACCTTGCGGAGGCCGTCGCATTTGCGGCAAATGTGTCGAAGAAGCTCGGCACGGTAATCGCGATTACCGGCGCGATCGATATCGTTACGGACGGTGAGAAAACGTACTGCATCCGGAACGGTCATCCGATGATGTCCTCGGTTACCGGAACCGGCTGCCAGCTGTCGGCGATGACGGCAGCTTATGTGACCGCCAATCCCGGAAAACCGCTTGAAGCGGCTGCGGCTGCGGTATGCGCGATGGGCCTCGCGGGCGAAATTGCCTATGAAAGACTGAGCGAGCAGGACGGGAATTCGTCCTATCGGAATTATATTATCGATGCGGTATACCGGATGACTCCGGAGCAGCTTGAGAAAGGCGCAAAGTATGAAGTGCGATAAGAAAACGATGCTTTTATATGCGGTAACGGACCGCGCGTGGACCGGAAAACAGACCCTTTACGAGCAGGTGGAATCGGCTCTTAAGGGCGGCGTTACCTGCGTTCAGCTTCGCGAAAAGGACCTCGATGAGGAGACGTTTCTGAAAGAGGCAAATGAGATCGCGGCACTCTGCAGAAACTATCACGTGCCGTTCTTCGTAAACGACAACGTGGACATTGCGATTGCGTGTCACGCAGACGGAATCCATGTCGGACAGGAAGACATGGCGGCATCGAAAGTCAGGGAGCGGGTCGGTGACAAGATGATGATCGGTGTGTCCGCGCACAGCGTGAAGGAAGCGGTCGAAGCTGTGAGGAACGGAGCGGACTGCCTCGGCGTCGGAGCGATGTTTTCGACTTCGACGAAGGCCGATGCGGACGTTCTTTCAAAAGAAACGCTCCGCGCAATCTGCGATGCGGTTGACGTGCCGGTAGTCGCGATCGGCGGTATCGGCAAAGGAAACATGAAGCAGCTTGCCGGGACGGGAGCGGACGGATTTGCCTTAGTAAGCGCCATCTTCAGCGCACCCGATATCGAGAAGGAATGCCGCGGGTTACGGAAGCTTGCGGAGGAGACGGTAGGACAGTAACGCCGGTCTCTCAGACGGAAATATGATTATGACCGGAGTACGTGACACCGGTTTCATAACAGCGGTACACCGGGGGCACCACCTTGTGCCGCTTCATAAAACGATGCTGACAGGAAGGAGTTTTATCATGAAGATGAGAACAGCATTGACCATTGCAGGCAGCGACTGCAGCGGAGGCGCCGGAATTCAGGCCGATTTAAAAACAATGACCATGAACGGTGTATATGCGATGAGCGCGATTACCGCACTGACCGCACAGAACACGACCGGCGTAAGATCGATCCGGGAGACGGACCCGGAATTTTTAGGAGAACAGATCGATATGATCTTTGAAGACATCCGTCCGGATGCGGTCAAGATCGGCATGGTTTCGAGCGTGGAACTGATCAGGGTGATCGCTTCGAAACTGAAACAGTACGGGGCGGCAAATGTGGTAGTCGACCCGGTTATGGTAGCAACCTCCGGCTCCGTTCTGCTTAAGAGCGACGCCGTAGATACGCTTACTTCGGAACTGCTTCCGCTTGCGGCGGTTACGACGCCCAACATTCCCGAGGGCGAGATCCTTTCCGGGATGAGCATTAAGACGGAGCAGGATATGACCGAAGCCGCGAGGAAGATAGGCGATACGTATCACTGCGCGGTTCTTCTTAAGGGCGGACACAGTGTCAACGATGCAAATGACCTTCTCTATGCGGACGGCAAGTTCACCTGGTTTAACGGAAAGAGAATCAACAATCCGAATACGCACGGAACGGGCTGCACGCTTTCGAGCGCGATCGCTTCGAACCTTGCGAAGGGCTTTGATCTTCCCACATCGGTAAAGCGCGCCAAGGCGTACATTTCCGATGCTCTTGCCGCAATGCTTGACCTCGGTACGGGATCCGGCCCGATGGCGCACGGATTTGCCCTCACGGGTGAATACGCGAAGGAGGCGGAGTGATGAACGAGAAGCGTACTTCCGTATTCGAAAACGGACTGATCTGGTTCGGTGCCGCGGTTTCCATTGCGGAAATCCTGACCGGTACCTATTATTCGTCCCTCGGTTTTATGAAGGGACTTGTGACGATCCTTCTCGGTCATGTGATCGGCTGCCTGATGCTTTTCGCGGCGGGACTGATCGGCGGCAAAGTCCGTCAGAGTTCGATGGAAATCGCAAAGATGAGCTTCGGTTCCGTCGGCGGGCTGCTGTTCTCGGTACTCAACATCATCCAGCTTGTCGGCTGGACCGCGATCATGATCTATGACGGCGCGGGTGCCGCAGGCGGAATATGGGGAGCGGATATGAAGTGGCTCTGGTGTCTTGTCATCGGTGCTCTGATCGTACTCTGGATATTCATCGGTATCAAGAATCTCGGAAAGGTGAACACGGTTTCCATGTCCGCGCTTTTCATCCTGACCGTGATCCTCAGTTTTGTCATCTTCGGCGGCGGTGTGATCCACGATGTGGACGGTGAAAGCATGTCGTTCGGCGCTGCTCTTGAACTGTCGATCGCGATGCCTCTTTCGTGGCTTCCGCTGATCAGCGACTACACGAGAGAAGCCGAGAAGCCGGTAAAGGCAACGGCGGTCAGCGCGCTCGTATACGGCATCGTCAGCTGCTGGATGTACATCATCGGCATGGGTGCAGCAATCTTTACCGAAGAGTCCGATATCGCGCAGATTGTCGTAAAGGCGGGCCTCGGAATCGTAGGGCTTCTGATCATCGTATTTTCCACCGTAACGACGACCTTCCTCGATGCTTATTCGGCTGGTGTGTCGAGCGAATCCATCTCGAAGAAGCTGAACAGCCGCTGGATCGGTATCGCCGTAACCGTTATCGGTACCGCAGGCGCAATCCTGTTCCCGATGGATGACATTACCGATTTCTTATACTTCATCGGGTCCGTATTTGCCCCGATGATCGCCGTACAGATCGCGGATTTCTTCCTTTTGAAGAGGAACGGAACGAAGCTTCGTTTCGATATCCGCAACCTCGTCATCTGGGTAATCGGTTTCATCGCGTACCGGCTTCTGATGCGCGTTGACATCCCGATCGGATACACGGTTCCCGATATGGCGATTACGATGGTACTCTGCGTCGTTTCGCATTGGATCTTTTGGAAACTGACGGACAGTAAGGAGAGCGCGTCCGAAAAGGCGGACAGAAAGGACTGAACCCTATGAGCAGACGCTGTGTAATCGTCGGCGGAGCCGCGATTGAGCAATATGAGTTTGTGAAGAGCTGCCTTCGGGACGGGGATTTCTTCGTGTTCTGCGACAGCGGGCTTAAGCATATGGATAAGCTCGGCGCGAAGGCGGATCTGATCGTCGGAGATTTCGATTCGCATGAAAACCCGCACCTTGATACGGAGACGATCGTGCTTCCGTGTGAGAAGGACGATACCGATACGGTTTATGCCGTAAAAGAAGCCGTTAAGAGAGGTTTTTCGGAGTTTCTGCTGATCGGTACGGTCGGCGGAAGGCTTGACCACACGCTCGGAAACGTTTCGATCCTTCTGTACCTTGATTCGCTCGGAAAGAAGGCGCAGATGATCGATGATTATTCGGAGATGGAGATCGTATCGAAAGAACCGGCCTTTATCGAAGACCGATACGCTTACTTCTCACTTTTAAACATCACGGGGCTCGCGGAAGGCGTAACGATCCGAAACGCGAAATATCCGCTTGAGGATGCTTCGATCACATGCGAGTACCAGTACGGCGTCAGCAACGAGCCGCTTCCCAAAAAGACGGCGCAGGTGTCGGTCGCAAACGGCAGGCTGCTGTTAATAAAGGTCAGATAAAACTTAAGAAGAATCAATAACGATATGACCGCAGTCACGGTTTTCTTACGGAAAATGTGACTGCGGTCACTTTTCATTGTCAGATCGATTCGGTATGATGTAGTAGAATTCAGGGAAAAGGGCGTGAAACGAACCGCGGAACGCCGTATCCATGTGATTCCAAAGAAACGCGATAAAACAATGAAACTACACATGTAGAATAAATGCGTAAAAGGAGCATTATCGGTATGAAAAGCCGACTGTCCGCAACCGGATACATTAAAAACAACAAACGAACCTGCTTCGTGCTGATCTTAGCGCTGGGGCTCACGTTCATGGCGATGTATATCATCGCATTTATCCTCGGCGCAACGACCGAAAGTTTTAAGCCGATCATCTTCGAATATACGAGAAGGATCTCATTTGCCGAAGTGACCGCCGGAAGCTTTCCGGTCAACCGGAACGATTACGCTAACGTCGAGGATTATATCGAAGCCTACCGGGAAGCCAGGCAGAAGTTCTTTGAAGACCTGAGCAGCGATCCGGACGTAACCAAGGTATATGACACACAGTTTCTTTGTGCCTCCTATAACGGCGTGGTCGGCGGACTCGGATACGAATTTCCGCTGCTGCCGGCGGAGGAACTGCCGTTCGTAGCGGAACACCTGGGCGCGGTGCTGACGGGCGGGCGCATGCCGACGGGGGACGGCGAGATCGTGGTCGACGAGATCATCTTAAAAAACGGAAAGATGAAGATCGGCGACTGGTTCCAGGAAGGCTCTTACGGACAGGTATTCAAGGTTGTCGGGACACTCCGCTCGGACGGAATGGCGTGTCTCGGAACCCCGCGCGGAAACTATAACAACGGATGGGGATACGTCGTTTTGTGTAACGACAACAGCAAGGATTTTGCGAAGCTTGCCGCCAAATACGGCGTGCACGTTTCGGAGGAGAACGGCGATAACATATGCGACGCCGTTGGATATAAGGAACTCTGGGATAAGGATATCGCGGGAACGATCGACAGCGTCATCAAGATGATCCTTCTGATCGTGATGATCTTCCTCGCAATCTCGGTACTGATCGCTTACATTTCCTTCCTTCGAAACCGCGTCAACGAGTACTGCCTGTATGCATCGATCGGTTATTCGAAGGGTGAGATATACGGCATGATCATGCGTGAGATGGCAATCCTGTTTCTTTCGGGAATCGTGCTCGGCGTGATCACTTCGCTCGGGATGATGAAACTTCTCGAGGTCACGATCATCGAGCCGAGAGGCCTTGTTTCGGCATGGTT
>JAGADM010000044.1 GCA_017613595.1 Lachnospiraceae bacterium | reverse complement strand
GGTGAAAGAGGTTTTCTTCTGCGGACTACGGGACTTGAACCCGAACGCACTATGTGCACATGATCCTTAGTCATGCCTGTCTGCCAATTCCAGCAAGTCCGCATCTTATTTCGTGAAGGGATTGTCCCTAACACGCTTGCTTATGTTATCACGAGTTTCGAAAAATGTCAATTCCTTTTTCAAAAAAAGTCGAAAAAAGTACCGAAGGGACAAACCCTTCGGCACTTGAATTCCCGATTACTCTACGGTGTAAGGCATAAGAGCGATATGACGTGCTCTCTTAACAGCTACGGTAAGAGCTCTCTGATGCTTTGCACAGGTTCCGGTGATTCTTCTGGGAAGAATCTTACCTCTCTCGGATACGTATCTCTTAAGCTTGTTTACATCCTTATAATCGATGCCGTTTCCTTCTTTCTCCGTGCAGAAAACGCATACTTTCTTTCTTCTGCGAACAACTCTCTTTCTCATCGGAGCGTCGCCTCTGTCACCCTTATCGGACTTCTGGAAAGCCATTTCGGTGTACCTCCTATCTGATTGTGTCAGGCTGACGGAATTCAGCCTATGAATTCTTAGTTAAACGGGAGCTCCTCGTCCACTCCGTCCGGAATGTTCATGAAGCCTTCTCCTGCAGTCGAAGCAGCCGGTGCCGGAGCACTCGCGGTGTTGCCGCCGAAGTTTCCACTGTTACCGCCTGCGGCATTCTTGCTCTCCGCAAACTCCTGCTCTTCTACAAGAATACGGGTACCGTATACCTTCTGACCGTCCTTGTTGGTGTAATTGTCGTTCTCAATACGACCGGTAATAACAATCTTGGTACCCTGCTTGAGATACTTCTCGGCAAACTCAGCACCCTTGCCGAATACGGTACAGTTAAAGAAATCCGCATCGGGCTCGCCTTCCCGCTTAAAACGGCGGTCAACGGCGATAGAGTAACGGCATACAGCCGTAGCATTTGCCCCCTGAGAGTATCTTACTTCGGGGTCTTTCGTAAGACGACCCATTAAAATCACTTTGTTCATAAAGGCTTCCCCCTTTACTGCTCGTCTACGCGAACACACAGATAGCGAAGCACGTTGTCCATGATACGAACTCTCTGCTCGATCTCATTGGGCACGGTAGCTTCCGCATCGAATTGGATGAAGTAGTAAAAGCCTTCGGACATCTTCTGGATCTCGTAAGCAAGCTTCTTCTTGCCCTGATCGTCAACATTGGTGATAACACCGCCGAAACGAGCAATCAGATCCTTGGCAGACTGAAGAACTGCCTCTCTGGCCTCATCCTCGATCTTTGCATTCACAACTAACGCTAACTCGTACTTGTTCATAGTTGTCTTGCACCTCCTTTTGGTCTCTGGCCCCCGTCTCACCGGGAGCAAGGAATATGGGTTTTTATACCACGGAGTTACATATTAGCATATCAATGCGCAAAATGCAAGGAGAAAATTTATCGAAACGCCCTGTTAAACGTCTCCGTTTCATACTCCCATTCATCCCGGTAACTCTCAATAATCTCCATCGCAGTCAAACCGTCATCAAACCCGCCGGTCCACATATAGGAATAGTTGTCGAAATCGGGAATCAGGCATGCCGGGTACATATAGCCGGGACAGTCGACCACCAACATGCGGATGGTTTCGTCTATTGCCCGCCAGTCATTATAATGCATACCGTAATTCACCGTGAACGATTCCTGCCAGCGAATATCATCATCGGCGAACCCGGCAGGAACATCGGTGTAGATATCGTAAGCAAACAGAATATCGTCCATGCAGGTTCTGGTCTTATCACAGTTCGGAATCACAATGACATCATCACGGACAACGGCGATGGTTCTGCCGACCGCGGGACCGTAAGGGAAGCATGCAAAGCCGTAATCCATTCCCGCATAAATCAGCTGGCTGTAAGACACCCATTCTTCGTCAATCCGCATTGCGGCCTTTCCGTCTTCGAAAGCGTACCGGAACCAGTCCCATGACCAGTCTTTCGCGGTTTTGTCCGTCGGCATGAAATACCCTTTCTCGTGGAGCGTCTGCACAAACTCCATAGCCCTTATTACATCCGGGTCATCCGCATTCATTTTGAGCAGTCCGTTCTCGTCTTTTGTGATGACAAAGGTTCCGTTCGACTGTAATGCGGCAAATGCGACGATCCAGTCCTGTCCGACCACGCCGTAGACATCGGTCTTTCCGTCATTATTCATATCGACGGTCAGTTTTGCACACAGTTTGAGAAATTCATCCCAGCTCCATTTGCCTTCCCGCTGCAGGTCATACGGAAGGTCGGGGTCTATGCCGAGTGCCTTAAAAAGCGCCCGATTGAAGAACACACCGGTTCTTGCCTCGGTCCCCGCCGAGAAACCGTAAAGTGCTCCGTTAATGCTCATGACATCAAGGACGGCCTTGTTCCATTTGTCGTCGTCCCAGTTCACCGATGTCGCATTGGAAACATCCAGAAGCAAGCCGCTTGATAAAAGCGATCCGACCCAGCGGTTATCTAGAAGAATCAGGTCCCCGATCGGCTCATTGTTTGTGATGGAGAGCGCGGCCGTCTCGACGTAAACGGGTCCGTAACCATCTACGGAAGTGCGCGAGAATTTGAAATTACACTGCGTCTCCGCATCGTGAAGCATATCAAAGAACGCTTCCTGATAATAGCTCTGCGGAATATCCCATGTATCCGGATTCGTATAATAATCACAGAATACGATTTCTCTGCCTCCGAGGTCACGGAGTCCTCTCTTCCCCGGGTCCGTTGAAATGTAATTGCTCATATTCTGCGCAAATGTCGCGCCGTCAATCCCGTCGAACATAATCGAATTGACCTGTCCGTAATACGTGTCGACATCGTAAGGCTGCATGGCCACATCACCGAAGAGCACCAGATAATCGGATTCGGCGACCATATGCGCGATGTTCTTTGTCAGGTAGTTTATTTCTCTTTCTTCATAATCGATTTTCCATGCCGGAACGCCGCAGCCGGAAAGATATGCGTAACGGCTGATCTCCCGGGCAAGTTCGAAAGCGTATTGCGCAGCCAGTTCCGGGTTTTCCGAACCGGAAGAAACCGCCAGCGTGTCATACGGTCCGCCGATAAACTCGATGCCGTCCGACTTGGACGCATCCACAACCGGAAATGCTCCGACCTGAACCCAGCCGTCCTCGCCGTAACCGGAATTCGCGAAATCCGCGCAGTTCCAGCTTCCGTTCATGTAAAACCCGTATTCATGGTTCATAAAGTAATACTTTACTTCGTCATTGTCGTAAACCGTTTTCTCTTTGCCGAAATACCCCCTGTTCACCATGTCCAGATAGCAATCTACTGCCGCAATAATGTCCTCATCATCCCAGGTTTCCCTGCCGCGTAATATCGCGTCGTACCTGGCGCTTCCGGCAAATCGCTGCATAAGGGGCTCCAGGACTTCCATGACACACCAGGTGGCATATTCATTGCGCGAGAGTCCAATCGGCGTCTTTCCAAGCTCCAGAAGCCGGTCGCAGCACGCGTAGAAATCTTCGATTGTTTTGGGAATTTCCGTATATCCCGCCTCATCAAGCACCGTCATGTCGGCGAACAGTCCGACAACATTCATGGTGAGCGGAATGCCGTATTTCTTACCGTTATAGGTAGTATTTCTGCACATCGTCTCCGGAAGAAAATCCGCATACTGTTTGTAAGTGTCATCCAGGCAGTATACCCGGTCAATCAGAACGAAGTCCTCGAGGAAATAGCACGGCCATGTGTAGAAGATATCCGGCAGCATGTCCGCCTGTGCCGCGGTTTTCACCTTCATCTTATAGTCATCATTCATAAAAGCTTCCCAGCGGAAATCCACCGTCGGATAGCGGTCTTTCATCAGCGCAATCGCCTGTTCATACGCGTAATGCATGCTGTCACCCTCCGTGGCGATACACCACATGACAATCTCCGTCTTCTCCGGCTCCGGCGTCGGCGTCGGGTCTGCGCCCTTCGACGGCGTAATCTTTCCGGAACCGATCTCCGCCGGCTCTCTTGTCTTTCCCTTCTTGACGGTCTTCTCTGCCTTACCGCAGGCCGAAAGAGCCAGGATAAGAATAAGCACGATACTGATCAGACGTTTTCTTTGCATTATTCGATACCTCCCACTGTTTTGATGATATTTCATCAAAAGTATATTATAGCATACCTATGGCATCGCTGTCTATCGGTTCCTTATAGGAAGAAAGCTCCGGGTTTCCCCGGAGCTCTGCTCACACTATTTACAGAAACATTTTGTTAAAGTCATTCGCCTGCTGCTGCCACTCCGCCTTGTGCGCGTTAAGGACATCCAATACGTTCTGCCCGCTGAGAATCTCCGAAACCCAGGCGTCGGAGAAGTCCGAAAGAAGACATACCGGATTTACATAGATGGGCGCCTCCTTTATCATATAGCGAATCGTTTCGTCGACAGCGCGCTCGTCTTTGAATTTCCAGTCGTAATCCGCCTTCCAGTGCGGGTCATCTTCCCCAAAACAAAGCGGCTGTTCGGTATAACAGTCATAGGCAAACAGTATGTCATCCGTTGTGTCCTTCGTTGCTTCGCAATCCGGAATGAAATAAAAGGTGTCATTGAGCACAATCGATACCGTCTTCCCAATCTGCGGACCGTACGGGAAGGTCAGGAATCCGTAGTCCGTGTCAGTTTCGGAAAGACGCATATTTCCGCGACCCTCTTCGGCAATCATCAGTGCGAGGTGTCCTTCCGCGAAAGCCGCGATATCATCTGCATCCGTTAACAGATATCCCTTCTCTTTGAGCATCTGCACAAACGTAAGTGCTTCCGCAGCAGTCGGGTCATCCGCATTCTCATAAAGAAATCCGCTCTCGTCCTGCCGGATGACAAAGGTTCCGTTCGAAAGAAGCGCTCCGTAAACAAGAATCCGCTCGTCCGAAAGGATGACCGGCGCGTCCGCTACACCGTCTCCGTCCGCGTCTTCCGAAAGTGACTCACAAAGCCGCAGGAGTCCGTCCCAGCTCCAGTGCGTGCTTTCGTCGATTTCGTCCCGGATGTTCTTCACCAGACTCTTCTTCTGCATATCATACAGGTCGTCCGGATTAATTCCGTGCTCCCGTAGAACATCCTTATTGAAGAACACACCGAGACCGGCCGCATTGTTCCCCGCAGCAAATCCATACTGTCTGTCATTTATCCGGAGCATCTTCGTAGCCGGATTGTGATCATTCCATTTGTCGTTCGTAAAATCCACGACTGCCTCGGAAACGTCCCGAAGGATTCCATCCCGGAGTAACGTTCCGACCATGGAAAGGTCTGCCGCAATCACGGACCCTGCCGGCTCATTCTTCCGGACGGATTCCGCAATCTTCGACGCATATTCCTCATAGGCATATCCCGGATTCTTCCGTGTAAGCGTAAAATGATACGCCTCCTCCGCCGCTTCCAGTTCATCCATGCATGCGGTCTGATAAGCGTTGACCGGCACATTCCATGTGTCATCGGACCACCAATCCGCGACCGTCACCTGAATACCCTTAAGGTCCCGAAGATTCGGCGTCGGTGTCACGGCTTCCGTCGTAACCGCGGGTGTCATTTCGGATGTCTGCACTCCCTGCGTCGGCTCCGGCGTCGGCGTCGTTTCCTTATCTGTGCCGCTCTTCCCGCAGGCCGTCAGAAGCAGCGATACACAAAACAAAACCCCGATCATTCTCTTTCTCATAATAACCCCCGTATTTCTGCCCCAAACACACATCTTCCTTCGCATTTTCCGCTCTGCCGTTCTTATGGGTTGCAAACGCCGGCCCCTTATGTGTCAGAATCCCCCCGGAACTTTCGTCTCGGGGGGATCGGATAAAGAGAAGTGTTAAGATTTCTTCTTCGTCGGACGCTTATCCAAAACCACTCTAATGACCTGTTCCTCATAAACGCCCTGGTTCGAACGGTACAACACGACTTCGATTTCCGTGCCGGCCTTCGTATAACTCAGGAATTCCTGTAAATCGCTCATGCCGTAGATAATCGCGCTGTCCATCCGGACGATGATATCGCCCTGGCGGATGCCCGCTTTCTCGGCCGCCGAGCCCTTGGCAACGGCATTTACATAGAGTCCCTTCGGAATGTTAAAGCGCTCCGCGTACAGATCGTCGGTAATGTCGGTACCCCGCTCGATTCCGAGGTAGGCGCGCTCATCTTCCTTGATTTCTTCCCGGTTGCTGAGTTCATTAATCAGACTCAGGATGTTGCTGATCGGAATGGCAAATCCCATGCCTTCCACCTTGTAGTCTTCGTATTTGGCGGAATTGATTCCGATGACCTCGCCGTTCTTATTAAGAAGGGCGCCGCCGCTGTTACCGGGGTTGATTGCGGCGTCGGTCTGGATCAGGGTGTAGGTCACCTTGTCGATTGTAATCTTGCGCTCCTTGGCGCTGATGTAACCGACCGTGACCGACTGCCCGTAACCGAGTGCATTTCCTACTGCGATGGCAATCTCACCGACCTTGACGTCGTCGGAGCTGCCGAGCCGTGCAACACGAATAGCTTCCACCGTGCTGTCGGAAAGGTCTTCAAACTTGACTGCAAGCACTGCAAGATCGGAGGAGGAAGCCGATCCCTTCACGGCTGCGTCGGCCGTCGTGCCGTCCACGAACTGCACGGAAAGCCTCTCGGCGCCGTCCACCACATGGAAGTTTGTTACAATCAGAACTTCTTTGTCGTTCTGTCCGATAATAATTCCGGAACCGGAACCGGCAAGTACTTCTCCGTCGCTCTCATAGTTGTAGAAGAAGTACGAGTAGGACTGCTTACTGTAATTATTGATTGCCACAACCGAAGGCATTGCCGACTCCGCAACCGCAGATACGTCTACCGCGCTGACGGATGTCTCTCCGACATCTTTCGAGGTCTGAAGGACAATGCCGGTCTTCGGCTTCTTCACATCCAATTCGTTCGTTCCTTCGGTGGTCTGCTCCACCGGCGTTTCCTCGTTCTTTCCGAACTTCTTTTCAAGTGCTTTCACACCGATAAATGCGCCGCCGGCCAGTGCACCGAACAGAATCGCTCCGCCTACCAGCAAAAAGAAGCGGCTTACAAAGGACGGTTTCTTCTCCTCCGTCCGCACCACAGGCTGCTCATGCTGAAGCCGGTAGATATACGGGTCATAATAGACCTGCTGCACCGGCTGCGGCATCGGCTGCGCCTGCTGCCCTGCCTGCTCCTCCTTCGGAGCCATGTCTCTGTATTCTTCGCTCATTCAAATCGCCTCCCATAAGCGTTACAACATTCTCTCACGAAAAATGAGAAACCTTTTTCTCATCGTCTGCCTCTACTCTATTCAACAATTATGTCTAATTTGTGATGAAAGAAAGACATCTTTATGAAAGAAAGAGCCATTGCTCCGAATTTGTTTTTTTGGTACGCTTTCGGTGTGAAGGAAAGAGTTATTGTATTTTTCTTGGAGGGAATACCATGAACGAAGAAAAATCCCGCCCGAAATCGCGGCTTCGGTGGCTCTGGGAGAACATGAAAGGGAATCATGCTCTCTTCATCGTCGCGCTTCTCGGGACCGCGCTCTACAACATGCTCCAGCTCGTTGTACCGCACTACTCAGGAAAGATTGTCGACCTGTTCCAGCAGGTGGAACGTGACGGCTTGAGCCTGTCGGACAATTCCGGCAAATTCTACCGCCTGATCGGCCTGATGGTCGGCCTGACGCTGTTCCGCGTCATCGTTGTATATCTGGACTGCATGGCCTACGAACGCGTTTCGCAGGCAACGCTGTTCCGCATCCGTAATTTTCTTTATGATAAGATTCAGCGGCAGGACATGAAATTCTACAGCACCTACCGAACCGGCGATCTGATGACGCGCGTGACCGGTGATCTGGATGCCGTCCGTCACAACATCGCATGGGTAATCCGCTGTATCGTCGAGTCGCTGACGCTGTTCACCTCGGCCGCCGTCTATTTCTTCCTGATTGACGTACGGCTTGCGCTTTGCGTGCTTTCGATTTCGCCGCTGATCTTCGTCATCGTGTTCCGCTTCCGAAGAAAAGTCGCTCCGATGCACAAGGCGCTTCGTGAGAAGCTTGCGGGAATGAACACCGACGCGCAGGAGAACATCTCCGGAAACCGTGTCGTCAAAGCATTTGCCCGCGAAGAATACGAAAAAGAACACTTCGACAACACCAACAAAGACTACCGCGACACCAATGTCCGGACACAGATGGTATGGCTTAAATTCTTCCCGTTCGTGGAACTGATTGCCAATGCCCTTCCGGTCATCCTGCTTATGGTCGGCGGTCTGTTCATCATAAACGGTCAGATCTCGATGGGCGAATATACCGCATTCTCCCTTCTGATCTGGGCCATCGCAAACCCGATGCGCATGATGGGTAACATCATGAACGAATTCCAGCGTTTCAGCGCCGCTTCCGATAAGATTATGGAAATCTACTATTCCGAAGCGGAAATCGTGGACCGCCCGGACGCCATGCCGCATCCCGGCCGTTTCGAAGGCCGCGTTGAATTCGAGCACGTCAGCTTCCAATATGATGACGGAAAGCTTCCTGTGTTAAAGGACATCACATTTACCGCTGAGCCCGGCGAGACCGTTGCGATTATCGGGGAAACCGGCTGCGGAAAGACTTCCCTGATTCAGATGATTCCGCGCTTCTATGAGGCGAATTCCGGAACCGTCCGCGTGGACGGCGTTCCCGTGGAACAGTACAAGCTGACCGACCTTCGAAAGAATATCGGTCTCGCTACGCAGGACGTTCTTCTGTATTCCGATACGATTGAAGGAAACATCGCTTACGGAGCCTCCTATCTGACCGCGGAGCAGGTCGAGAAATACGCCCGCTACTCTGCCGCTTCGGACTTCATCCACAGAATGCCCGAAGGGTACGATACGATTGTCGGCGAGCGCGGAGTCGGCCTGTCCGGCGGACAGAAACAGCGTATTTCGCTGGCCCGTGCGCTTGCCATAAAGCCTTCCATCCTGATCCTTGATGACACGACTTCGGCAGTTGACATGGAGACGGAGAAGCAGATTCAGCACAGCCTTCGCAACCTGGATTTCCCGTGCACGAAGATTATCATCGCGCAGCGGATTTCCACAACCAAGTTCGCCGACAAGATACTGGTTCTGAAGGACGGACGGATTTTGGAGTCCGGCAACCATCAGGAACTCATCGCCGCCGGCGGATACTACTCCGAGCTTGTGAAACTGCAGCTCGGGCAGACGGATTTAGCGGGTTAGGAGGTGACGGAAAATGGCAGAGAAAAATACTTACAAACAGGACGAACGGCTCGACGAGCCCTTTAATATCCGGCATCTTCTTCTCGCTTCGGCGTACATAAAGAAGTACCTTCCGAAGATGATTTGCGCGCTTCTCATCAGCGCGCTTGCGGGCGCGGTTGCGTTGCTTGCTCCGATGATTACGCAGCGTGCAATCGATGATGCGATTCCGAACGGCAACAGGAAATTCCTGTTCCTGCTCGGCGGACTTCTGATTACCGTGTACATGATCAGCGTAATCTTCAGCCTGATCCGTTCCCGCATGATGATCCGCGTTTCGCAGAACATCATCTACGATATCCGGAAGGATTTGTTCGCGCATCTGCAGAAGCTGCCCTTCCAGTATTACGACGACCGGCCGCACGGCAAGAT
>JAGADM010000043.1 GCA_017613595.1 Lachnospiraceae bacterium | reverse complement strand
CGCCGAATCTTGCAATGAGATCTTTTGCTGCCTGAAGTACTGCCTCTCTGGCATCATCTTCGATCTTTGCATTCACAACTAACGCTAATTCGTACTTGTTCATAGTTGTCTGCACCTCCTTCTGGTCTCTGGCCCCCGACTTACCGGGAGCAAGGAATACGGGTTAATATACCACGGATGCTAATTGTAGCATACCGTCCGCAGGAATGCAAGAATAATTTTACTCAAACTGAAAGAACCTTTTTGTGGAAAATGCCGAGTCCTCCGGCGGAAATCTCCGCTTGCATTCGTCAGCCGTTTCCCGTATGATAAGAAAAAAGCATCCGCCCGCGGAACACAGGCGGTCAGAGAGGCAGACAGATGGATATTCGTCTCGGCGACATTGTAAAAATGAAGAAGCCGCACCCGTGCGGCAGTTATGAATGGAAGATTGAACGAGTCGGCATGGACTTTAAACTCCGCTGCACCGGCTGCGGTCATCAGGTTATGATCCCGCGCCGCCAGGCAGAGAAGAACATCCGAGAAGTACATCATGCGGAAACCGCCCCGGAAAAGGATTGATTCCCTCTCCGAGGCGGTTTTATCATGTTTTGATCATGTTTTGCTTCCTGTTTAAGGTATTCTCACCGGACTGCCGTCTTTCCGGCAGGATTCCTGCCGGAATCCTCTTACCGGAGGAACTCCGTTAAAAACGTCTGGGCGCCGAGCGCGCCGACTTTAAAATGCATATAGGCGGCTTTCGCGCGGTCCTTGTCCGCGAACAGTCCGAATACGGTCGGGCCGGAGCCGCTCATCTGAACGCCCTCGCAGCCGAAGCTCTTCATCGCCCGCTCAATATCCGCAATCTCCGGACATATTCCTCTTGTAACCGGCTCCAGTACGTTGCCGATCTTCGATGCGACGCCGAGGTGACTTCCCTCTTCGATCGCGCGAAGCATTCCGTCAATGTCGGGATGCGTGATACTCTCCATCGCGTCCAGTCTCGTATATACTTCCTTTGTTGACACACCGGCCGAAGGCTTCACTAAAAGCACATGGAATTTCGGCGCGTCCTTAAGTTTCGTCAGCTTCTCTCCGATGCCTTCCGCAAGTGCCGTACCGCCCATGATGCAGAACGGAACATCCGCGCCGAGACGGAGTCCCATCTCCCGCAGCTTCTCCTCCGAAAGACCGGTTTCAAACAGTTCGTTAAGTCCGCACAGAACCGCGGCTCCGTCGGTGCTTCCCCCGGCAAGTCCCGCGGCAACCGGAATGTTCTTATCAACTTCGATAAAGATTCCGTCTTGGATTCCCGTCTCCTCCCGGAACAGCACCGCCGCGTCATAGGCGAGGTTTCCTTTGCCGCCCGGCAGATAAGCAAGCGAATTGCGAAGCACGATGTCCTTTCCGGCAATCCGATGAATCCTCACACGGTCCGAAAGGCGGATGCTCTGCATGACCATCCGCACCTCGTGATAGCCGTCCCCGCGGCGTCCGAGCACATCTAATGAAAGATTAATCTTGGCAGGCGCCGTCACTTCGATCTGTTCCCGATAACTCATGTTTCTCTCCCGTTTTCCGTTATTCCGCATCCATTATACAAAAACGCTCCGGCGTTCGCAAGCCAAAACTCCCCCTTGCAAGGAACCCCCTTTCGGAGTAAAATCAAGACGGATATGATATTCATTTTCCGCACTTCATAAAGGAAAGGATCATCCCATGAACTGTGATTTACCGATCGGTGTCTTTGATTCCGGTGTCGGCGGTCTGACCGTAGCGAAAGAGATCATGCTCCGGCTGCCGAAGGAATCCCTTCTCTATTTCGGTGACACCGCCCGCGTTCCCTACGGAAACAAATCCGAGGAGACCGTCATTGCCTATTCCCGCCAGATTGCGCGGTTTTTATGTTCCCATTCGGTCAAGGCGATTGTTGTCGCGTGCAATACCGCGAGCGCATTTGCCCTCGACACGCTGAGCGCGGAGCTTCCGGTTCCGGTCATCGGCGTGGTAAAGCCCGGCGCGAAAGCCGCAGCCGCGATCACGAAAACCGGTAAGATCGGCGTCATCGCCACGAGCGGTACGATTCGAAGCGGTCTTTACGGACGCTATTTACGGAGCATTTCTCCGGATGTCCGCGTGTTCGGACAGGCGTGTCCGCTCTTCGTTCCGCTTGTTGAGGAAGGGCTTCAGAATGACACCGTCACGAAGATGATGGCGGAGCGCTACCTCGCTCCTCTTCTTTCGGAGGGTGTGGACACACTCGTACTCGGCTGCACGCACTACCCGCTTCTCACGGAAGTGATCGGCGAGGTTGCCGGCCCCGACGTAACGCTTGTCAACCCTGCCTACGAGACCGCCAAGGAGCTTGCTTCGATGCTTACCGGGCGCGGCCTTCTGAAGACGTCCGACACACCGTGCGAACACCGCTTCTTCGTAAGCGACGGTGAGGAACAGTTCCGCCGGTTCGCCAATTCCATTCTTCCCTGCGAACTGGAAGAGGCCGACGTCAACCGGAAAGTCTTCTCATAACGTTGTCCGGAGGAACCCGATGAACTGCCTGCTTCGCATTCACGTTAAAGCGACAACCGACACAACCGAACAGACCGAACTTCTGGTGCGCGGGATATGCCGCCGCATCGAAACCGAAGACGGCACCGGATACCGTTTCGACTACCGTTCCGTCGACGCGGAGGACCCTGCCGCCGTTACAAAGGAGCAGATCACGGTCACTCCTTCCGGCGCAAGGCTGGTCCGCACCGGCAGCATCTGTTCCGTCATGGAGATCGTTCCCGGCGAATTACGCAAATGCGACTACGGGACGCCGTTCGGAACACTCGTTTTCGATATTCTCGGTATCAGCGTGAACATTTCGTCCGCTCCGCAGGAGACAGCCGTTTCCTTTGCCTACGAGCTGCGGCATGACGGCGAGATGATCAGCAGCCACGAAGTCGAGATCACGGTTGAAAACTCACAATCATAAACCCAAAGAAAAAGGAAGCCCTCAAAAAGGCTTCCTTTCTTTACGGGCCGATGCCCGGCTTTCTTACTTGTCTTTTTTGAAACGGCCGAACAGCCCTTTCTTCTTAGGCGTTTCCTTCACGATCGGACCGCGCACGCCCTTTACGTCCATGATGTAGATACCGCTCAGCTTAAGCTTCGCTTCCTTCTTCACGGGAATCAGGTCGAATACCTTCTCATCGCACATCAGGGAACGAACCTGGGGACCGATCTTCGCCTTTACGACCGCTACCTTCGCACGCCTTGCGTACTTGGGAGTCGATTCCATAACAATGGCAGGGAAACCGGCATCTTTCAGTTTCATCCGCTTTTTATCGATGATCAGCGCCGAGACCATCTGGGCGCTTGCCTGCATCTCTTTCATGACTTCGTCGTTCTTCTTCTGCATCTTGCGACCGACGAAATACAGTACGATCAGTAAGGCGATCACAACCGCAAGCACGATCAGCAATGCGAGTACGACGCCGTTTATACCGAAAACCAATCCGGGATAATTCATATCTCTTACAACCTCCGACACCTATAAATTGCATTTGCTATCATATCATTTTCCGACGGAAAATGCAACAGAAAATCCGCCCCCGGGAGAGCGGATTTTTATACGGAAAGTGTATCCATCTTACGGGCATATGCGCCTTTGAAGAAGATCCAGTACGCGGGAACCGCAAGGATAAACGCAGCCGCAACGTCAATCACGGAATGCTGTTTTACAAACACGGTTGAGCAGCTGATGAGGATGCTTAAGATTGTCACGCCCCATTTGACCGCTTTACTCTTCATGTCCTTTTTGGTCGCCCAGACGCCGACCAGAACACCGAGCGAGTTGTAAACATGAATGCTCGGAAGCACGTTGGTCGGGGTGTCGCCTTCGTACATCGCCTGCGCCAGCCGGATTGCGATATTGTCTCTCGTGAATTCGGTCGGGCGGATGTCGAGACGGTTCGGATATACGACGTTGACGATCAGAAAGATCGTCATACCGAAATACAGGAACCCGGCGGTCTTCAGGAAGGTAACCTTATCCTTGAAGAAAAGTCTCGCAACGACTGCCGCGATGAACGGGAACCAGATATAGTACGGAAAGAAGAACCATTCGATGAACGGGATTTTGTAATCCAACGGTATTCCGATCAGATGGCAGTCCGTGATGTACTTCTCCTCAAGAAAGAAGATGATCATGTAAACCGGGGCATAAAGGAGCACCCACCAGAAGCGGAGCCAGCCCATATTATTACTCTTCATAACTTTACCCGAATACTAGTTGAAATGGAAAATCTTACGGCACACGATATAGCCGATGTTGATCATGATGTTGGTGACCCAGTTGGTCGTGCGCACAAAATACAACGGCTTGATCATCCGGCACACTTCCCGATAGGTACTTCCGTAGCGTGCCTTGACACGGCTCCAGAATTCCTTCTTGGCTTCCATTGCCTCCTTGCCGCCCTTACGGACATACAAAGCGGACACGATCGTGGAAATTACGGCAACATACTGTGCCATATATCTGCGGAGTTTCAAGCTCTTGATCGTCTTCAGATCGTGCATCGAATACATCGTGTTGGCAATCAGTACCTGCTGATCCACACGTTTGATCATCTGCTCTTCGCATACGGACTGATCCGCGCGGCCGATAAAATAATGATACAGGTCGAAATTGAAATAAAAGATGCTCTTCACGAACGGCAGCGGATAATACGCGAAAAGATTATCCACATAGAACGTATGCTTCGGCAGACGGAGCCCGGTGCCGAGAAGCATCTCTCTGCGGTACGTGATCGAATGCATCAGGAGGTTCTGGCCGAGGTTGAACTTCTTCGTATCGTCCCAGGTGAAAACCTTTTCCACGGGAAGTGCCGAGGAATAGCCGATCTCCTTATTCTTGCAGCCTACCTTCTCATACACATAGTTGGTAAGCACCATATCATAGACAACACCGCGTTTACGGTCTTCCTCGAGGCGGTCTAACATTCTGTTCAGATTGGCCGTATTGAGCCAGTCATCGCTGTCCAGCACACGGAAGTAAAACCCGGTCGCATGGTCCGCGCCGTACATGACCGCGTCGCCGTGTCCGCCGTTCTCCTTATAAAGATAACGGACCGCATCGGGGTATTTTTCTTCATATTCATGCGCAATTTCAGCGGTTCCATCGGTCGACCCGTCGTCGACGACAAGGATTTCCACCCTGTCTCCCGCCGGTACGACCGTATCGAGTGCTCTTCTCACATAGTCCTGCGAGTTGTAGCACGGAATCGCGATCGACAGGAGTTTTTCATTCTTCTCTGACAACATTTCTATTCCTCTCCGTTCCAGCAATACGTGCAAAGTTTATCCGGATCAATCCCCACAGCTGCTACCATATCATCCAGTCTGTGATACCGAAGCGACGTAAAGTTCAGCTTCTTGCAGATAGCGTCCGTCATCTTCTGATAACGCTCGCTGTCCGGGTCACAGTACTCGCGCAGCACTTCTTCACTGACCTCATCGGTCCCTTCCAGCTCCACGATCACGCGTCTTGCAATCAGTTCCATTTCGGATTTGGATCTGGAAAAATTCAAATACTTACAGCCGAACATGATCGGCGGGCAGGCAGGTCTTACATGTACCTCGGTCGCGCCGCTCTCAAACAGGAATTCCGCAGTCTCGCGAAGCTGTGTTCCGCGGACAATCGAGTCATCGATAACGACCATGCTCTTTCCTTTGATCAGATCCGGTACCGCAATCAGTTTCATCTTCGCGATCAGGTCACGGTTCTGCTGCATCGTCGGCATAAAAGAACGAGGCCAGGTGGGCGTATACTTAATGAGCGGTCTCGAGAACGGAATCCCTGCCGCGTTGGAGTAGCCGATCGCGTGCGCCGTGCCGGAATCCGGAACGCCGACAACAATGTCGGGCTTGATATGGTCTCTCTTTGCGAGCAGCTCGCCGCAGCGGTAACGCATCTTCTCAACACTGATGCCCTCATAGGACGAGGACGGATAACCGTAATAGATCCAAAGGAACGTGCAGATCTTCATGTGCTCCTGATCCGGCACGTAAAGCGACCGGAAGGAGTCGGGCTGCAGCACCGCAATCTCGCCGGGACGAAGCTCACGAACCGGCTGATAGCCGAGGTTCGCGTATGCGCAGCTCTCGAAGGAAGCGCAGTATGCTCCTTCCTTCTTGCCGACCGAGATCGGAGTTCTGCCCATCTTGTCGCGGGCAGCATAAATACCCTTCTCGGTTAACGCGAGCAGCGAAAGGCTGCCGTCGATAACGTCCAGGGCATAGCGGATACCGTCTATGAAATTCTCTTTCTGATTGATCAGTGCCGCAACAAGCTCGGTGGGATTGATGTTTCCGTTGCTCATTACGAAGAAGTGAGAATTGAGCTTAAGAATTTCCGATTCGAGATAATCAACATTATTGATCTTGCCGACCGTTGTTACGGCAAATGTGCCGTGGTGCGAATGCACCATGATCGGCTGAGGCTCAAAGTCCGAAATCGATCCGATGCCGTAGGTTCCGTGCATCGAATTGGCTTCCTTGTCGAACTTGGTCCGAAAAGGCGAGTTCTCAATCTTGTGAATTGCCTTCGCAAAACCTTCCTCCCGGTCATATACTGCCATTCCGGCCCGTCTTGTTCCGAGATGAGAATGGTAATCCGTTCCGAAGAACAGATCGAAAACGCAATCATTCTTGCTGGCAACACCAAAAAAACCGCCCATAAAAAGCCTCTTTTCCACTATGAATGTATAAGATAATCCATCCTGCGAAATGATAACACATGATTCGGAAAAATGTCAATCAATCGCAGGCAAGTTCACAAAAGATTTACAACAGGTTTTCGTCATATACGGCCCTGCTTCCGCCGGTGAAAGGAAGCCTTGTTCTGGCCGCCAGAATCCCTGCTTCACCGATACGGTTATTCGTAAGACGAAGCGGTACCGCAACCCTCTTAAGATGCATTCCGATCAGCGTTCCGCCGATGTCCATTCCGGCATCCGCGCGCACTGCCTCAACGGCAACCGGTTCCTTCATCGCGCCGTACGCGGCCGTGGCAAATGACCCGCCCGCCTTCGGCTGCGGAACAACGTTCACGCGGCTCGCGTAGAAACGGATCTCCTTCTCGTATATTTCGCGCTCCACGATCAACGCGCGGTTCAAATGCTCGCAGCACTGCGCGGCAAGATACACGCCGGCCTCCGCAAATACCTGAGCGATTCCTTCATAAACAACCTGAGCCACCTGCGGCTTCGAATCGCTTCCGATCCGGCTTCCGCCGATCTCGCTCGAAGAGCATCCGACAACAACAATGCTTCCGGCCGGAACCTTGGACTTTTGAAGCAGTTCCTTTGCCGCTGCCGCAGCCTGTTCGCGAAGCCTGTTCAACGCTTCCTCCATGATACGCTCCCTCCTGCCGTTTCACCCGGAAAACGGCGATTGTTTTTCATACTCTAACAGTGTACTCTTATCGCATTTGGGAAAATGCCGAAATAGTATTTTCCGTAACACTTTTTTATGTTTAATATTACCATTGCACTTATGGTAGTAATATGATACCATCTTGTCAAAGAATCCGGAAAGGAAGGTCTCCGAATCATGGAAGATAACAAGAAGAACACCGCTGTTACTCCCGCTGACACCCCGGCTGAAACCACACCCGAGGTTACTGAAACGGCTGCAAAGGCTGCGGAAACTCCCGCTGCCGATACGAAAGAAAAGAGCCGTTTCGCCCGTTTCCTGAACCGTAAAAACATTGTCATCTCCGGAAAGCGCTACGGTATCGACGCACTCGGCGCCATGGCACAGGGTCTTTTCGCATCCCTGCTCATCGGCACGATCATCGCAACGCTCGGCGAGCAGTTCCTGAAGATTGTTCCCGAGGACTGGCCGGTACTTCCGGATCTCTGTACATTTTTCGTAACGATCGGTACCTACGCAAAGCAGGCAGCTGGTCCCGCCATGGCGGTTTCCATTGCTTACGCGCTGCAGGCTCCGCCGCTTGTACTGTTCTCCTCTCTTGCGGTCGGCGTTGCGGCTAACACCGAAGGAGGCGCGGGCGGTCCGCTTGCCGTTCTTCTCATTACGATCATCGCCGTTGAGTTCGGTAAGGCGGTTTCGAAGGAAACCAAGGTCGACATTCTTGTTACGCCTTTTGTTACCATCTTCATCGGCGGCATTCTCTCCATCCTCTGCGCTCCGTGGATCGGCAAAGGTGCGAGTGAAGTCGGTACGTTTATCAACTGGGCAACCAATCAGGCGCCTTTCATCATGGGCGTTCTCATCTCGGTAGTCATCGGAATGGCTC
The DNA here is from genome assembly GCA_017613595.1 of Lachnospiraceae bacterium. Next base: position 4,147 of record JAGADM010000043.1, on the reverse strand, counting down.
TTACGCTTCCGATCAGCAGCGCGGCAATCTGCGCGGCAATCGGAATCACCGGTCTTGCGGGCGGTGCCGCGGTTGCGGGCTGCTGCGCGCAGATGATCGGATTTGCCTTCATGAGCTATCGTGAGAATAAGGTCGGCGGTCTCGTTTCCCAGGGTCTCGGCACAAGCATGCTGCAGATGGGCAACATCGTAAAGAATCCTCTGATCTGGATTCCTCCGACACTGGCTTCGGCCATCACCGGTCCGATCGCGACCTGCCTCTTCAAGATGCACATGGACGGCGCGTCAATCTGCGGCGGTATGGGCACCTGCGGTCTTGTCGGCCAGATCGGTGTCGTTACCGGCTGGACCAACACCGGATATGTTCCGGGAGCAATGGACTGGATCGGTCTTGTGATGATCTGCCTCATTCTTCCCGCAATCCTCTCCGTTCTGTTCTGCGAGATACTCCGCAAGATGGGATGGATCAAGGAAGGCGACCTCAAGCTTCCGGAAGGCTGATAAAACAGCCGTCTTAAGACGCTCATTCATACGGTAGGAGCACCGCTCAGATGCTCCTGCCGTTTTTTATTCTCATCATTCAATTTCCACTATTCTACTATTGTAGTACATTTTTCCGGTAAGCCGTTTTTTTCGAAACTATTCTGCTGTTTCACGCGTTTTTTCGTCTCCTCCCTGTCGCTTCCGGTATTCGTCCTTCGAAATCTCCAGTTCACAGCAGACCCATTCTTCTCCGAGGATCGGCACCGTTCTCTCCTTCACGGCTTCGGGATCCGCCGGCGGATGGAATCCCGCCTTCAGATAACAGAGCGCCGCGGGAACATTGTCGCGGAACACGCCGAGCGTCACCTTTTCCGCGCCCGTACGTTCAAATACGATTTTGAGCGCTTCTCGGATCATCTGTCCGCCGTAACCCCTGCCGCGCTTCAGATAATCGACGATAACGAAGCCGAAACGGATCACCGTATGGTCATCGGGGTTCGGATACCGTAAGATCATGTGTCCGACGATCTTCCCGTCATCGACCGCGGTCAAAGGAAAGAACTCCTTACTCCCTTCAAACCCGTCATACTGGCGGTTCATGTCCTGCGGCGTGATCGGATAACGTGCATACCGGTCCGCGCTCCACATATAGAGCGTCCGTTCATCGGCGACCCAGGTAATGATCGTCTCCGCATCGCTTTTCACATAGTTACGTAACTGAAGCATTATTCTCCCCTGAACAGCGTTCATATCTTACAGATAATTCAAAACATCCGGCTGGATCTCCGCATGCGGATATTCATCAAATACCGGACTCGGAATGTGCGGCTCAAACATCAGCGGGCGGAACCACAGTGCCTGTACGGGCTTCATACCGATCTCCTTTGCCACCGCCAGCTCGTTGCTGCCGCCGTCTCCGACATAGAGACATTCTTCGGGCTCCACGCCGAGCTCGGCCGCGATACGATAATACATCGCGGGATCGGGCTTGCAGATACCCTGCTCATAGGAAAGTTTCACGGCATCAAAGTACTGGTAAATCCGGCTGTTCTTGATCATTTCGGCTTCATCCGAGAAACAGTTGCTGATCAGACCGACCAGAATTCCGCGTGCCTTCAGTTCCTGCAGAAGACCGATCGATGCCGGCGGGATTGCGGCAAATGTGTCACCTAACGCGTCCCGGCGCTTCTGACATATCATCGGAACATAATCGGACGAAACGCCGAGTGCCGAAAGCGTTCGCGCAACACCCTCCTCCATGGTCAGAACACCCGTGGAGCGATCCATCTCATTCATGTGCCAGGCGGTGCGGAACTTCTCCGTCGGAACCCCGACATCCGCGGCAATGTTCTCGCTGTAATAAGTCCTTCCTGCGAACATCGTCACCAGTGTTTCAAACATATCGAAAATGACTGCTTTTATCATATTTCCGGCTCCTTTCCCGTATGGCTGTAACTGCCTATTATTATACCTTTCGGCTGCCTATAATGCAAGCATCGGCAAATGTAAAACTGATTGACATTTTCCGTAAAAAATGGTAAAATACCCGCAAACGGACGAACGTGTCCGTATGTTTTGCACTTACATTTGACGGAGGTATTCTCATGAAGAAATTCCACATCAAATTCAACGCGCCGGTTACGCTCTGCTTCGTAATGGTATGCGGACTCGCGCTTCTTTTAAACCACATTACGGGCGGCTGGGCAAACCGTCACCTGTTCAGCACTTACCGTTCGGGGCTTTTAAATCCGATGACTTACGTCCGCGCGTTCGGCTACGCGATCGGTCATGCGGACTGGGTTCATTTTACCGGCAACATGACCTACATTCTCCTGCTCGGTCCTCTTGTAGAGGAGAAATACGGCAGCCGCAACCTGCTTGAGATGATGGGCGTTACCGCGGTTGTGACCGCGATCATCCACGCGATCATCTCTCCGTCGGGCGTTGCGCTTCTCGGCGCGAGCGGCATCGTATTCATGCTGATCATCCTTTCTTCAATCTCCAATGTGAAGAGCGGCGAGATTCCGATCACTTTTATCATCGTCTGCATCATCTTCATCGGCGGACAGATCATCGACAGCTTCCAGCAGGACAACATCTCCCAGCTCGGACACATCGTCGGCGGAATCTGCGGCGGCTGCTTCGGACTGCTGCTTGCCGGTCATGAGAAGGAAAGCATTGCAAAGAGCGACAGCTGACCCGGACAGAGCGTTCCGCGAAGGGTTCGTTCCCGCTTGATAAAACCGATTCAACAGAAAAGGCTGCGGCCCCATCAGGGACTGCAGCCTCTTTTATTATTCCTCCGGGATCGCCACTTCGATTCCCATGTCAAAGGAAGGCATCAGTTTCAGTTTGAACAGATTCAGCTTGTGCTTCCGGTCGATCAGCGCCTTGTGCTCAAGATTGTCAATCTCACCGGTACGGATGTAGCGGTCAAGCTCGGCGTAGGTAAATCCGAGGTTGTCCTCATCGGTCTTTCCGCACAGGCCGTCCGACGGCGTCTTCTCAACGAGGTTCAGCGGAGCACCGAGATACTTACCGATTTCCTTAACCTCCTGCACCGTAAAATGCGACAGCGGGCTGAAATCGCCGACCGAATCGCCGTAGCGGGTGGAGTAGCCGACCCAGTCCTCCGACAGATTGCAGGTATTAACGACACGGCCGTTGTTGCTCTGCGAAACCGCATACACGGTTGTCATACGGATACGGGGCGCCATGTTGACTACGGTCTGGTTTGAAATGTCCATCTGCCCTTCGATTGCGTTCTTAAGTCCGTCAAAGCAATCCTTGATGTTCACTTCGTAATAGCGGATTCCGAGATGCTTGCAGATCTGGTAGGAGCAATCGATATCCGGCTGCTCGCCGTTCGGCATCAGCACGCCGATGACACGGTCCGCGCCGAGCGCCGCCACACAGAGCGTTGCAGCGATGGTACTGTCTTTTCCTCCGGAGATTCCGAGTACTGCGTTGCAGCCTTTACCGCTCTCCTCAAAAAACTGTCTGATCCAGGCAATGCATTCCTCGGTCGCCTTTTTCACATCAAACCGGTACATAATGACTCCTTTCCGCAGAACTGCCTTCCGGCCGTCCGCTTACAGTCTCTTCAAAAGTTCCGCACGCATCTCTTCATAGCCGGGCTTTCCGAGAAGCGCGAACATGTTCTTCTTGTAGCTCTCAACACCGGGCTGGTTGAACGGATTCACGCCGAGCATGTAGCCGCTCACGCCGCAGGCAAATTCGAAGAAGTAGAACAGCTGGCCGAGGCAGAACTCACTCTGCTCGGGAAGGCGGATCACAAGGTTCGGAACGCCTCCGTCCACATGCGCGAGCTGCGTACCCTTCATAGCGCTCTTATTAACGAAATCAACGGTCTTGCCGGCAAGGTAGTTCATACCGTCAAGGTCTACGGGTTCTGCCTCAAGAATGATCTCCTCGGTGCTCTTCGTAAGCTCGATCACCGTCTCGAACATGATTCTCGCGCCGTCCTGGATGAACTGGCCCATCGAATGCAGGTCGGTCGTCAAATCAACGCTTGCCGGGAAGATACCCTTCTGGTCCTTACCTTCGGACTCGCCGTACAGCTGCTTCCACCATTCCGAAACGAAATGGAGCGAAGGCTCGTAGTTCGCAAGCACCTCAACAGCCTTGCCCTTACGGTAAAGGAT
>JAGADM010000042.1 GCA_017613595.1 Lachnospiraceae bacterium | reverse complement strand
TCCCGGCATATATGCTTTTCGGCCCCGAAGGATTGATTCCTTCGGGGCTTCTTCGGGAATAATCGGTTTCGAAAAGAACTTCATAAAACATTTTTTTGAAAAATGTGAGCCATCAAACAAAAAACTTTTAGATATCCTGTCTTAAATTGCATCTATATAGGTGAGAAGGAAATCAGCCGGCGAAAGAGATGTTCCGGAAAGGAGGAAGACGTGTCTTTGGAAGTAATGATAGAAGACGTCCAAATCGTTGCACTGTTCTGTAACGGTTCGGATGAGGCCGTGGAAGCGGTCCAGAAGAAATACGGCACGAAGATGCTTCGTCTTGCACGGAATATTCTTACGGACGAGAGAGATGCGGAGGAATGTCTGAACGATACCCTCTTAAACGCATGGAAATCCGTCCCGCTGGCGAAACCGGACAATCTCAAGGCATATCTGATGCGCAGCATCCGAAATCTTGCCTTTGAGCGTCTGCGAAGCAACCGGGCGAAAAAGCGCGGGGGAGATGTTACATTAACATCCTACGAGGAATTATCCGAGTGCATTCCGGACAACCGCACCGCCGAACCCGCCGACAACGAAGGACTGAAAGAGCAGCTGGATGCGTTTCTGAACGGTCTGTCCGCGGAAAAGCGTACGATTTTCCTGAGACGGTTCTGGTATTCGTATTCGGTCGCTGAGATTGCGGAGCAGATGGGGAAAGACGAAAAGTACATCAGCAATCATCTGTATATTTTAAAGAAAAAGCTGAAAAAGCAGTTAAAGAGAAAGGAAAGATGGCTATGACAGGATTTGATTTGAACAAAGCAATGACGGATATTGACGAACGCTTTATCGAAGAAGCAGACATCGGCGGCACGAAAGCGCCTGTGACGAGCGGAAGCGGTAACGCGAAGAAGAGCAGAAGAAAGGTATTCCGTGTCGTACTGATCGCCGCCTGCCTGACTGCGCTTCTTGCAGGAACGGTTGCGGCCGGCAACAAAGTGCTGAAGCAGAACCGTTTCCTGAAGACGATCGGTTCGGAAAGTGGCCCGGAGGAATTGGGAGATGCCTATATTCCGATGAAAATTACCAAGGAAGGTCCCGTAAAGGTTACCCTCGAGAATATTATCGGTGATGTGGATGCTGTTTATTGTGAATTCAGTACGGATGTATTATTGGGTGACTGCCCGGATGGATGGATTATGGATTTAGAAACCGGAGTCAGTGTTACAATGTCCGGGAAAGTCCTTCTTCCGGAAGAAGAAAATGTCGGTGGGTCCAACGGATTTTCACCGTTCTGCAGAAACGGCAGACTCTGGTACCTGCTCTCCATTAGTTACATGGGTTCGGATCTGGATATCAGTCACATGCCGATGCAGGTGAAGGTATCGGCTTATAATGAGAACGACGGAAGCAAAGAGACTTATCAGTTTGAATGGACCAATAACTATGCGGCCGAGAAGAAGACGATTCCCGTCGATGTGAAGTTTGATAAGTATAAATTAACGGCAGTGGATCTTTCGGTGACCAGATTGATGATCCGTTCGGATTTGTATGTGAATGAAGATTTACCTAAACTGACTCTCGATTACGTTAAATTGGAGGACGGCACCGTTTGGGAGTATTTCCCGGAAGGAGGTCCCATGGTTAAGCATACCGGCGTGGGAAACTGGAATGGTGAAATGGGAGAGCATAGTTGGATATTCGGATTGGTCGGCGAGTTTACAGAGAAAGAAACCGGTGCCAACAATGTGGTTCCGTATGATAAGATTGTTGCTATCAGCGTAAACGGAAAGGAGATTTCGCTTCGTTAAGTGTTCCGAAACACCTGCCGGTCAGGCAGCGGCAGAGCATATTAACCGCAGGAAATATATAACTATTATTAAGAAGCCCCGGGGCATTCCTCCGGGGCTTTTTTACGGTTGTCCGACGATTATCAAAAAAAAGTAAAAGATATTTACAAATACCCCTTGACATTTGGTGGAAAATATGATATTACTATCTCAACGATATCAAATTGATATCAAACAGAAATGCATGCGTAAGCATTTCACAGTATCTTACAACCAGCGAAAGGGGTATTGTTATGAAAGAAAAAATCTTAACCAACAAGAAGAACGGTATGCTTCGGCTGCTGTGGGTCCTTGCATTGTATATCGCAGCAATCTGCGGCTGCATAACCGGTGAGCCGGCAGCAATCGTACTCGGAGTTTTGTGGATGTCAATCGGCTGGCTGTTCCTGCTCGGCCTCAAGGTCCTGAAACCTCAGGAAGCCCTCGTGTTGACCCTCTTCGGTAAATACTACGGCACCCTGAAGGGTGAAGGATTCTACGCGGTTAACCCGTTCTGCTCTTCGGTAAACCCGGCTGCCAAGACCGAGTTGAACCAGAGCGGTGACGTAAAGAGTACGGTAAGCCCTCTTACCGGCCAGCCCGGAACGTATGCTTCAATGCCGAACAATAAGCTCTCTTTGAAGCTTCTCACCCTCAACAACAACCGCCAGAAGATCAACGATCGTCTCGGTACTCCCGTAGAGATCGGAATGGCTGTTACCTGGTGCATTGAAGATACCGCAATGGCAGTATTCAATGTACATAACTACAAAGAATACCTGTCCCTGCAGTGCGATACCGCACTTCGTAACATCGTCCGCATCTATCCTTACGATGTGGCGGAAGGCGTTGATACGACCGGTGACGGCGTAGCCGATGAAGGCAGCCTTCGCGGATCGAGCGAAGTCGTAGCGGAGCGTATCCGTCAGGAGATCCAGAACCGCGTTAAGATCGCAGGTCTTCGGATCATTGAGGCAAGAATCACGTATCTTGCATACGCGCCTGAGATTGCAGCCGCAATGCTGCAGCGTCAGCAGGCTTCCGCAATCATCGATGCGAGAAAGATGATCGTGGACGGTGCCGTAGGTATGGTTGAGATGGCTCTTGAGCGTCTGAACGAAACCAATATGGTGCAGCTCGATGAAGAGCGGAAGGCCGCTATGGTTTCCAACCTTCTCGTAGTACTCTGCGGTAACCATGACGCACAGCCGGTAGTAAACTCCGGCAGCCTCTACTAAGGATTACTGAATGAAACGGCCGGGGGCGGAAACGTCCCCGGCAAAATACCGAACCCATGGAAGGCCCGGAGCCTTCGGAAAGGAGAAGACAATGGCAGAGAAGAAACAGGTTCCGCTCAGACTGTCTGAGAAGTTGTACGATGCCATTGCGGCGTGGGCGGAGGATGATTTCCGGTCGGTTAACGGACAGATAGAATATCTCCTTTCGGAATGTGTGAGACAGAGAAAGAAGAACGGGGCTTATGTCGGGACGGAGATCGACGTACCGCCGGAT
>JAGADM010000041.1 GCA_017613595.1 Lachnospiraceae bacterium | reverse complement strand
TTCTCACCCTCGGCTGCACCGAGCTTTTCAACTTTAATGATATCGCCTTCAGCTACCTTGTACTGCTTACCGCCGGTTGCAATAATCGCGTACATAATGGCACCTCCTATTATCATTACTCGCCAACTACGGTGGCACTTACGTGCTCTTCAAACCCCATTGTGCGGCATACTGTAACAAAATAGCATAAACCTTCGGGAATGTCAAGAAAAATCTCACAAATTTGCTTTACGGATAAGGTTTCCGACCCGCATAAACTGTGCCGCTTCTATTCCACGATAGAATGTAAGGAAGACAAGTATCAAAACCGTATACTCATTGTCTCCCCATCCGCCGTTAATCAGTATGGATAGAGACACAAGAAGCATGAGCACAAGGAACAGGATAAATACCGGGTTGAACTTCGTTTCAAAAGTATTATCAGCTTTCACATTTTTCGGTAATATATTTAGATAACTTTTTAATATACTTCTTACAAAGTATAAAAACGCAACATCCATTACAGCAACAAGAAAAGTCCCGACAATCTCATGATCTGTGAAATATGCTAACCCGGCAGCCAGAATCTGCGCGAGAAGAATTCCGAAAGACAAAACAAATCTTGCATCCAGAAGCGTCCCGAAGAATATCGCGACAAGCCTCAGGGCAAATGTAAGCGGCGCCATTAACAGGAGGGAATTCGGAAGAATGAGAAACATAACATCCAAATCCGCTGTGCGCCCGTTCATTATTATGTAAAGGAAAATCCCAATAAGCGTAATCACGGCGCCGGCGAAGGACCAGTCGGCAAATTCCCGTGCCAGATACCACCTGGTATGATATGCGTAAGCCCGATCAGTAATTCCTCTGTTCTCTTCTGCCTCAGCAGCTCCGATCAGGACGAGCTTTCCGTTATCTTTCTGAAGATACCCGACCAGATTTTTGTTTTCATCAAATACTCTCATCGAGTCTGCCCTCTTTCGAAAATTTCTTTGTTAATTGAATGAAAGATAACCATTTCAAAACAGGAATATGCAAACAGGATAGCATAAGCCATTACAATTGCCGGGCCTTCCTCTTCCAGGAATACATATACCTCATATACCACGAAACAAACGGTCAAACATCTGAGCATGGATAATAACAACGCATATAAAATGTATTTGGTATTCCCGGTCTTAGTTTTCGCTTTCAAGGCAAATGCCATTGCGGTTATCAATAATGCAACAAATTCGGAAATGGCCGGAAACGGCATAAACTTCCATCCATAAGCTGTAAGCGGTGACAAAAAGAGAATTACACTTAAGACACGTACGCAAAATGCAACGAGGAACATCCGGCCCTCACGAATTAAAAGAATCGATGCCGCCAGCTGAATGAATACCACGATGGGAATAACACATGTTTTACGGTTGAAGAAGACCCCCAGATAATATAGTACTTCCCGAAACCCATCCAGGCTTTCCTCAGTCTCTGCAACATCCGCGCTCAACACAAGCGAAAGGAACAGACATACGATAGAGATAAAACTGCTGATAACCATAACCGTATATCCGCTTACCGGGGCATTGTACTTCGGCACCTGCACCTCAATCGCGACAGGCATGATAGAATCCTTGGTTCTCTCGTATTCCGCGTCCAAAACGCCGCCGACATATTGGCCGTTTTCATCATAAAGTCTCATTCTGCCGTTTCCCTTTCTTTCATAATCCGAATCACAACAACTGCCGCAGCAAGATACATGTAGACTTCGACCACACGAAGCATGCAAAGTGAAGTTCCAAGAGTAATGTTCCCACTGTTATTCTTCAGATTACCGATGTAATAAAAGAAGTCCGCCGGTTCCGCGTTCCACATGGTTGCAAACGGAATCAACCCGTAAAGCATAAGCGCCATGGAAATTAAAAACGCAATACCGGGAATCAATACATTATACTGGTATGCTCCCGGAAGCTTGTCTGATATTTTCGACATATCGTGCTGCAGGTATTCCATAAAGCAATGCCGTATCACAAACGGAATCAGGACGATTACCAGAAGCTCAACGGTCAGTATAATAAAATTATACGGAAGAATACCGACAGCCATGCCGATAACAAAAACGGTCCGAAGGCAAAAAAGACCAAAGAGCCATCGAATTTTCCGAACGGCAAGGCACGTCACAAAAGCGGCGAGCATCTGTATAAAGTAGGCAAACGGCGAAGCCAGAAACAGGTTATCGGAGGAAACGAGTTTCAGCCAGGTATACTCTGATTTGTAAGAGCCCCACTCCTCATTTACAAAGTATCCGACAACCGTAAGAAGCTCGGCAAATGCGAACCAGAGGAACAAATCCCGAAACATAACGCCGAAATAATCCTTACGGGCACCGGTCCATGCGGAAAGGCCGGAGGAATCATCATCCTTCTGCAGCCTCAAAATTCCGTCCTGCCGGCTTACATATCCGACGAATTCTTTTTTTCCATTGTATACTTTCATGAGATTTCCTTTTGCAGGGAAGCGTTAACCCGCCACCAATAAACCGTTTCAAAAAGATAATACAGAATTCCGATTACCCATCCGGAGACTGAATCCGGTGCAAATGCGAACAATACAGCCGCAACAAGCAGACGGATTGACAAAAGAATCCCAAAATACGGAATTCGTAAAAATGCCATATTGGAAAATCCGATATAGTAAAGCCCGAAAACAAGCAGGATAATGAATATGTCCAGTATATAGAAATAGTTTCGTTCGTCCCAGTATTCCGGCCTGAGAATCACATAAATCAGACCGGTATATAAGATTTCCGCATACATACACGCAAAGGACAAATAATGGATTCTTGTCAGAAGGAATAACGCCGCCAGTTGAATTAAATACGCAAGAGGCACTAACAGATACGCTTCCGTTCCGCACAAACCGAATGCGGATAAGAATGAAACGATTCCCTTCGGGAAATCAAAGATTTCCGCAAAAATCGACAGTAACATCGACATTACCGCCACCTCGGCGCCTACAGCCATCAGCAGGAAGCCGTTCGGCAGAATAAAATGCTTCGCGGGCGTAACCGTAATACTGACAGGCATGATGGATTCTTCGGAATTCCTTAGATTCTTCTCCCGAACGGAACCGATGCATATGCCGTTTTCATCATATAATCGCATGCCTGTCACCTCCTTTGAAAATGTGATTTTGTATATCGTATCATTTTGCTGTCTTCTTTTTCAAAATCCGTCCAAGAATTGAGATGCCGAAAATATACAATTCTGCCTTGGTCATCAGGAAGAAAAACAATGCTTCTCCGGGGCCATCATCATTAAACGTACCGAAACTGGCTAGAATATCGACCGGGTTGCTCAAATTTATATACGTATCGATTGAAATTACGGTATATAATACCACTCCGGATGTGGTTGCCAAGAACGCCACCAGAATCGCAAGCGGAAGCATTTCCATTTTCCGAATTATCGACGGCAAATTATCTCGAAGGCCGATTCCGTACAATGCGATAAGATATAACACCACGGAAAGTGTAAGCGCCAAGGTAATGACAAAAACCGTCTGATCAAATACCAGAACCCCATACTCGACAAGGATTGCCAAAACCGCCTGAGTCAGATATAAAGCGAAAGCAAAAAGGAATCTGCGATATCTTACTGAAACACATAATAATGCAAAGAACTGAATGGCAAAACCAATCGGCGCCATATAAAGAAGGTTATCCGATGCGATTATCCAAAAGGCCGGAAGTGTCAGATCATGCTCCAACGTAGAGAGGATAATCGCGTACCCAAGAATGGTTAAGATATCTCCTGCTAACATCCAGAATAACAGGCTGAACATTACGGAATACAAAGAATCCGTTTTTGAACTGCCGGAAACGTTTTCGTCATCCTCCGCATTTTTGCCGAGAACCAGACTTCCGTTTTCCTCACTCACCCAGCCGATAAACACTTTTTTACGATTATATACTCTCATTTTTTTCTCTCTTTCGTATGCGAAGGAATATATATAACCATACGGTCATCTCGACCAGGTAATAAACGGACATCAGTATTCGTGAAGAATCCAGTTTAAGTTCATATCCGGCACCGAATATCATGTAAAACAGTGTCTTTAAAACCAAAGGCACTATGAAAATCTTAATAGACCGGTGTCTGTATAACAGGATTGCAAGAACCGCCATGGCAACCATATCAAGCGACGCATCGAACCCTAATGACGGGCTTGGAAAATGCAAATCACCGGTGACCAGATTTGTCACACTTGATGCAATAAAAACCAAATGGATAAAGACATATACTAAAAAACCTCCGTATCTCTGTATGAGAATAATCCCTGCGGCAAGCTGAATGAACGCAGCTAATGGAACAAATCCGGCAGCACGCGTTCCGTATATTCCGAAATACGCAAGATTTTCAACCAAATCCTTCGAAAAACCGATCCGGTCCGAAAGAAACGTCAGAAGAAAAGCGATTCCTGCAACCAGACTTCCAATCCCCATTATCAGGAAACCGTCAGGAAGAACAATCTCCCTCGCAGGAGTAACCTTAATCGATACAGGCATGATGGCTTCTTCCGTGTTAACAAGTTCCTCTTTACGAACGGTACCAACAAAATTTCCGTTACGGTCATAAAGTTTCATTCTGAAGCCCTCCTTTCCTTACGAATTCCCCCGGCAAACTGCGATTTTTTGTAATCTATCACAGCTTGCGCAAAATGTCAATATCATTTACCTTTACTTAATAAGGTTTTACATTCTCTTAACATACTAAGGCGTAAAGTCGAGTTTCTTAACGGTTTCGTAAAGCGGTACATCCCTCTTCTGCCTTGTGATTTCAACGATTCCGAGCTTTGTAATGTCCACCACATCGGTGTCCCGGTCGTCTTTCGTAAATTCACGAAGCTTTGTAAGAAGATCCGCAGCATCATCGGAGCTGTCCGTCGAAATAAAATCACAAAGTATCATCCCGGAAAGGCTTCGAAGCCGCATCTGGCGGGCAAGTTCTCTTGCCGCTTCAAGATTCATCTCATGAAGCGCGTTCTTCTTTCGAAGCGCCGACCCTCTTCCGCTGTTCACGTCAACGACAGTCATTGCCTCGGTTTTATCAAATACGAGGTTGCCGCCGCTCGGAAGCGAAACGGTTCGCGAAAGCGCATCTGCGAAGGCTTTTGCGAGGTCATACAGATGATACAGACTTACCTTTTCGGAATCATACTTCCGAAGTTTACCGGAAAAATCCGGCAGAAACGCTTTCATGTACTCACGAATCTCCGAATAAACTTCCGGATCGTCCGTAACGACTTCATCGAGATTGGAAAGATGCTCATCCCGGAACATCGTCATGTATTCCGGAAGTCCCCGGTACAGACATGCACCCGGAACGCCGCATTCGAATCTTCTGAGAATCTCCTGATAATCGCTGCGAAGCTTCTCATATTCCGCAAGAATCCGTTCCTTTTCGAACGAAACCGAATTGGTCCGAAGCATCACGCCGCAGCGGTCCCCCGTTTTTCCTTCAAAAAGTGCTCTGATATCCTCCCGGAAGCCGGGCACATCGATTTTCTTAGAAAACGAAATTCCCTTTCTTCCCTGCAGTAGACACACGGCGTTACCGACCAATGATACGGCTCCGGTTGCAGATGCCGCCTTCTGTTTCGACGGAAGCCGGTCAATCTGAAGAAGAATGCTGTCTCCGACATGAATCTTACCATCCGCATGCGAAGGCGAGGTTAGCGCTCCTTCGGTCTTTTCAAGCGGCACATGTACGTTCTGCCCGGTACCGATATCCGCGAAGCAGGCGTTCATATTCGGAACAATCGAAGCCACACGCCCGATGTAGATGTTTCCGATACGGAAATCCTCGGAAGCCTTGCATACCGAAAGACGGATGCATTCCTTTCCGCGGAATACAGCCGTTACCAGAAACCCGTCCTTTCGGCAGATTATGATTCGATCATCCATAAAGGTACCTTCTTATCTTCCTTATCCCCGAATAAATCCATCCGGTGGAATGTCCGCTCCTGTCTGACTTCGGTAATTCCCGCATACGAAAGAATCCCCTGAAGAAACACGTCCGCGGGGATATTCCGTTCGCTGCCCGCATCAAGCAATACAAGGATTGCGGTTCCGTCATAAAGCGATGCATGTTCTGCCCCGCGAAGCATATCCTCATCCGTAAAGCAATAGGTTCCGTCATCAAAGATTCGGGCAATGCTGCCGTCTTTCAGTATCCCCAATCCGTGCACGCCGGCACGGAGATCGCATTCGCGCGTGCCGTTCTTCGTTGTCTTCTCGACCGTATAGGACTTCTCAGAAGCGAATTTTTGAAGCACTTCCGCAATATCCGATGGCATTTGCCGCAGGGAAATCGCATAGGCGGCACCGGTGATTAACGACATGCCGGTCACTTTCTTCGCATTCGGCTTGTGGTCAGGTAAGATAGTCACGCGGTTTGCGGGAATCTCCGGGTTACAGGCCGATGAAAGGCTTTCTGCAATCGACTCCGCGTCTATCTCCTCACGGAGTTCCATATCGAAATACTCGCCGTCGCTCGTATAGGAAAGCGAAAGCGGCTGCGCAAACGAAAGAATCGGATGCGGATGATACCCTTCCGAGAACATAAGCGGAAGCTCCGCGCGGCGGAATACCTTCTGATAATACCGCATCACGTCGAGGTGGCCTAAGAAGCGCGCACTTCCGAATTTGGCAAATCTGACACGTACTCTCATCCGTTCACCCCCGTATCCATCCCGTCATAGCAAAGACTCGTTCCGTTCTCATCACGCGGCTCAACGCAGACGCCGCAGCCGAATTTGGCCGCGCCGCAGCCGGAACATTTGCGGCGGCAGTTCGGCGTGATTTCGGCCCGCTGCGAGCGCTCGTATTCGCGCCACAGGAACTTCTTCGAAACACCGATGTCAATGAAATCCCAGGGCAGGATTTCGTCCTTGCCGCGTTCTCTCGTATTATAAAACTCAATCGTGATTCCGTGCCGGTCCATGATTTCCTTCCAGACATCGAACCTGAAGTATTCGGTCCAGGCGTCATAGATGCAGCCGGCCTTATAGGCTTCCTCAATTACGGCACAGAGTTTCCGGTCGCCTCTCGCGAAGATGCCTTCCATCACGCTCGTATCCGAATCGTGCCACTGGTAGGAAATGCTCTTATGATTTAACTGCTCCTGAATCGAGCTCTTAACAAGCCGCTGATGCGAAAGGAATTCGTCCTTCGTGGCCATCCGCGCCCACTGGAACGGTGTGAAAGGCTTCGGAATAAAGTACGACGTACTCACGGTCACGGAAACCTTGCCGTGACGCTCTTCTTTCGGAATCCGGTAATACTCCTCAGTAATCTGCTCGGCAAGCTCCGCGATTCCGACCGCGTCCTCATCGCGTTCGCCCGGAAGACCGAGCATAAAGTACAGTTTTACCTTGTTCCAGCCGCCGCGGAACGCTTTGCCGGCGCCGCCGAGAATGTCTTCAACGGTCAACCCCTTGTTAATCACGTTACGCATGCGCTGCGTTCCTGCTTCGGGGGCAAATGTGATACTCGACTTGTTCACATCCTGCACCTTCTTCATGACATCGAGCGAAAACGCGTCGATTCGAAGAGAAGGAAGCGCAACATTCACATACCGGTCTTTATAATTGTCAATCAGATAATATACAAGGTCCTTCAGGCACGAATAATCGCTCGAACTGAGGGAACTTAGCGTAATCTCCTCGTGTCCGGTCGACTGAAGCATCTTATCGGCCATATTCTTCAGCCATTCAACGTTCCGCTCGCGAATCGGGCGGTAAATCATTCCCGCCTGGCAGAAACGGCAGCCGCGGATGCAGCCTCGCTGGATTTCAAGCGTCACGCGGTCCTGAATTACCTGAAGGAACGGCACAACCGGCTTCTCGGGGTATACGGTATTGCTCAAATCGGTAACAACCTGCTTCTGAACGGTCTTCGGCACGTCGTCATACTTAGGCGAAAAGTCTGCAATCGTACCGTCCTCGTTGTAGGTTACGTCATAAAGCGAAGGCACGTACATTCCGGGAATGTGCGACAGCTTCCGAAGATACTCCGCTCTTGTTCCGCCCTGCTTTTTGTTTTCCTTATAGAGGTCCAGAACGTCATCGTAACTTGTCTCGCCCTCGCCGATATAGAAGAAATCGAAGAAGTCCGCAATCGGCTCCGGGTTATACGAACAGGGACCGCCGCCGACAACAATCGGATCGTCCTCGCCTCGCTCCGTCGCATGAAGCGGAATGCCCGAAAGGTCAAGCACCTGCAGAATGTTCGTATAGCACATCTCGTACTGGAGCGTAATTCCGAGAAAATCAAACTCTTTAATGGGCGTCTGCGTCTCAAGCGAGAACAGCGGAATCTTCTTCTCCCGCATAATCTTATCGAGATCCACCCACGGCGAATACACCCGCTCACAGTACGTGTCCGGGCGACGGTTAAACATATCATATAAAATCTGAATGCCGAGATGGGACATGCCGACCTCATAGACATCCGGGAAGCACATGCAGAACCGGATATCACACGCGGCAGGATCCTTCACCACCATATTCACTTCGCCGCCGGTATAGCGCGCAGGCTTCTCCACGGCAAGCAGTACGTCATCAGGAAGAAACGGTTTTCGCATACGTTCGGATTCCTTTCCGGTTAATATATTTAGAATATCACATTTTTCGCTATTTCCATAGCGAAAAATGCAAAAACAATTGAAAGCAATCCGTTTTCACGATATAATGAACGGTACGAGACTGAATACGGCAAAGGAGACATTTATGTATTGCCCGAACTGTAAAACCGAATATGAACCGGAAATCACCGTCTGCGCGGATTGCGGCGCGGCGCTTGTTCCGGAGCTTCCCGAAGAAAGCCCGAAAGAAGAATCGGAACAGGACCTTTACGTCGAACGTTTTCATGCGGAAGAAAACCTTGAATACACCTCTGCTTCCTTTAAGGCGCAGGATACGTATTCGAGCGGCGTCACATTTCTCGTTATGGGAATTATCGGACTGGTGGTTGCCGTTTTGGCGTTTACCGATATTATTCCTTTCTTTTTGGAGAAGCCGTTTATTGTTCTGATGGGTCTTCTCTTCCTTGCCATGATTGTGTACGGGATTCATACTCTTGCGCATATGGGTAAGATGAAGGAAGCCGTTGATAAAGAAGAACAGTTGCTGAAAGACATTGCCTCGTGGCAGAAGGAAAACCTTACCGAGGAAGTGCTTCAGAATGCTCTTAATGAACTCACGGAGAGCGAACCCGATAGTGCCCTGAGCGATGAGGAAAAGGACCTGTTGCTTGCCGATTATATCCGCGAACAGACCAAGCAGCAGTTTCCGACGCTTTCCGCCGCTCTTTTGGAGCATACTGTGGACGATTTCCTAGACTCAAGAATAATTGAAAAATAGCATTTTACGCGATGCATTTTCCTTGAAATAACTGAAAAAAGATAGTATAATTAAAAAGTATTGAAAAAATCAATCGGATTTCGTTTTGGAGGAGGTTTGCATATGGCTTTTTGTCCGATGTGTAAAAAACAATACGGTTTCTCCGTAACCATCTGCCCGGATTGTAACGTTCCGTTACAGGAAGATGCCGGAGACGTAAAGATTCCGATGTTTTCCCTGCAGAAAGAGGATGCTGCACAGGGGTTTATTAAGTTTGCCGAGGAACAGGGTATCTCCTGCGCTTACGAGTTTTCGCAGAGAGAGAATGCTTACAAGATTTTCGTAAGCAAGAAGGACCAGAAGAAAGGTCCGAAGCTGTTCTCCGAGTACTGTGTAAATGAGACCCGTAAGAAGAAAGGCTACGATGCCGTTCCGAATGCGGAAGCCATAAAGAAAGCCAAAGAGGAAGAAGAACGCAAGGCAGCCGAGGCGAAGAAGGCCGAGGAAGAACGTCTTGCCGAATTAGCGCGCAAAGCCGAGGAGCAGCATAAGGCGGAGCAGGCCCGTAAGGCCGAGGAACGCCGTCTCGCCGCGGAAGCCAAGAAGAAAGCTGCCGAAGAAGCCCGCAAGGCCCGTGAGGAAGCCGAGCGCAAGGCTCTTGAGGAGAAACGCAGAGCCGACGAGAAGAAGAAAGCCGAAGAAGAAAAGATGCGCGCGCTTGAGGAGCGCCGTAAGGCTGCTGAAGAAGAACGCCGCGCGAAGCGGAAAGCCGAGGAAGAAAAGGCTGCTGCCGAGGCCGCTAAGAAGGCTGAGGAAGAACGCCTTGCCGCAGAAGCCGAAGCAAAGCGGCTTGCCGAAGAAGCCCGTAAGGCCGACGAAGCAAGACGCGCTGAGGCCGAAAGACGCGCTGCCGAAGCGGAGCGCCTTGCTGAGGAAGCTGCTAAGAAAGCTTCCGAGTCCGAACGCATTGCCGCGGAAAGAAAGGCAGAAGCAGAACGTATCGTTGCCGAGCGCAAAGCCGAATCCGAGCGGATTCTTGCTGAACGCCGTAAGTCCGCCGAGGAGAAATCCTTCAAGACGGAGACCTCTTCTCCTTCTTCCGAAGCATTGAAACAGCTCTTTGAGCAGAAGCCTGCCGCAAGAAGCAATGCTCCGATGACGGCCGGTTCCGGTTTCGGTCAGTTTAAGAACCAGAAGGAAGACGTTAAGAATAAAGATCTGCTGGATCTGTTCAACAATCCCGCACAACCTGCGCCGAAGCGTGGCACCTATCAGGATCCCGTAGAGGAACGTCCGCAGACATTTGCCGGAAGCCGTTTTGAAGTAGCACCCGGTGAGGACCCGGTGGAGAACCGTCCGTCCGATCCATTCTTCTCTTCCGCTCCGCGCACTTCATCCGTTGCTCCTGCTGAGGTTTCGGAGCCCAAGGAAGAAGACTTCTACTCTTCCGACCCGGATTTCGAGCCGGATATGTCCGATGCCTATCTTCCCGAAGAGGAAGCCTACGACCCGACCGCTTCCGAGCCGATTTTCGTTGAAGTTGAGCCGATTAAGGATGAAGAACTCGACTCCAAGGATATCGTGGATGCCGCATCCGTAATTACGCTTGAACAGGACGAGGAAGAAATTGAAGAGCCCGAGGAAGAGGAAGACGACGCTTACGCTGCATTCCTTACCAACTTCCGTAAGGAATCCGTTTCCGCTCCCGCCGAAACGGTTGAGGACTCTCTCGCTTCCTCCAATGAGGATATTCTCGATAACTTCATTAACGAAATGCACAACATCGAGGATAACGAACTCGAGCATTCCGTAATAGCCGAGATGGTTCCGGATAAGGATAAGTATACCGATGCCGACGAT
>JAGADM010000040.1 GCA_017613595.1 Lachnospiraceae bacterium | reverse complement strand
CTTTTTCGCAACCTGCTCTGCTCCCATTGCGCGGTTCCGAAGAATCATTTGTGCCACTCCCTTTTTCTCGTCATAAGAGACGGTGTACTCCAAATTTCCAAGTGACTCAAATGTCGGTGAAGTGGTTTTCTCCTCTCCCACAATACCTGTGTAACTATCGGGCATCTTAAATATCCAGCCGATTTTCCGGGTCGCCTCCTCCGGATCATTCTGACTGTAATCAGTTACAAAAAGCGTTCCGCCTTCGAAATAATCCCATCTGGTCACAGTCACCGCCTCTCCGTCGACGTATCTGGTCTCTGTCTTCCAACCGTCACCGTATTCATACACATATTCGCCGGGACTCGGATAGGACATGATCAAATTTAACAGCTTCACTTCAACCCGGCTGATTCTTCCCTGTTCATCATACGCATAGGTACATGCGTTCTGGGCGGTTTCTTCGGGCTGAAAATCCGAGACCATCTTCCAGTCAGTATAGCCTGCCATCCTTCCCGCATCGTCATACACAAAATCACGTCCGTAAACGGTAACCAGCCTGTTCTCGGTAATCTTATAAACGACACGCTTCCAATAGCCCTGCTCGTCGCGCTCCAGTTCATATTCTCCTGTCTTGACACGGAAAGAACTCTCCCCGGTCAGCTGTTCATAAAGGTCCCGAAAAAAATACACTTCTTTCTCGCCGTCCTCGTCGACGACTGTCATAATCACGCCGCTCTGCTCATAGGTAAGCGTGTACTCCATGCTCAGCTCGCCCGAGGCCCCCGTAATGTGTTTGATGCGCCCCTGATTGTCATATTCGATTGTCAGATCCTCCGTCAGATTGCCGTACAGCGTCTCCCGATATTTCACCGGTCTCCATACATACGCTTTCTTTTCATGTTCTGTCTGCTCCCCGGCTTCCCCGGTTACCGTTGGTTCATTCTTCCCGTTCTTCGGGCTCTTCTTTTTGGAAAATGTGACCGCTAAGAGCACAACCTCCGCAATCACCAGGGCGCCGCACAGCGAGAGAAGCGCGATGATGAAATGCTTTCGCTTCAGTCCGAAAAGTTTCTTCTTTTTCTGATTCATCTACCCTCCCCTCTCCTTTCTCTGTTTCACCGCACGCCGGCGGCAGCCGTTTGTATCTCTACTGCACCGTGCCGGGAACGGTAATCCATTCAATCGTCACTTCGGACACAGGTTGCTCTCCGTCGGATGTGTAAATCAAAATACTGTCGACATCACCGAACGCATCATAGTGATAATGATACTCTGTCGTATATTCGAGTATGTCACTATAGGTCAACACATCTATGTAAAAAGTATCCAGTCTCCCGTTTTCCCCATAAGAATACCGAAATCGTCGGTAATAGTTTCCTGTCGTAACACCTTCATCACGGGCTGTAATGACACGGTTTTCGCTGTCATATTCCGGGTTCACCATCGTGACTTCCTCTTCTTCGTGCCGCTGCCTCACGCAACAGAGCTGATGATACGGTGTTCCGAATTCGGTCCGGGCAAGTTTCCCGAATTCCGGAATAATCAGGTACTCATATTCCAGCACATCCCCTTCAGGATACGTGAATTTGCAAGACGAAAGCGCCCCGTTCAGATATACATTCTCATTAATCACCCCGTTCCGATTGACTGTCTCCGTCCTCCGGTTACCGTCATAGGTGATTTCCGCTGTGTACGGTTTGCCTTCTTCTTTTCCGTTCTCCGTCCTATATTCCCGGACCGCACAAACCCGGCCCGATTCATCATAATCATATTCCCTGCGCGCCGTCTGTCCGTCACCCTTCGTCACGGTTCTCTCGGTGACGACATCGCCCGAATACTTCCACGAAATAGAATCATTGCGAAAGGTATTATTGCGTGCGACGGAAAACACAATTTCGACCAGATGTCCGTCATCATCGAACTGTTCCGAGGTCACGATGCTGTCCATTGCATATTCCTGAAGCACATCTCCGAAGTCGTCCATGAAAACCACCGAGCTCAGTGTAAGCTCTCCTGCATTCACCTCATCAGACTCAGCAACTCTCAGCGTCTCCCTTTTACTGCCGGTATTGTAGTAAGAGGTCATTTCCACTGTTCTCAGTTCACCGTTGATGTATATCTCGGCCATGGTTTCCCGTCCGAGTTCATCATAAGTAAACACCTTGCAGCTCGTATATCCGTCCGGACGGATCTCCCGGAAATCAACCCTGGCCACCTTCCTGACATCCTGCGGAACAGGCGAAGGGGTGGCCTCTTTGGTCGATGTCCCCTTAGGTGTCTTCTTCGATGATTTCTTTCCGGCAAATGTTTTCGCCAAAAGCACTGTCTCCGCGATGACCACAACCGCGAGCAGCGCCGAAAGGATGATGAAAAACTGTTTTCTTGTCAGTCTGAACTGCTTTTTCTTCACTGAGTATTGCCCTCACACTTCCGTTGAAACGGTCTCATTTTCCTTCTTCTTAAGTTCCTCATACAACTGTGCGTATACCGTATTCGTATACGGGAATACGAACAGGGCAAGACAGACTACGCTGAACAGAACGGTAACCGTCTCATTGAAGTACCATGAGACAGCAACATAAAGCGGGATGAACGGAATCGCAAGCCACAAATAGGAAAGGCCGAGTAAAAACGCGCGGCCGCGGTTGCCTTTCATCATCTCGGTACTCTTTTGGAAGGTTTCCTTAGCCGTAAATCTCGGGTTATCCCGTAAGATGTAAGGAACCATGAGGTAATCCAGATCCTTAAGGATACCCGGGACAATCAGAAGAAGACTCCAAAGGAACACTTTGATGTGGGCCAAAAGATAGATTCCGATTCCTCTTCCGTCATAAGTCAGGTCCTCAGCGGAGGACCACATGCTCTGTTCGTCTCTTCGTACAACCCCAAGGTAAAACCAGTCTTTTCCGAGTCCGACAATCAAGACCAGAACAAGGAAAAGAAGGCGAAGAAGCAGTTTCCCGATCTCGCCGACAATGCTTCTGTTAATGGGAATCATTCTCCAGATTATCGTTTTCGGGAAGCCTTTCCGGTAGGATGACGAGAGTTCATAATTCTGTTCGATGTATTCGTCTCTGTCATCCCGCGTAAAGTATTCGATTTCGGCTTCGTGCTTAAACCGTTTCTCTTTCAGCTTTGTGAGCTTACTGCCCAATTCAGAAGGTTCGTACTCAAACCCCTCTTCCACGTAGATTCGCTGGCAGTTCTCCCTGCAGTCCAATATGTATAAGTCATACGCCAGATTCTTCTGTTTTACGCCATCCGTTTTGAAGATGAACATAATCCCGTTCGGCTGTTCTGTTATATCATGTGTAACCGCAGTGAAAAATTTCACGATATTCATAAATGCCAGAAAGACAAATGCGACACAAACAGCAGACACAAACT
Organism: Lachnospiraceae bacterium; assembly: GCA_017613595.1. The sequence goes on along the minus strand of JAGADM010000040.1, from coordinate 2,952 downwards.
TGTTCCATACGGTTTTTCTTGTTTCTTTACGAATTGTACGAATCTTCCACATTGCTTTTTCCCCCAAAAAAAGTTTTAAAAAAGCGGCAGGATTCTTCAGAACCCTGCCGCATATTGTTCCCTGAAACTACTTGCAAAGCGCAACCGTTTCGCGGCAGATGGCAAGCTCTTCGTTGGTCGGGATTACGAGAACCTTAACCTTGCTGTCGGGCGTCGAAATGATGACTTCCTCACCGCGGATGCTGTTCTTCTCGTCATCAATTTTGATGCCGAGGAATCCGAAGTGCTCACAGATTGCCTTACGAACCTTCTTGTCGTTCTCACCTACGCCTGCGGTAAATGCGATCGCATCCACACCGTTCATGGCAGCCGCATAAGCACCTACATACTTGGCAACGCGGTAAACGAAACCGTTTACGGCGTTCTTTGCAAGCTCGTTGCCTTCGTTGGCAGCAGCATCAAGGTCACGGAAGTCGGACGAAACACCGGACATGCCGAATACGCCGGACTTCTTGTTGAGAACGTTCATAACGCCTGCAAGATCAAGCTTTTCCTTGCCTGCGATAAATTCCATGATGGCCGGATCGATATCACCGGAACGGGTACCCATGATCAGACCTTCAAGAGGGGTAAGACCCATGGAGGTATCAACAGACTTGCCGTTCAATACCGCGCTGATGGAAGCGCCGTTTCCGAGGTGGCATACGATAACCTTGCTGTTATTCGGATCAAGCTTTGCAATATCGATTGCACGCTTAGATACGTAGCTGTGGCTGGTGCCGTGGAAACCGTAACGGCGGACCTTGTACTTTTCATAATACTCATAAGGAATGCCGTAAAGGTAAGCTTCCTTCGGCATCGTCTGATGGAATGCGGTATCGAATACGGCAACCTCCGGAACGCCGGGCATAAGCTTCATGCAGGCGTCGATACCGATCAGGTTTGCAGGGTTGTGAAGCGGTGCGAGGTCGCTGCACTCCTTGATGCCTTCGATGACTTCGTCATTGATGATTACGGACTTCGTGAACTTCTCACCGCCGTGTACGACACGGTGACCTACGGCACCGATCTCGGAGAGATCCTTGATGACACCGTACTCGGGATTCGTGAGAGCTGCCAGCACGTTCTTGATGGCTACTTCGTGATTCGGAAGCGGATCCTCAAGCGTAACCTTCTCGCCGCCGGCGGGGGTGTGCTTCAGACGTCCGTCAATGCCGATACGCTCGCAAAGACCAACGGCCAGAGCCTGCTCGGTCTCGGAGTCAATCAGCTGATACTTTAAGGAACTGCTGCCGCAGTTGATGACCAATACTTTCATGTTTCCTCCTAAAAAATCAAACGGCAGGCGGCTAAGGTCGCCCGCCGTTATGTATTCACTGAATTACTTGCCGATGGCCTGAACAGCCGTGATGGCAACTACACCAACGATATCCTCGGCGATGCAGCCGCGGGACAGGTCGTTGATCGGAGCAGCGATACCCTGGGTGATAGGGCCGTAAGCTTCTGCCTTTGCAAGTCTCTGAACGAGCTTGTAACCGATGTTACCGGCATCAAGGTCGGGGAATACGAGAACGTTAGCCTGACCTGCTACGTTGCTGCCCGGAGCCTTGGAAGCGCCTACGGAAGGAACCATAGCGGCATCAGCCTGAAGCTCGCCGTCCAAAAGGATGTCAGGACGAAGTTCCTTTGCAATAGCGGTAGCGGCAAGAACCTTGTCAACATCGGCATGCTTTGCGCTGCCCTTGGTGGAATGGCTGAGCATGGCAACCTTAGCCTGCTTCTCAACAAGGAGTTCAAAGGACTCTGCGGAGCTGATGGCGATAGCGGCCAGCTTCTCCGGATCGGGATTCTGCTCAAGACCGGAATCGGCAAACAGGAACGTGCCGTCTGCACCGTACTCGCAGTTCGGAACGATCATCATGAAGAAAGCGGATACAAGCTTCGTGCCGGGCTTCGTCTTGATGATCTGAAGAGACGGACGAAGGGTGTTAGCGGTCGAATGGCAGGCACCGGATACAACGCCGTCTGCCGCACCCATCTTAACCATCATGCATGCATAGTACATATAGTCGGTCGTAAGGAGCTTCTTAGCTTCCTCGGGGGTCATGCCCTTTGCCTGACGAAGCTCAACAAGCTTGTCGATATAAGCCTGAAGCTCGGGAGCGGTATGAGGATCGATTACCGTAGCGCCGGCAACATCAAGACCCTTGCTGTTCTCTGCGCACTCCTCAGGAGTACCGAGAACGATGATATTCGCAATGCCTTCCTTCAGGATGATTTCCACTGCTTCCCATGTTCTTCTGTCCATGGACTCGGGCAGAACAATCGTCTTCTTGTCCTGCTTTGCTCTTTCTTTGATTCTGTCAATAAATCCCATGATTCTTGACTCCTTTCATATCTTTTCATGCCGATAAACGGTCATTTGTTTCCAACTTTATAATATATCACTTATCGACAGTTCATACAAGTGATTTCTTCGAAAAGAACGTCACATTTTCCTATGGCAAATGCCATAAAAAACCCGCACCGGACAGCGCCGGCGCGGGTTTTCGTTTAGTATTCGTCAGAGCGATGATCGACGAGGGATACCTCGTACCCGACACCGCCGATAGCATCTGCTGTTTTCTTCAGCAAAACGATTTCAATAACGGAAAATACAAAGGCAACCACATACGCTGCCAGTTCCACCTTGTAGGCATTCATGTAACCTTCCAAGGAATCACCGTTTTTGGCAATCGCTACCAGCGTTTCCGCAACGGTTTTGAAAAGGCAGATCAGGATTACCCCCTTCCCCATAAGCGACCATTTATTCGACAGAGAAGGAAGATCTTCCTCCGTAAGGCTCTGCAGGGCTCCGTACAGGCAAACCATATACACCAGCTGCGCCAGTCCGCTGAAAATCTGGTATACTGCTCCCTCACCGAAAATGCCGCCGATAATCGCGATGACAAT
>JAGADM010000039.1 GCA_017613595.1 Lachnospiraceae bacterium | reverse complement strand
TTTTTTTATTGTATATCCCCCTCAAACACTATATGCACGCTAAAAGCAGCATCAGTCCGCTTAATCCCATACCGATGGAAATCCCCGGCCATGCCCGGTACACTTTGCGCGGATTTCTTTGAAAAAAGCCTTCCCATATGAGACATATCGGCGTCAATATCAGGAATCCGCGGATCATGTCCGGGAAGTCCGCTCCCATCAATTGAAACCAGATACACCACAGAAGTGTTCCCTGAAACAGGATATGCATGGTCTTCGAAAGATTCTTCCCATCCGCCCGTTCCGCCTTATGGCAATGAAACGACCGGAAACTTAATGCGATCAGACCGATACCCAATACGATTGGGACGAAGACAACCTTGCCGAAGCAGTACCACAGATCCCAGTTCATCCCTTCGGAAAAGAGTATCCGCGAGGACAGTTCCTGAAGACCCGCTTCTACACGGCCTCCCGTCCTTTGTTCCCACATTGCGCGGTAATCATCAAGCCAGGTATATGCATGTTCCGTTATGATGACGTCCCAGCACCAGAAAGCCATCAACACAAGCAGGACGAATGCCACGGAATAAACGCCGTACCAGAGCGCCCCCGAAGCTTTCGAAAAACAGAACAGCGCAATCCCGAGATGCATCAGAAAAAGCACCGTGGTCATCGCAATCTTCCCTATGAAATAATGTTTCCCGACAACGACGTTAGGAGTAACGTTGAAGCATACTGCATCCGTCAGGAGTACCGCCGCGAGATAGACCGCGAGGTAGGAAAATGCGACCGCGATCAGCGTTCCGCAAAGACCTGTCTTGGTTACCGGAAGCGACCAGAACAGGTCTCCGCTCTGTCTCGATATATGGGTTCCCATTTTCCGAAACACCATGACGAACGGGCTGATTGCCGCGAAGCATATCCCGGGGATCATCAGATCGAACACTTCCACGCGGTATACCTCACCCTGCCAGCTTACATACGTCGTTCTTGCCAGAAGGAAGAACATGATCTCACAGAAGACGAAGAAGCTTACCGCGACAAGATACACCGGGAATCCCCGTTTATAGAAATCCCGAAATGCTTTTTTATGAAATATGCTCATTCCGTTTCCTCCTTCTGTGCCGGGAAGTCATCCTTCTCCGCTTTGACCTTAAGCGCCTTTGCTTTCAAAGGGGACAGGTAGAGACTGCTGTTATAGGTCCCCTTTTCGGTATTCCACCACATTATTAACGTAACGACTCCGTCGTCACCGGCAACATAGTTCTCCGGATGAAGCAGCAGGTCATCCAAAAATTCCGCGAGTTCCGGATACTCTTCGTTCTTAAGAAAACGGCCTTTTTCGCACATCGTTATGAATCTGCCGCTCCAGACTGTTCCATCCTTTTCGGCTGCGTAAAAGCTGATGTTTACCTGTCTGCTTTCTTCCAGAAGGTCCTCGCAGTTTTCTCTCCATTCCGGAAGCAGGTTCTTTTCGATCATCATTTTCATCGCATCCGAACCGCTCGGATAATTCACGGCCTCATAACCGGCGATGTAATTCACCCCGTAACAGGAGAAACTCAGCCTTCCCGGGACGAAGCCGGTCTTTCTACGGTCTGTACTGCAGATGTATTCCGAAGATTTACTGATCCCTCCCAGACCGTTGTAATAGTATACGGTATTCTTTTCCGTATAGTCTTCCGGGATCAGGCTCAGAAATTCCTCCAGATCCTTTGTCTTTTTGAATGTGCTCAGTTTGACCGGCTTCTTCCCGTATTCAAGCAGGATATTGCCGTACGGATACCGCGGAATCGGCGTTCCGTCGGCCGGGAACTCTATCAGCCCGTCGCCCGCGACACAGTATTCCCGTACCCCTGTCTTCGTGAAAACGGTGTAATAAGCTCCGTTCCGCTTCTCTCTTTCGTTTCGCAGACCCTTTGCTTCCGAAATATCCTCGTATGCTTCCGCAATCGCATCTGCATCCGTGAAAAGATATCCGTCCTGCTGCACTGCAACAATGTGGTCCTGCGCCGGAACAATGCCGTCGATCATCGTAAATACTTTGGCTGCAGCGCAAAGCGCAAGAACGGAAAGCGCAGCGATGCCGAGACCATACAGCAGTCTCCTCCCCGGCTTTTCCTGAAACAGTCTGCAGAACAGGATAACCGTCAGCACGGCTAACAGAACGATAAGAAGAATCGCGATGTACCCATCACTCCCGTCGCCCGTCACGATCTGCGTCATAGCGATAAGCATCGGGACAAGATTCGTCAGCAGAACGAAAGTGATAAACAGGCTCTTGTTCCGGTGTTCCGCACCGACATATTCGGCATAAGACCGGTCGGCTATGCGTGCCGCAAGGAAAAGGATTCCGGACGCGAAAAGAAGGTTCAGAAGAAGAGCCGGTATATCATAACACACCTGAAGATTGTCCCGTAACCAACCCGGTTCGCCTGAGAAAGCGCGATACAGCAGACGGATACGGTACAGCCAGCCGTTCGGATTGTAGCCGAACCCGTTCGCGTAGGCCTCCTTCATATAGCCGTAAAGACCGGTTCCCATCCAGAATGACACCGTAATTCCGATCAGAAGCGCGAAGAATGACAGAGCGTTATGCGACATTTCACGGACAAATGCAATCACGCTTATCATTACCGCTCCGACCGCGAACAGAAAGAGCGCCTGACGGAATACCTCAACCGGAACCGGGTTTACCGTACTTTTCCGGTCATGCAGCCAAATGAGAATACCTTCTTCCGTAAGAAGAACCGCAATCATTATTACCAGATTGACCAGGCTGACCAGCGTTGTACTGACAAACCACTGCCGCTTGCTGAACGGCAGGGAATAAAACACTTCGCATTTCCGGTTCCGATGGAACTTATGGATACGCAGTTCCTGCAGGATCATCACAACTGCCGTCAGGATCAGGGAATACCTCAGGAAGAATATGCGCGGAACGTACCACTCATAAGATTCCGCTGCGTAACCATAGAAGATTACACTCATCAGCGTCGCCAGAATCACCGCCGTAATACGAATGATCCTCGTTCTATGGAACACATCCCGAAACACTTTCTTATTGATTGCCGTTTTCATCGTTCTTCTCCTCGCTTTCCGAGTCAAACGAGTACCCTAAAGCCTCCATCTCGAAAGTAAACATTTCCTCCAGACTCAGAGGAAGCATCTCGAAAATCAACGGATTCGCGGCACGGATGCGTTCACCGAGTTCCTCCGCGCCGTCCGGCACGATTGCCCGGAACACCTTGCCTTCTTCACGGAAGGAAAGGCATTTCGTTCCGAACCGCTCCTCAAATTCCGCCTGCGTAACCGGTTTGTCAAAGGCCGCCTGAATCTTAGCCGCGGACGTTTTGATCTCATCCACCTCATGCGAAAAGATAATGCGTCCCTTATGTAAAAGCGCAAGCTCATCGCAGAAGTTTTCGAGTTCCCGCAAAGAATGGCTTGTCAGAACCGCAGTCGCTTTCCGCTCGCAGATATCCTCATAGATCAGCTTCTTTACGGCTTCCCGCATGACCTGATCCAGACCGTCGAAGGTTTCATCGAAGAAATAATACTTCGGGCGGCAGGAAAGCGCGAGAATGGTCGCAGCCTGCCGGCGCATGCCTTTACTGAATCCGCTGAGCGCCTTCTTCGGGTCCAGCTTTAAGAGTTCTGTCAGCTTATCAAAGCGCTCCTGCGAGAACTCCGGGTAGTAATTCCGATAAAAATCCGCCATGCGGTTCATATTGTATCCCGGAAGGAAGTAGGGCTCATCCGACACGAAGATGAACGTCTCCTTTACCGCCGGGTTATCATATACCGGCTGACCGTCAAATGTGACGGTTCCTTTGTCCGCGCGGTAGATGCCGGACAAGATCCGAAGAAGCGTGCTCTTGCCTGCTCCGTTACTTCCCACAAGCCCGTAAATCCGGCCTTCGGGAATCTCGCATGTCAGATCTGCAAGCGCTTCCTGTCCATCAAATGCTTTCGAAACACCTGTTACAGATATCATCGTCCATAAACCTCCGTAATCCTAGATATATACATACATAAATACGATTGCTTCCAAAGCGAGTCCGGCATACAGCCCGAACCTCGCCTTTCCCCACTGTTTCCGGTCTCTCTTTTCAAGAATCTCCCACAGGATCAGCCCCGGAACAAGAATCAAAAGCGACAACACAATCCCCGGCACCATCGCCGGCAGTTCCACTCTCGGCATATTCCAGGAATCCGGCCCCGGATATCTTGCGATTCCGTAATCGAGCTTATCACCGATATACTCATAATATTTGCTGAAACAGATCAGACTCATGGTCAGCATGACCGCCATTGCCTGCATCGCAATATGAATGGTCGGACTGTTCCGTTCGCCGTCGGCCCGCTCCGCTTTTCTTCGGACAAATGCAATGTAACCGATCACAAGCACCGCGAGTCCGATCAGCAGCGTTACAAGAGCCGCTTTATAAAAGAAAGCAGGAAAGGCACTGTCATACAGCGGTTCTCTTAACGAATCCGCATTAAGTATCTCATCCGACAGGGCACGGAATTTCGCATACGGATGAAATGCTCCGTTAATCACTTGATAAACAGACAGCCCGTCATTCAGATACATATCCCTGTCCCATGTTCTACCTCCGACATGATTCAGAACCCGGTAACAGAGCATTCGTCCGGAAGCAAGATAAAGGAGTCCGCACTCCGTGAGAACGATCATTGCATTCATGTAATACCATTTTCTTCCCGCAGAAAGCGAAAAGATAATCATTGCGAGCCCGAAGCAGAACAGAAACATGGACAGCAGCATCAGGTCCTTCATTACGTAGTAACCTTCCGCTACTTTGGTCACCGGAAGAACCGCAAAGAGCACCGCGTGAAGGCAGTTATCAAGAAGCAGAAATATGCCGAAACCTCCGAAAGACATTACGGCAGCGCCGGTAAAGACGCTTCTTCTCGAAACGGGAAGCGAGCAGAACAGGTCTCTTCCCTGCGGCATGTTATAACTCATCACAAGCCGGTCCAAAAACAGGAACGGGGCAAACGCGGCGAAAAGACACTGTATGGATTTAAACTCGAACGGTTTTATTTCAACTTCCTTTTGCGATCCGAGCTCCAGCAGCGGATACAGTGCTTCTACGAAGATGACTGCCAGAATCAGAACTAACAGGAATAACCCATCACGCTCGAGCATGTCGCGAAGAACATTCTTTTTAAAGAACCGTTTCTTCATTCGGTCTGCCCCCCTTCTTTAAATTTCTGATTCTCATCCCACTGTTCCTGAAGCTGCTGATTCTTCAAGTCCACAGCATCACAATACGGTGCCAGTTCCTCGCTTGGAATATACTGGGTAAAAGACGTATTGCCGCGGGCCCTGTAATCATCTAACCAATCTTCAAAATCACTGACGTCAAGATAAACCGATACCCTGGACTGTTCCTTATGAAAATCCAGATTCTCCGAGAACACGAGCTCATAGAAGTGCCGGCTCTCCTCTTCGGAATAGAATACTGCCGGAGAAGCGGTTACAACCGGCTTGCCGTTCTGCATTTTCAAAGTGAATTGATAGATTTCCGCGTTCCGGTATACCCTGATTGAAACATGGTACCCGCCGTTTTCGAAGTTCCCTCTCGCGTTCCCTGCATTTTTAAATGCTCTTTCACGCTGCGTAAGGATTACTTTCTCATAATAATACCGCATAGCTTCGGAATCGAACCGGAAACTGGACGGGATGTATGAGCTGTCACTCGGAATCGCGTTCCGCACATAGGCATTATCCATTACATCGAATCTGTCGCCTGCAAGCTTATCGGCAGACGATCCGAGGTCGCAGATCAGCAAAGGCTCTTTACATTTTGACAATCCACCGAGAACATTAACATAGTAGCAATCGACTTTTCGCTTCTCATTCTCCGGGATCAGACTGAGAAAATGTTCATATTCCCCGTCAGTCGAAAAATCGGTCATGAGAAGCGGCTCTGTGCCATACCCGCAGCAAACCACGGCTTCCTGTTTTATCGGCGCGTGAATAATATATTTGTTGGAAGCAACTTCGAAGAATTCCACCTCTTCCCGCTGAAGCGCAGTCAATCCGATTGCGTATTTCCGGCTTCCGTTCTTTGTATAAACCGTCAGAATTTCCTCATCAAACTCTGTGTTTCTGCCCCAGTCCGGGTTCTCAAGTTCATCCCGAATCCTCTCATAATACTGTGAAATGACGGCTTCATCCGTGTATAAATACTTACCAAAATAGTTCTTCCGATACATATGTACCGCGATAATCTCATCCTGATCCGGAAGCGTCTTAGCTGCCGACCCATAAAGAAATGCTCCTCCGCAGATGAGTAATGTCAATAAAGGTGCGGCAATCGCCGGGATGATCAACTTCCTGCCGGGCTTCACATGAAGCGTCATGCACAGAAGAACCATGATCAGAACAATATAAACCGGTGACAGCAGGATACTGATCGTAATCTCCCCGATATCAGAACTTCTGAAACAGATTCTGCTTAAAGTTCCGTACAGAAGAAGGGTGAAAGGAAACATGTTCAGAATGATCATCAGTATTCCGAACAAAGGCCGGTTCCGGTATTCCGCTTCGACATGCTCGGTCCGGAACCCTGCTGCCAGTTTCCGTGCCGTAAAGAACATTCCGACCGCCAGAATAAACATAATAAGCTGGGGCAGCCAGTCATAGGCTACGAAAAGTATCTCCTCGCCGTTCTCCTTATATGCCTGCATCACGCGATAGACAAGTCTAAGCCGGTACAGGAAAGAACCTTCAACCGCTACAACATTGGAGGAAAATGCCCTCACGTATGTCGGCAGAAGCAGGAATATCACATAATTGAGTCCTACTGTCCCGATCAGAAGTGCGGCATACGATAAGAACGTATGCGTCAGTTCCCGGACAATCGCCAGGAAGGCGATGAAGAACAGGCCGATTACAAGTAACAGGCGGAGACGGTGCAGATGCTCGCTCCAATATATCGGTGTACGCTCTTCTCCGAAAATCCACAGTAAGAACCTTCCCAATCCGATCTGAGCGGCCTCTTCGAATACCGCGTAAATGATCAAGTTGATCACCTGCGCTGAAAATGTTGCGTCAAAACGCTCTTTCCGGCTGACCGGAAGTGCCCAGTAGAATTCCCATTTCCGCGAGCGGTGATACCTGTGAATTGCCATGTCTTCAAAAGTGAGCATAACAAGTACAACGATGACCGGCGCTCCCATCGGGAGTATCGATGTTGTCACGGGCTCGAACCAGCACCCGTCCCAGAGATCCAGCGCCGCAAATGACGCGATTGCCAGTATTACGGAGAATATCCGTAATCCCCGCGTCCGTCGAAGCGCATCCTTCAGCACGCGTTTATTGATTCTTATTTTCATTGTCCTCCCCCTCACTTTCCGCATCAAACGAATAGCCGAGCGACTCCATCTCATAGGAGAAGATTTCCTCAAGCGTCAGCGGCAGAATCTCAAGCATAACCGGATTCCGCTCCCGGATATTGGCCTCCGCCTGTTCCGCTCCCTCGCTGATGATTGCCTGAATAACGCGTCCCTCTGCGTGTACGGACAGGCATTTGACGCCGCAGAGCTGCATGAACTCCTCTGCGTCCAGCGGCGTTTCAAATACAACCTGGAACTTTCTTGCCGTCGTCTTAATCGTCTCCACCTCGTGGGAAAATACAAGCTTTCCCTCGTGAAGAAGCGCCAGCTCGTCGCAGGTGTTATCCAGTTCGCGAAGGGAATGGCTGGTAAGGATTGCTGTCACCCCGCGCTCACAGATATCTTCATAGATCAGTTTCTTTACGGTATCGCGTACAATCTGGTCGAGACCGTCGAAGGTCTCGTCGAAGAAATAGTATTTCGGGCAGCAGGCGAGCGCCAATACGGTAGCGGCCTGCCGGCGCATGCCTTTACTGAAGCCGCTCAGCCGCTTGCGGGTATCCAGTTTCAATACGGTCGTAAGACGGTCAAACCGATCCATGGAAAAACTCGGATAGAAGTTTTTGTAAAACTTCGCCATTCTCTTCAGATTGGCTCCCGGAAGAAAATAGATTTCATCCGAAACGAGAACCATCTGCTCCTTTACCGCAGGATTGTCAAACACCGGCTCTCCGTCATAAGAAACCTCGCCCTTGTCCGGCTCGTAAATGCCCGTTAGAATTCTGAGTAACGTACTCTTTCCGGCTCCGTTGCTCCCTACAAGACCGAAGATCTTCCCCTCGGGGATCTCGCAGGAAAGGTTTTCAAGAGCCGTATTCCCATCAAATGTTTTCGTTATACCACTCACTTTAATCATCGTATTCTCCTCCGTAACAGGCGCCTTCGGTATTTCCGCGGCACTGTCTCTCTGTTCCCGTCTGTCCTGTCACTGCTCCGTGTCGTAGATTGCTCTGACCTTCTTAATCAGCTCCTCAAGCGGAACTTCCGCCTGTTTCATACGCTCCACGGCTTTCTGAAGCAGCTCCTCCGCTTCCCCCAGGTCCTTCTTGAGAATTGCCGCGCCTTCCTTCGACACGAACCGGCCGACGCCCGGGACAGAGTAAGTGATGCTTCTCCGTTCCAGCTCAAGATAAGCCTTCTGCACGGTGTTCGGGTTAATTCCAAGTTCCATGGATAAGGCCCGAACGGAAGGAATCATGCTGTCTTTCTCACGGATCCCGAGCATGATCTCCTTCTCGAAAGCATCGATTAATTGTTCATAAACAGGTACTCTGCTCTGCTTGTCGATGCTTATCACAGATACTCCCCCTTTCAAGTGTACTACTTGTATTAGTACACTTAATGTAGCATATATCATTTGCCGTGTCAATAGGGTAATTTCAGCAATCGAGGAACATCCGCCCTTTTAATGCCGGCAGAAATAAAAAGAACCGCCGCATCACTGCGACGGTTCTTAAACATTCCGTTATATTCGGTTTATAGTCCGAGGATCTTAGCCTTTCTTGCTTCGAACTCTTCCTTCGTGATAAGTCCTGCGGAAAGTGCCATCTGGAGGGTTTCCAGCTTCTTCTTGGTCTCTTCCTCTGCGGACTGACGAAGCTCTTCCTCTGCTCTGCGGTAAGCTTCCACTTCACGGAGAGCTTCAGCTCTTGCTTCCTCATCGGCCTTACGAAGCGCTTCTTCCTGCTCCATAAGTGCTTTCTCTTCTTCGTAGATCTTGCGCTCTTCCGGAGTCATCATTGCAAGCGCTTCCTCTTCCAGTCTGCGCTGCTCAGCCTCAAGTCTGCGCTGTGCTTCCTTCTCTCTACGACGAGCCTCAAGCTCTGCCTTACGACGCTCAAGCTCTTCATTCTTAGCCTTTTCTTCTTCGTCTATGCGAACCTGCTCAGCCTTGGCAGCAGCCTCAGCAGCCTGTTTCTTACGAATCTCTTCCTCTTTCTTGGCAGCCTCGGCCTTAGCGGCTTCAGCCTTACGAAGTGCGCTCTCACGAAGTGCCTCAGCCTTACGGCGGGCTTCTTCCTGATCGGCCTTGGCGGATTCTGCTTTACGAAGTGCATCCTGACGGAGTTGTTCTGCTCTGCGGCGAGCCTCTTCCTGAGCTTCCTGAGCCTTACGAACCTCTTCCTCAGCCTTACGGCGGGCTTCCTCAGCAGCCTCAGCGGCTCTTCTAGCCTCTTCCTCAGCTCTGCGCTGTGCCTCTTCAGCAGCCTTCTGAGCTTCTTCAAGCTGACGCTTGATCTCTTCCTGTCTGCGGATTTCTTCTTCGGCAGCTCTCTTGGCCTGCTCCTCTGCCTCTCTTGCTTCGGCTTCGGCCTTCTCCTTTGCCTTCTGAACCTCTAATTCGGCAGCTCTCTTCTCGGCTTCGATACGAGCCTGCTTCTCTTCCTCGAGACGACGCTTTGCAGCAGCCTCCTTCTCGGCGATCTCTTCTTCTTTTCTTCTTCTCTCCGCAGCCTTTGCAGCGGTTTCCTTGTTGTAACGCTCGGTAGCTCTCTGCGCCTCGGCAATCTTAACGGCCTGTCTCTCTGCTACACGTACCTGGGCAACTTCGTTATCGGTGAAGGGCTCGGTCAGACGGTCACAGAACCAGAGGATAGCTGCGGGAAGTACAAACATCAGTGCGCGGGCACCGGCACCGGTGAACTTCTCAAGAGCCGTAATCTTACAGGTCTCCGTCAGATCCTTTGCTTCATAAAGGATGAGCAGAACGCCTGCGATCAGACCGATTGCAGCCAGAGCGGCAAGTACAAGCTGATCGTAACGCATATTAAAATATTTCTTCTTGATATCGAAGAACAGGAATGCGCAATAGAACAAACCAAGGACACTGAAGAATACAGTCGCCCCCATCGCGAGCACGCTCATCGTATCCGTAACCTTCATGAAAAGGGAAATTCCAGCGAGAAGCTGTGTTAAGAAGAAAACGGCATAGGCAATGTGGGCATACATCAGGTATTTCTGCAGCTGCTCACGGATACCGTAACGGCCGATGATGATAAAGATCACGCCGCCGGCGATAAGCGCCAGATAGCCCCATCCTCTGAGTCCCGGAAAACCGTATTTCGCCGCCTTCGCCTGGCGGGCACCGATCAGTGCCGCAATCGACAGGATGGCAAGCAGAATTCCGCCTCCGGCTACCAGAATACATGTTTGTTCAGTCTTTTTGTTCGGATACATACCCCTTCATATCCTCCTTGTTATTATTCCCCCGCGGCTCTTCGGCGGCGTCTGCGACGGGCGTTTCCGCCGGCTGTTCTCCGGCTGCGCCGTCCGCAGCATCCTCCGTATCCGCAAGGTCTTCATCCAATACGTCTTTGCGTTTCTTTCTGGGCTCTCCGGACCGGTCCCGAAGGGGCCCGTTAAGCTTTTTCACTAACATCTGCAGGCCGTCAACCAGAAAATCCTTGGATACAATCCCGCCGCTCCATCCGCCGTAATCCAGCTTTGACAGATAAAACCGATCTCCGAGATCGGTTGCATCTTCCAGTAACGGTAATGAGGCTTTCGTGAAAGCCTCGATAAATTCATCCTCTTCCATCGGGAGAGGGATGTCCGACATCGCCCTTGAAAGGCGATTCCAAAACTGCCGTGTGGACTTACTGCTTCCGACACGGGGCAATTCCTGAAACAGCTCCCAGACATAATGCGTCCCTCGCTCGAGGGGCAGCAGAAACGGCCGTTCCTCATCAAGCTTATCCAGCTCCTCCGATGCGTCGGAGAGAACCGTATAGGAATCGTAATTTCCTTCCGCCGGCTCATCTAACGATCCGTAATGGAGCGCTTCAAAACGGTCGAAATCCCAGTTCGGGTCTTTCTTCTTCTGGACTGCTGTCATTCTCTCACAGGACGCTTTCTCCAAAATCAGGAGATCCATGTCCATTTTTCTTCTGGGATATGACATACCTACAGTTCTTTCATTTTATTCTTATGAAAAAAATATATCACGAGAATTGTAATTCGTCAATAAAAGAGAAAGATAATACATTGAAGTTTTTGGGGTAAAAATGGTATTCTGAATGAAGTGTATAGCAAATATTGAAAGAAAATCCGTCGATTATGGAATTTTACGCATCGGGTGCAGGATTCCGGCGGCCTGAAAAGGGGAAAAAATGAAGCTTATCCTATCTTATCTGCGGCGATACAAATGGCAGGTTGCCTGGAGTGTCACCATCAAATTCTTCGGCTCCATGGGCGAGCTGTTCATCCCGTTTCTGTTAAAGTATATGGTCGATGACATCGCGCCGACCAAGGATGCCCGGAGTGTCATTCTGTTCGGCGGCGCCATGGTGCTCTGCGCCGTACTCGTTCTGCTGTTCAACGTCAAAGCCAACCAGCGGGCATCCGCCGTTGCGAAGATGTGCACGCGCGACCTTCGTCACGACCTCTTCTCCGTAACGACCAACCTGACCGGTTCGCAGTTCGACGGCGTAACGCTTCCCTCACTGATCTCCCGCATGACCGCCGACAGCTACAACGTGCAGAACTTCATCGGCATGATCCAGCGTATGGGCATCCGTGCTCCGATCCTTCTGGTCGGCGGCGTTATCCTTGCCGCGATCCTCGACCCGAAGCTCTCTCTGGTGCTTCTCTGCATGGTTCCGCTCATGGCCTGCGTCGTTCTCTTCGTCTCCCGCCACGGCATTCCGCTATATAACGTCGTACAGGAAAATGTGGACCGCGTGACCCGTATTCTTCGGGAAAACATCACCGGTATCCGCGTTGTAAAGGCGCTTTCCCGCGAAGAGTACGAAACCGCCCGTTATGACGAAGCCAACGAGTCCCTGGCGCGATCGGATTTCCGCGCAGGAGCGACGATGGCTCTCCCGAATCCGCTCATGAACCTGTTTCTGAACATCGGTCTTGTTCTCGTCATCCTGTTCGGTGCTTACCGCGTCAACAGCGGCGATATCAAATCCGGCGTTATCATCACGTTTCTTGTGTATTTTAATATTATCCTCGGTGCCGTGCTCGGCCTGAACCGTATCTTCATCATGTATACGAAGGCCGGCGCATCCGCGAACCGTATCGCGCGCGTTCTGGAACTCGGCGAAAGCCGTCCCGAGGTCATCTCCTGCGAGCGCGATGAGACCGTTCCGTTCATCCGCTTCGAAAACGTCAGCTTTTCCTACCCGCACCTGCAGGAGACGGCAGAGTCGAACGAACGCGAGCACGCCGTTTCGAACATTTCCTTTGACATCAACCGCGGCGAATCACTCGGTATCATCGGCGCGACGGGATGCGGAAAGACGACTCTTCTCAATCTCCTGATGCGCTTCTACGATGTAACCGAAGGGCGCATCCTCGTGGACGGAATCGATGTCCGCGCTTACGAGCCCGAAGATCTGCGGCGCAGAATGGGTGTCGTCTTCCAGAATGACACCGTATTTGCCGACACCATCCGGGAAAATGTGGCGTTCGGCCGCGGTATTTCCGACGAAGGCATCCGTGCGGCCCTTGATGACGCCAACATTCTTTCTTATATCGAAAGCCACGAAGAGGGGCTTGATTATCGTGCGACCAAAGCCGGCGCGAACCTGAGCGGCGGCGAAAAGCAGCGCGTCGTCATCGCGCGTGCGCTTGCCGGCAACCCGGAGATCCTGCTTCTCGATGATGCCTCCAGCGCGCTCGACTATAAGACCGACGCCGCGCTCCGAAAGGCTATACGCGAGCATCACGCCGACACGACAAGCATTACGATTGCGCAGCGAATCAGTTCCGTGCGCGGTATGAACAAGATTCTTGTCATGGAGGCCGGTGAAGCCGCCGGCTACGGGACCCATGAAGAGCTGATGGAGTCCTGTGAAATCTACCGGGATATTTATCATTCCCAGATGGGAGGTGCCGGCAATGCCTCCGCTTAGTACGAAAACCGATAAACCGAAGGATACCAAAGGAACGCTGATCCGTCTGCTTTCCTATCTCGGCCGCTATAAGCTGTTCATTCTCTGCGGCGTGTTCCTGTCACTGGCTGCCAACATCCTGTCCCTCATCGGACCGGAACTGGCAGGACTTGCCATCTCCGCCATGGAAGGCGGCAAAGGCAAGGTCAATTTCGACCTCGTGTACCGGTACGCGACGCTCATGCTCATCATCTACGTATGTTCGTCCGTCGTAACGTACCTGCTGTCATTCCTGATGATGAATGTCGGCCGTTCGGTCGGAAAGAAACTCCGTTCCGATGTCATGAACAAGCTGATGAAGCTGCCCGTCGGATATTTCGACACTCATCAGACCGGCGATATCATCAGCCGTGTTTCTTACGATATTGACGTTATCAGCAACTCGCTTTCGACGGATATCACGCAGATTCTCTCTTCGCTGATCACCGTTACGGGCGCATTTGTCATGATGCTGCGCGTTTCCGCGCCGCTCGTTGTCGTTATCCTCGTCATGATCCCGCTGTATATTCTTTACACGCGCCACATGATGCGAAAGACGCGTCCGCTGATGTCCGCCCGCTCTGCCATGTACGGCGCGCTGAACGGCTTTGCCGAGGAGATGTTCTCGGGGCAGAAGACCATTCAGGCGTATGCGCACGAAGAGCAGTCCCTAAAGGATTTCGATGTCCACAACGACAACGCCTGTAACGCGTATTACCGCGCGGATTACCAGGCGGCCAAAATCGGTCCGACTGTAGGCTTCTTCACGAACACATCACTGGCGCTTTCCGCGACTGTCGGCTCGCTGTTCTACATGAAGGGCATCCTTAACCTCGGACAGATTGCCTCATTTATCCTTTATTCGCGTAAATTCTCCGGTCCGATCAACGAGGTCGCGAATATTTCCAACGAAATACTTTCGGCACTGGCCGCCGCGGAACGCGTATTCCGCCTTTTGAACGAGCCCGAGGAAACGGCCGATCTGCCGGAAGCAACGGAACTCACCGACGCCGTAGGACACGTACAGCTGAAGGACGTGCATTTCTCCTATGTTCCCGAGAAGCCGATCCTTGAGGGCATCAATCTGGATGCGGAAGCCGGCAAGCTGATTGCCATCGTCGGTCCCACCGGCGCGGGCAAGACAACGATCATCAACCTGCTGATGCGTTTCTATGATCCCGTAAGCGGCGAAATCCTCGTCGACGGGAAGGAACAGCGGCAATACACGATGAAATCCTTGCGTAAAGCCTACGCAATGGTTCTTCAGGACACCTGGGTGTTTCACGGAACCATCTATGACAACATCGCCTACGGGCGCAACGACGCAACCCGCGAAGAAGTTATCGCTGCTGCCAAGGCGGCACACATACATAAGTACATCATGTGCCTCTCAAACGGTTACGAGACAGTCATCACCGAGGACGGCGGCAATATCTCAAAAGGTCAGAAGCAGCTTCTTACCATTGCCCGCGCCATGCTCTATGACGCCCGCATGCTGATCCTTGACGAAGCCACATCCAATGTTGACACCCGTACCGAGCGGCAGATCCAGTCCGCCATGCGGACGCTCATGAAGGGCAAGACCTGTTTCGTGATCGCCCATCGTCTTTCCACGATCCAGAATGCCGACCGCATTCTCGTTATCGGCGGCGGAAACATCGCCGAGCAGGGCACTCACGATGAGCTGATGGCAAAAAAAGGCGCCTACTACCGGCTCTACATGAGCCAGTGGGAGTAGGCGCGCAGGCGTATACGTATCACAAAACGGCACCCAATCGGGTGCCGTTTTCGTTTTAACAGGGTCCTTTGGGTGCCCGGTAATTGTCTTTACTCTGCGGGAGTAACCAGACCGTCATCGGCAATCTTAATCTTATTTCCGGAGATCTTCAGCATATTCGCGACTTCCTTATCGCGGTCCGCTCCGTATAAAATCGTTGTCGTAACGTTCTTCTGTCTTGCCGGAGTGTAGTAGAGGTCAATCTGTTTCTCCCCGGTCGCATCATCACCGTGAATCTTAAGTTCGATCAGCATCGAGCCGAGATCCTTATCATTGAACCAGAAATTGCTGTAGCCGTAAACAATCGGCTTTCCGTTATAAAAGTCAATGGGATCGGGCTTATGCGAATGTCCTCCGATGATCGCGTCCGCCCCTGCGTCCAGATAGAGTTTGGCGGTATCAATCTGAACCTGCTCCAGCTTCTCCTGGTAATCCGCGCCCCAATGTACGATCGCGATTACGAAATCCGCATTCCTTCTTGCTTCACGGATGGACTCCACGAAAACCGCTTCCTCATCAATATTCGAGGCCTCGCCTTTTTTATAACATCTCAGGATTCCGGGCTTCGTCTCGGTCGCCATGGGAGTCTTGATATTTTTCTCGGCACGGCTTGCCGCGACAAAGGCAATCTTCTTTCCCTGTAACGTAACATAGAGCGGCGCCTTTGCCTCATCCAGATTATATCCCGCTCCGACATAAGCGATTCCGGCGTTCTTAAGTGTCTCCATCGTATCCGTCAGGGATACCTCGCCGTAATCGTACGCGTGATTGTTGGCGAGAATCGCCACATCAACGCCCATCTCATGAAGAAGCGACACGCGCGAAGGGTTGGCACGGAACGTCCATGCTTTTCCGGAAAGAGCGGTTCCCCTCGTCGTATAGGTAAACTCATTATTGATGATTGTCAGATCCGCGTCATTCATCTTCTGCAGAAGCTCGGGCGAGATGCACTTTGCCAGGTCATTCCCCTCTTTCTCAAGCTTCGTCATCGGAATCCCGCCGTCCTGAAAATTGATATCTCCGCAGAAACAGAGGCAAATATCATAGGACAGGTCCGGGGTCGGTGTCGGCGACGGTTCCTCCGTAGGCGTTTCTCCTGTCGGAACATCGGTCGGCTCCTTTTCCGTGCCGGTCGGATTCTTTACAACCTGCTGCGTCGGTTCGGTAATGCCGGACGGGCTTTTCCTGTTTTTACAGATGGATATAACGCAGAAAACGGCAATAATCACACAGATTACCGCCACAATCATCAATCCGGTCTGATTCTGCCTGCGTTTGCGTCCTCGCTTCACACTCATTGCCTGTCTCCTTGTCACTTTACAGTTTCCAAAGGTCTTTCTGCTTCTCCGACTGTTCATTCAGAAAGCCGGCAATCTGTACAAGCCCGTCTTCCGAGAACGGAAACTCATAATACTGCTTCAATGCCTCGTCGGTCTTCTCGAAGCACAGCTCATCCGGATACAGAACAACCTGAAACGTCTCCTGCTCCGGATCCTCTCCCTTTTTGAGCGCAATCCGGTAGCGCATTCCGTTGAGACTTCCCGCAAATACCTCTTTCCGATAGAAGGCAAGCGCCATTAAATCAATTCTGCGTAACATACATCCTCCTTCGAAACTAATCCTCTTCGATCACCTGAATCTCCAGATAATCAAAGTCGATCGTCTCGGCAAAACAATCCTGTCCGAAGCGCGTTCTGGAGTGCTTCTTAAACTCTTTTACATTGGCATCCAGCCAGATCGGCCGGGCCAGATCCCACTCACCGCACAGTTTATCAACCGCATCGAAGATCTTCCTCGTCCGGTTGACCTCCGTGTCATTGCAGATCGTAGTATGCTTTATGAGACGGGCATCCTTCCACATCTTACACCACATGCGAAACATATCTATATCCCGTCCCTTCTATATTCTGCGCCGTTTGCGGATGTTTCGGATCCACATCAGGATCAGACCGAATATCGTTCCGAACACAAATCCGCCGACATGCGCCGCATAGTCAATGCTGCTCTCAAAAGGTGAGATTCCCTGAAAGATTCCGAGCTGGTATAAGGTTAAAAACAGGAATAACCCGATTCGTACCGGGGTAACCTGCTCCCGCTGCGAGGGCGTCAGTATGAGCCATATGAGAAAGACACCCATAATACCGAAGATTGCACCGGAAGCTCCGACCGAAACGGTCGGCTGGTCCATCATCTTATAATACGCACAGGATGCAACACTAGCGGTAAGGCCGGACAGAAAATAAGCAACCATATACTTCCAGTGTCCGATATTCTTCTCAAGAATTGAGCCGAACACGAACAGGCTCAGCATATTGTTGACCAGATGGTCAATACTGCCGTGCAGGAACATACAGGTAAACAGCCGGTAATACTCCTGATTATTTTCAATCTTAATCCAGGAATTGGCGCCGTTGATCTGCAGTTCGCGGTGAAACGACTGGAGGAAGAATACAAAAACGTTGATTGCCACAAGTGCAATCGAGATATACGGCGTATCTGATGTTTTAGCCCGGATGCTTCTGCGGAACTCCCCTAAGGAAGTGACAGTCCCGGACTTCTTCACAGCCCCCTGCGAAACGGATTTCCGGGACGCTTCCAGAACGCCTGCCTTCTGCATTCCGTCAGCATTACGGATATCCGCGCCAAAGTGGAGGTTCTGTTCGATAACGCTGCGGATACCGAGGAAATCCTCCATCTGATTCTCATATATGATCAGGCGGCCGTAGAACTCATCCACGGTCCAGAAAGGCGTGTCCGTACCGAGCTCCCGAGCCTTTTCGGGATTTTTGGTAAAGAACAGCGTCAATGTATGTATGTTGGAATAAGGCCCTGCGGAAAATGTCCTGAAAATGGTATCAAGCCGCTTCCGGTACTGCTCCGCAGTCATCTCTTCAACAGCATCCGGCATAACCATCCAGATCAGGTTCACGCTGTCACCGGAAGGAATATAATAGATTTCCATGGTGTCCGTATGCGTTTCCACGCGCTGGAAACCGCGCCCGGCAAAATACCTGCCGAGCCTTGCTGCCAAAGTATCCTTTTGAACCGAATCGCCCATCCGCCGCCTCATATCACTCTACATTACGGACGGTCCCGACGGGCCGCCGCACAAATGATTGTATCATATATCAGGCCGAGATTCAACGAGTGACAAAGAAAAGGAGTGCTCCGATCCAGGCAAGGAAGATCAGGCTGCTGCCGACCCACAGGCCGCCGCGCCGTTTCTTCTTCGGTTCCGGTATCACTTCCTCCTCCCCGGTTTCCAAAATGGCGCTGATTTCCGGAAGCGCCGGCCGTTCTTCCAGAATCCCCGATATGGACTGGAACGTGCAGGAATCCCCATGGCAAAGCACATGGAACGCATAGCCGTTGTACACGGCCTTCTCATCACTCGGATCCAGGAAGGACAGAAGCCAGGACGATAAAGAACGCATCTGCTCAATCAGCGGGCAATGCATCTCAGGATAATAACACAGGAATATTTCCTTTGTCTTTTCATCCATATAGATGCTTTCCGGCGATATCCAGAATCCGTCTTCACGCAAAAGGTATTCCTTGGCTTCCCGTATCTCCGCGAAAATGCCTAAAATCATCGTCTCAAACTGCGCTCCGGAAATCTTCCTTCCCGACAGATACTTCGTCAGACAGGTAAGTCCCGAAATCCGGTAACGATGGTATTTGGCTCCGGACATCCATCCCGTTTCCATCCGAAGAATCCCCGGAATGGCATTATAAAGCAGCATCTCTTCTTCAAAACTTTCCTCCTCAGGAACATTATTGATGTATAAATACCGTTCCTCCATGGAATTGATTTCTCTTGCATCCGGCTGCATAACTTCTCCTTCCCGGGTTCTCCCGTCATATCTGCGCAATGTTCCCGTCATTTAAACACCTTCTCCATCATAGTTTCCAGTTTTCCCAGAAATTCCGAGACGCCTTTCGTCTTCTTCCCGGTTTCCCATGCTGCGACAAGCAGCCGGTTGGTCCCCGGCGCATCATGACCATACTCGGTAACCGATATCTCCCGATGAAACAGGCCGGTATTCAACGGCCGGAATACCGCGAGAATATCATCCGCACCTAAAAGTGTGAATGACACTTTCACATCATCACCGTCAATCTCGGCCGTAACCGGTCCCGCGACAGCGAACCAGAGGGATTCCTCCAGTTTTTTCGATGTGAATTCCTCAATCTTCCCCCTGTCTCTGCTTTTGTTATACCGCAACAGCGTCCGTCCGATACCCGCTTCGGAAAGATGGGAATAATCCCAATCCGCCTTCCCGAGAGATGCATCATTCCGTGTATAGCGCAGCCCGTTCTCAGCTGCGCTCATCGCGACACGCTCCGCCGTAAGAACGTCCCGGTAAAACAGTGTTTCCGAGATCAAAAGTATAACGATCATTGTCACAATCGGAACAATAAACGTGGCTTCAACGGTATAAGATGCCGACAGCCTCTTATGTTTTCCCATGTTTCCTCTCCTCCCATTACCAAACCGCATCCTCTTTCTCAGAACAGCACCAGAAGGGCCGCGGATAATTCCCCTAAAGCCATGAACGGGTAAAACGGAATCCGCGTCTTCCTCCCTGCCTTCCGAAAGCACAGAAGCGCAAGCGAAACCACCGATGAAAAAAGCAGCCCGATACACAGCATCATTGCGGTTACGGAAAATCCCATGGCCGCCCCGCAAATGGCTATTATTGCTGCGTCGCCTCTTCCGACCGCTTCTTTTGTCAGAAAACTGACCAGAAAGAATACTCCTCCGAGCAGAATGCCCAGAACTCTCGCCGAAAGCGGGACGTTTTTCTCCCACAGCGCAATCGGAATAACTCCTGCTCCTGCAATCAATAGATAAACGACAGACACACTTTTCCTGCGGATATCCGAAACGGCTCCCCAGACAGTCATTCCGGTAATATACCAGTACATCACTCCCATTTTCATTCAGACTCGCCTCCGCATTTGCTGCATGCGTGAAGTCCTTTTTCAAGTGCTTCCTCTTCCGTGATTTCCGTCACGCTCCGCCGAAGGGACCGGCAGGAAACCGTTTTATGGTATCGGTCTCCGTATTCGGCAATATAATAAACGCTTCCCGGTGCATCCCCGCAGTACTCGCATGGATAATATTTTCCGCCCGAAGAATTCCGTTCTTTCGGCAGCTGCTCTTCGCTGACCGGGCGCACGGTAATCTTTAGATAAGTACAGTCCTGACTCCGATGAAAGACCGTCCCGTTGTCAGCAACATAGACCCCCGATTCTTCATCTCCGTCCTCTTCCTCGTCTTTCTGTTTTGCTGGGACACGGCCCGCACCGCCGAACCCTCTTGCCGCAACCTGCTGTTTCACCGGTATCCCGCCCCAGCGGAATACCCCGTTCTCCGGTATGAAAGAATAACTTGCGAGAATCCGTATATCCATCCCGCTCTCATAGATGGAAGACCCGTTGAAGGATATCCCATCTGTTCCTCCCGAGATCAGCCGAACCCATTTTTCTCCTTTCAGCCGCTGTCCGATCCGAAGCGTCAGGTATCCCTCTGTTCCGAGCTGACGAAGCAGCTGCTCCACTCCGTCCTTCTCCTCCGTTCCGGACTCTTTCGTTTCCGTGACCTTGGAAAGAATCGTTCCCACAGGCATCAATTCCCTGCATATTTCCGCCAGTTCTTTCTCCATCCGCACCTGTACCTCAAGGAACAGAAACAGGTTGAAAAAGAGGATTACCGCAAGGAAGGAAACCGGCACGACCAGTGCCGCCTCAACTGTTAAAGATCCTTTTTTCCGCATAACGATGTCACCTCCGATAGCCGCTCCGGTCCGGTCCCGGAGAGAATGTTTGCTTACGCCCCAAACCAAAGCGGTTATCGCAAGTGACGTTCCTTCCTGCCGGTTCCGCCCCGGTCCGCAAACCTTTCGGGCCGGGGCATCCGTGCAGGATGGTTCAATCAGGAGACTCTAATATAGGAATGTCCCGGATACTTCCACGGTACAACCGTCGTATCCTCCGGGACCGATCATCGGAATGTCGGTGTATTTGCCCGGAAGCCGGGCACGAACAGTAACAGCCAGTCCGCACAGACAATCCGCCATCCGAAAATCGGGATTGTCCGTCCGCCGGATCTGTTCCTGCATAAGATCCATGGAACGGAATACGATATTCCGTTCTTTTGAAAGAAGGAGAAACAGCGTTAGATACGTTCCATAATTCGGGGCTACCCCTTTTGCATCTTCGTATTGCTCTGCTCTCTCCATCCGTATTTCTTTGTTCATGGTAAGAATTTCTTCATAAGAAACCTGAAAGGTCGATGCCGTCACAAGAAACGGAACCCTCTTCCCTTTCAGTATTTCCGCCGCCTCAAGCCTGGCATTCTGCAGCCCCCACGAAAACAGAATGACATAGGTGCATGCTTTAATCAAAAACGGGAAGGAATCGCCGAAGATTTCGATGGCCGTTGTCATCGCCCGGTTCTTCTTCATCGGATTTGTAAACGTGTGGATCACATTCAGCAGAAGGCGTATTCCGAGTATGCTTGCAGCAGCACGGCGAAGATTATCCTGATCGGCCTTCTTTCCGAAAAGAATATACTCAAGCTGGTAATCCAGGACATTTTCCTCTTCATTCACAATCTCCGTTGTAAAATCCGCAAAGGTTGTTTTAGTATACCCTGTCAGGAGAACCTTCTCCGTAAGCTCTTCCGCCCCCTGCCTCAGCAGTCCGGCAATTTCAGAGAACCGAAAATCTCTTATGATTTTCCAGAAATTCGTTTCTCCGATTCCCCCGATATCGTCAAAGGAAAGATCAAACAAGTCAAATGCATCCAGTCCCACAGTATTCGACGGAAGCTGCCACGCTGTCATTTTCTTCGCTGAAGTTCCGTCAGAATCGAGTATTCCTGAGGTAAGCCCCTGCAGTATGATATTTTTGAACCCGTTCCAAAGACTCTCCTTTACCGAAATCGTCTTACGCATTCCCGAGTAATGTATATTGAGCCCTTCGAAAGAAAGCTTCTTTGCTTCCTCTTCCGTGCGCCTGAGAATTTCACGCCAGTTGTCCGCGGTACTTTCCGAATACTCTTCGAAGCAATCCCGCACATTCTTTAGAACACCGCTGTTCTTCTCTACTCGTAGGCGCATCGCCCGAAAATCATAAAAATCATTCTTACCCGCGTATTTCTGCATGGTATCGATGCTTTCTCCTAGCGCTTCCTTCCACTCTTCGGACAGAAGACCTCCCGCCTCGTTCAGTTTCTCACGATACTCCGTAAGCAGCGGTTTCAGTTCCTCCTGAAGAAGGATCAGCTGACTCAATATCGATATCGTCTCTTCATTCTTTTTTATGGTACGGTCAAGCATCGATCGAATAGTTGCTCGCTCCGCGAACCGCCATTCCTTTGGCTCTTCACCGGAACTATGTTCTTCAAAGTATTCACGGTCCTCCCGCAGCGACTCCGTCAGCTCTAAGAGGTTATTGTACTCCGGAAGGAGATACATAAACATGGCAAAGGAATCCACCGCCACCGATTGCCGTGTCGGCTCGAACGCGACCAGTGTTTTTGCAAAGTATCTTTCCGGCTGCACTTTCCCGTCCTTATCGCAGACTATTCCCCCGTAATTGGTCGGAATACCGTCCATTGCCGTAATCAGTTTCATGATGAGCAGGTCCATTGCCGTCAGCTTTTCCTCGGTCTTAGCCTTCTCCTCGAAAAGAATCATGCCGGTTTCCTGTTCCTTTAATATCCCAAGCGTTTCCAGCAGTTCTTCGACAAGATCCTCCGCCCCGTTCACCGCGCCTGCGGAAATCATCTGATTCCGGACCGGATCCCCGTCCAGATCAAGCATATGCAGCTGTTTGGCGATGCTCACGCCGGTTTCGGAAAATCCGAACCCGTATCCGGATGAAATGTCCCCGGAATAATCCTCCGGCAGATCCGCCAGCGGATCGGCGCTTCCCTTAATATACTCTGTCAGTGATTTCTTCGCGTCTTCTCCGTATATTCCGTAAATACCGTAACGGTCAAATAGCGGCGTGTAATACTGGCCGGACAGCGAATCCATGGCCAGAGAAACCTCTGTCTGAAGCACTGCGACCGCTGCCTGCTGCCTGGCTGATTCCACACTGACCAGAACAAGCGACAACAGGAGCACGAGGACAAAGGAGAAAAGCACCGTGACCGTTCCGTTTAAGCGTTTTTTCATCGTAAGATCGCGCCGGAATCCGATTTTATGGAATCAAACGCACTGTTTATGATGGACGTAATCTCGTTTTTGAATATAAGAACCAGCCCGATAACAATCACCAGGATCAAAATTATCTCAACCACACCGATCCCGCTCTGGTCTTCCATAAGCCCTTTAAAAGTATCTTTTATCGTCTGCAGTCTTTTCTTCATAGTTGTTCCTTTCCCCGGCTAAAAACTCATAAAAGCCGGAATCATAATAATGGCAAGGATGAGAACCAGAATACCGGCCATCGGGACAAGCAGTTTCGTTCCCGCCTCCTCACCGCTTTGCTTTACCCGCTCTCTGCGGTCGGCAAAGGCTTCTGCCGCTTCCTTTCTGAGAAGCGGTACCAGCCCGCCGGTTCCTTTCTTCAGGTTCTGAACAAGGACCGACGATAATCTTAAATAGCGGATGTTTCCGCAGTTCCGGCCGAATTCCTCATATGCCGTTTCTTCCGGAACTCCGGCATTCAGCCGGTTTCTTGTATTTCGCATTTCTTCATATACATATCGTGTCGTGTCGTTCTTACGGGAAGAAATATAATCTTCCGTGATTCTGTCCCAGGCGGATCTTAAGGTAAGACCCGCCTGCATTAACAGTGTGATTTTACTGACCAGATCAGGATAGTCTCGCAGTAACTGATCCTCCCGCTCCTTACGCATCTGTTTCTCCTCGGACACCCACTTTGCTGAAATTCCGATGAGAAGCACAATCAGGAGACACGCGAAAAGCCATGGCGTTCTGCTCTTCTTTTTATAAAATTCTATCGGGGATTCCCCCATGTCGGTCGGCAATTCCATGGTTGTTTCGTAAATCTGGTCTGCGTCGCTTTTTGCCAGTTGTTCCTGCAGCATCTCACCGATGTCTGTCACTCCGTTCTCTTTAACCACGCGGATCGGAATATCGAAAAACTCCGTTACCGTTCCGTACTTCAATCGTGCGGTCACGGTTACGACATGCCCTTCCGACGGGACATTCGCAGGATATACCTTTCCTTCATGGTCAACGATTCGGTAGTCTGAAGACATCCATACCAGGTCCGCATTGGTCCCGGGCAGTTTCTTCGGCAGGTTCAGCCGTGTACTCACCTCATCAAGGCTCGGATTCTTTCCGAGAATCTCATCCGGTAAGGTCTGCTTAGCACTTTCCCAAGCCGTCCGAATTTCGCTCTCCGTAAGCGTTCTCTCCCGAACGGACAGGTCCATCTCATACTCTTCGTTTTGATAAACCGCTTTCAGGTGATACACTTCCGTCCCGTTCCCGGGCCTTTGGAATGTTTCCACTTTCACATCGGAAAATGCGCCTCGAGCCGCCATCAGCAGCATCACGACGCCGAATCCCGTGAGCAGTCCGAAAACCGCCAGCCCCTGTCTGCATTCCCTGCACAGTCTTCGAAACGCCGGATTCTCATTCACATACATGGCACGGTAGAATTGTTCTTCCCGCTTCTGAAGCTGGACCTTTCGAAGAAATCTTCTCTTCCACAGGCAAAGCAGATAGCCTCCGCCCAAATACCCCTTTTTCGCATCCCGAAGCAGTTCTCTGTCCGGGTTTTCCTGACGAAACAGGATAACATATCCGGCCAGAAGAAAAGAAACTCCGAGAACCGCGATTGCGGCGGCTGCCAGGATAACTGTCATAAATCAGCACTCCCTCCTCCCTAAAATGATATTTCCGCTATCTTCTCCGCGTATCGGCAACAGAAGAGATAGCAAATATAAACAATCAGCATGATCAATCTGCCGATTATTCCCTCATATAACGGTTCCAGAAAAGACGGCGCGAACAGTCCGAAATAAGTGAGAATGGCGAAAGGCATCCATTTCATGATCGTTACTTCAAGCTGCTTCGCCAGAAGTACGGTCTGTATCTCTCGGACCACTTCCTGCTTCCGGTAAAGCGTATCATTGACCGACCGGATAACATACACCAGATCGCCGCCCGAACGGTTCGCGATGGCGAAGACAACGGAGAAACTCCGTATGTCTTCCACCCCGCTTTGTTCTCCGAATTCGCGGATTACCGTCTCCGCGTCTTCGCCGTTTTTGAGCCTGTGGCTCATTCGCCGGAATGCCGCCGCAATCGGGGCATTCTCATCAAACATCACCCGAAGGTCCGCAACTGCGTTGTTCACACTGTTTTCGATGCTGTACCCCGCTTCCAGTGACGAAAGCATACACTGCAATCCGTCCCGGAACTGTGAGGCAAGCAGCTGCCGTCTGCGGACCTCCACCGCTTTCCGGTCTTGGTGAAGGCGGTACAGAAAATAGGGACCCAGCCAAAGAATGCACCAAGGCGTCCGAAAGAACAGAAAACCGGAAGCAGCAATGAAAAGTAAGTTTTTCAGTATCACTTTCAGATAATCGGTAAACATTCTCCCTCCCCGGCGGCAAGCAGCTTGCCGCGCTTCTGAAGTTTTCTTCCGAGGTACATGAGTTTACCGATGATCCTGCCGTTCTCATCTTCCCCTTCCTCGCGGAAACGGAACAACGGATTCAGCTCGATCTCCCCGTTCACGCACGCAGTTACTTCCACGATCTCCGTCACACGCCGCGTTTTATCGCGAAGGCGGGAAAGCTGAATGATTATGTCAATCGCCGAGGCAATCTGTTTCCGGATTGCCAATAGCGGTATTTCTTCCCCCAACAGTACCATAGTCTCAATTCTTGAGAGCATGTCCGCAGGTGAATTAGCGTGTCCGGTGCTCATTCCGTTGTGTCCCGTGTTAAGCGACTGCAGCATATCAATGGAGGCCGCGTCGCGGACCTCACCGACGATGATTCTGCTGGGTCTCATTCTTAAAGAAGTCTTGATCAGGTCACGGATCGTGACCGCATGATTTCCTTCCATATTGGCATTTCGCATCTCCATACGGACCAGATTCGGAATATTGGAAATCTGCAGTTCCGCTGAATCCTCTATCGTGATGATACGTTCCGCCGGCGGTATGTAGTCGGACAGCACATTCAGGAAAGTTGTTTTACCGACGCCGGTACCGCCGCTTACGAAAATGTTATAGCCGGCCCGTACAAGTACTTTCAGGTATTCTGCCGCCTCAACCGTAATGGATTCCATCGCGATCAGGCGGTCCATCGTAATCCGGTTCTTCGGAAACTTCCGGATTGTCAGTGCCGGACCGGATAGTGAAACCGGCGGGAGAACGGCATTTACTCTGGACCCATCTTCGAGCCTTGCATCCACGATGGGATTAGCCTCATTCACGACCCGGTTCACGCCGGCTGCGATCTTCTGAATGACATCCTCCAGCCGTTTCCGGTCATAAAAACGCCGGTCGCTCTGATAAAGGCAGCCCTCTTTCTCGAAGAAGATGCCGTCCGGCCCGTTCACCATGATTTCGGTGATTTCCGGGTCCTCCATGAAGTCCTGCAGGACATCCAGTCCCCGAAGCGAATCAAAAACATCCTTCTTCGTTTCGCGGCGTTCCTTTACACTGAGACGAACTCCTTCTTCCGCGGAATCACGAATCACCCGCTCAATCAGCAACTTCATATCTCCGTCACTCAGTTCGACGGAACCGTCCACCTGCTGAAGCACAATCATCCGGAACCGGTTTCTGCGTTCTTCACGCGTTTGCGCCATCCGACTTCTCCTCCGTACAATCCCCCACCGGGCGCAGGCGGTCACGGAAACCGCCGTATTCCGCCTGACGCTCCAGTGCTCTTAACTTCTCTTTATTCCTCCCCCCGCAGGACCAGATTACATCACACCTCGTAAGCAGTTCCTCCGTGCCTCCGGTGCCGAAATCAATGATCAGATTCCGATATTCCTTCTCCCGGAGTCCCGTAAGAAAAGCCTTTGTCTCGTCCTCGCCAAACTGCGAAGCATCGTCCATCCGTCGTATGCCGGAGAAAACCGTCAGCGCACCGATCGGCTTCGAACAGTATTTCATATGATCTGTCCAAGACTTCCCATACTCCTGAAGCAGATATACGAGTTCACTGACACCTCCGTCCTGCTCCGGCAGTTCCGCAATCCCGGGCGTACGGTTCATACTGAGAAAAGCCGTCTTCCCGGCTGCTGCCATCAGAACTGCCTTCCGGTATGCTTCCGTAGTGCATCCGCATCCGCCCTCCGCCGCGGCAAAACCGTGAACCTTGAGTGTCTGTTCGCCGCTCTCCCACACGGAAGGGCCGTCCGGTCCGTCGCAGGCCTGCTGCACGCGCTCGGCTATCGCGGAGATCGTACTGTACATAAACACTTCCCCGGCTTTACACTCCTTTCGGTCCGTAAGCCACAGAACCGTACTTCCTTCCCATCGGCCGGCAAATGAGGACCGCTCCTCTTCCGGAACCTGCGCCAGCACCGCCGTCACGGTTCCCCTCATCGTTCGGATATCCTCCTCATTTTCAAAACCCGCAACCGTCCATTCTCTTGAAAAATACTTCGGAAATACATCCATCAGCTGCTTCATGTACGAAATATTCTGACAAATCAACACCAGTTTTTTCATCGCTTTTCACGCCCCTTCCCTTTGGTGGCGCCATGATAGCCTACCCCTCTGCGGAAAGTCAACGAAAAAAACGCTCCGAACCGCATTTTCTACACGCTCGAAGCCTTTCGCCGATTTCTCCGTCATTTTGCACTAGAACATTTGCACAAAGGTATGCGAGTCACCAAAAAAAGATGCACAAAACAGTTTCCCGTTTTTGTGCACCATGTCTGAAAGACCCGGCAATCCGAAATTATGTGAAAAATCTGACAATTCCCCCTGTCTCCTCATCCTCCGATATGCTATAATGAGGTATCATGCAACACATACGGAGGATGCTATGATTCAGAAGCTGAAAAATCAAATCAATCAGGTCTTTGTCGGCAAGGAAGAGGTTGTCGACCTTGTCCTCTGCTGTCTCCTGGGCGGCGGTCACGTCCTTTTGGAGGATGTTCCCGGCGTCGGCAAGACAACACTGGCCCGCACTCTTGCAAAGAGCATCAAGTGCAGTTTCGGACGGATCCAGTTCACCCCGGATACGCTGCCGTCCGACGTGGTCGGTGTGACCGTTTACAATATGAAAACATCCAAATTCGATTTCCACGAAGGCGTCATCATGCACCAGATCCTGCTCGCCGACGAGATCAACCGGACTTCGCCGAAGACGCAGTCCAGCCTTCTCGAGGCCATGGCGGAAGGTCAGGTCACGGTTGACGGAACACGCTATGTTCTGCCCGAACCGTTCCTCGTGATCGCGACGCAGAACCCGATCGAATTTGTCGGAACATATCCGCTCCCGGAGGCGCAGCTTGACCGTTTTATGATGCGCATCTCGGTCGGGTATCCCGCAAAGGAGCAGGAGCTCCTGATGGCCCGCAATTTCCTGAGCGGATCCGAAGCGGAGGACATCGAAAGCGTCTGCACCGCC
This sequence comes from Lachnospiraceae bacterium, assembly GCA_017613595.1. The sequence continues at coordinate 4,786 of JAGADM010000039.1, read as the reverse complement.
GAGGATATTATCAAAATGCGGAAGCAGGTGACCGAGGTTCACGTCAGCGAAGGCGTGCTCGGATATCTGCAGGAGATCATTGACCTCACAAGAAAGGATTCCAAGCTGATGCTCGGCGCAAGCCCGCGTGCGCTGCTTGCCCTTCTGCGCGCTTCCCAGGCACACGCATTCCTTTCCGGCAGGGATTTCCTGAAACCCGATGACATCCGCGACGTTGCCGTTCCGGTGCTGCATCACCGTATCCTGCTGACCGCCGAAGCACGTATCGGCGGAGAGAGTACGGACAGCATCCTCGCAACGCTGATCCGACAGGCCAAGATTCCGAAGGAATGATGCCTGAAACCATTAATACCGACATTTGAAAGCAGGTAGCCGTATTTGAAACGTAACCGTATCATCTTAAGCCTTTTATGGATTCTCTCCGTAGTCGGAATCTCCTTCTACGGAGGGCCTGTTACGTACGGCTTTTTTATCATGATGACCATGATTCCCGTGCTGTCCTACGGGTATCTTTTCGCAGTGCGGCTGCGCTTTTCGATCTATCAGCGCCTCGAAGGCAAGACCTTCGTCAGCAATCACGCGATTCCGTTTTATTTTACGCTGCAGAATGAGGACTGGTTCGCATTTGCCTCCGTACGCGTACACTTTTACAGCGATTTCTCGTCCGTTCTCGACCTGAATGACGGCGAGGAATGCGAGCTTCTCCCCGAGGATGAGATCACGCGCGACACGACGCTGATCTGCAAATACCGAGGCACCTATATGGTCGGCATCCGATCCGTTGAGATTACGGACTTTCTGCGGTTATTCCGCATGACCTATAAGAACCCCGAGCCTCTCGAGGTGACCATCAATCCGCAGACGGTTACCCTTTCGGAGCTTCGCAGTATTAACCTTTCGCGCGTTCTGTCCCGCGAATATCCCGCCGGCCGCTCCGTTCCGGACCTGACCGTACGGGACTATATTCCCGGTGACGACCGACGCCGCATCCACTGGAAAGCAACCGCACGCACCAATCAGCTGATGACGCGTCTCGAAACCGGTGAGGAGCAGCAGAATATCAGTATTATTCTGAGCACCTGCCGTTATAGTTCCAAACAGGCGGATTACCTCCCGACGGAGAACCGCATGCTCGAGATCGCGCTCGCCCTGTCCCGCTATTTCGTGCTGCAGGGCATCCCGGTCCGTGCTTATCACCGCGCCGGTGTTCCGGTTGACACCGCAGTCAATGACAACGTCTCATTTGCCTCCTATTATGAGCTCCTTTGCGGGATTTCGTTCTTCCCGACGGAAAAGGACAACCTTCTTTTTGATTCTCTCTGCGGCGCCGAAGCCGTTCTTTCCGGCCGTGCCGCCTTCCTGATCCTCGCACGGTGGACCGCCGCGGCGGAGGATTTCGTGCGTCTTCTGAACGCCAACGGTGTTTCGGTCGTTGTATATCTCGTTTCCGACAGCTCCGCGGATCTTCCGGGCGGGCTCATGCTGCCCCGTACGGAAATCATCACGGTTTCGCCGGACGTAAAGCTTGAGGAGGTGCTGTGATGGGAAAATACGGTCGGTACCTCTATGAATGCGTCCTCGCGATACCGCTTTCGATTGCCGTGCTTCTTCTTTGTTATGAAGACCTCGGCCTCGATAAGGCGGGCTTCTTCCCGTGCTGCTATGCCGCCGCTTCCTGCGGGGTGTGCGCCCTTCTCCTCTATCTGAGGGGAAAGGATAAGTTCCTCGTTGCGGGAACGGCCGCCGTCCTGCTCGGTCTCGCGGCCGCGTACGGATTGATTACCGACGATAAGCATTACTACTCTTCCCATGGTTACATATGGCTCATTCCCGCCATCTCGGCAGGATGCTTCCTCGGCGGTTTTCTCTGTAAGAAGCTCCGGGTGTTCCGGTATCTCGCAATTCTCGGCGTGATTGCCGCACTCGTTTCGTTCCTGGTTCTTGATTTCTATGTCACGAAGCTCTGTGTGATGCTTTTTCTGTCCGTTCTCATCCTCCTTTTCGCCGATGAGACGCAGGTGATGTGGCGCCGGAGCGGCAGAACCGATCACGCATTGCACCTTACCTTTGTCGCCCCCTTTGTGTTCCTGTGGCTCCTGTTCTGCCTGCTGTTTCCGGTCGGAAAGGATCCCTATAACTGGAATATCATCCGCAATCTCTGGAATAAGATTACGGATATCGGCATCTCGATTTCCCAGTGGGGAAGCGGCAAAGGAGATGACTTCGATTCCTTCTCTCCGGGCTTTTCGGAAAGCGCGCGCATTATCGGCGGACGCATGAAGGACAATTCGTCGGTTCTGCTTCGCGTGGAGCCGGTCATGGGCAAACCGCCGTCCTTCCGTCTTGCGGGTGAGGCCTGCGATACGTTCCGCGACATGGAATGGACCGCCACGATTACCGACAGTAAGCGCGAGCTTGAATTCGATTCGCTCGAAACCCGCTGCGCTCTTGAGAAAACCCCGAATGCCTCGGATTACATGCAGGCACTGGAAATCCGCGTGACATACCGCAAATTCACCTCGCGCCATCTCTTCGTTCCGGATAAGGCCGTTATCCGCGGAACAACGCTTGCGGCACTGGCGGTATCCGAGCAGGGACGCAACCTTGTTTACGCGAAGAAGAAAGGTCTCAATAACCAGTACGTGGTCAACGGATACCGCGTAAACCTGCTGCATTCCTCATTTTCCGACCTGATCAAAAACGCGCCGGCCATTACTGAGGAGGACTGGAAGCAGCTCACCTCACGCGCCGATGTCTCCGCCTACGCGAAGAGTTACGAGAACTTCCTCCAATACCGCGAGAATGTCCGGAAAGAATACATTAAGCCGGTCACGCTTCCGGAATCCGTGAAAGCCTTCGTGGAGGAGGTCACCGAAGGCGCGGAAACGCCTTTTGAGCGCATGCTCCGCATCGGACAGGCGCTGAACGGCTTCGACTATACCGTTTCTCCGGGCCGTTTCCCTTCGAGCGTGAAAGACGCATCCTCTTTCTTAGAGTATTTCCTTTCCGCACGGCGCGGATACTGTTCGCACTTTGCAACCGCCATGACGCTTTTCGCCTGGTCGGAAGGGCTTCCCGCCCGCTATGTGCATGGTTTTAACGTAACGCTCAATGACCGCGACTCGGTTGACGTGACCGGAGATAACGCGCACGCCTGGTGCGAAATCTACTTTGAAAACATCGGCTGGATCCCGTTCGATGTTACGCCCGGCTTCACCGCAGACGCTTACTGGGCAACCAGCAGCGAACGGAACGCCCGGATCTGGGATTCCGGCGGGACGCCTTCCACCCCCCGTACACCTACTACGGTTCCGGAAGAGGAGGAGAAGACACCCGTTCCGATCAAGGAAATCCTGTTCCTGGTTCTGATCGGAATCGCGATACTGTTTGCCTTTACCGTTCTCGTGCTTCTTGCCGACCGTATAATCACGCTGAGCCGTTTCGCAAGGCTGTCGGACGCGGATAAAGTGTCCGTTTTATACCGGCGTAACTGCCGCGTTCTTTCGTACCTCGGCATGCCGATGAAGACCGAGGAAACGCTTTCGGATTACAAGAAGCGGCTTTCCGCTTCGCTTCCGAAGAAAGCGGTTTCCTGGATTGATTCCTATGAACGTTTCCTTTACGGAACGCCCGATGACATCGCGGGTATCGCGAAATCCCTGACTTCAGGCAACCGCAGCCTGATCGAAGTCTTCCGAAAGGAGCACCGCAGAAAATACCTTCTGTATGTGATCGGAAATCGTCTGATACATTAATGGTTCCGAATTGACAGAACAGAACAACACCCTCTTTGCCGTCAGGCAGAGAGGGTGTTGTTCTGTAGGGGAAATCATTCGAAATAAACTAAGTGTTTTTCTTTTTGGAGCGTCTTCCGAGAACAACGCTCTGCAGCAGAATGAAGAAACACAGCATTCCGCCGGTCGTAATGCTCTGCCACCAGGGATCGTTCAGTCCGCTTGAGACAACGATCTTCTTGATGGTGGTAAGGCTCATGACGCCGAAGAATGTGCCGATGACGTTGCCGACACCGCCGGTAAGAAGCGTTCCTCCGATGATCGAGGAAGCAATCGCATTCATCTCCATGCCGGCTGCGTTGGTCGCATTTCCCGCCGCCGTATGCATCAGGAAGACATACCCCGATATTCCGCTTAGCAATCCGCAGATCACGTAACTCAGAAAACGGGTTCTCTTCACGTTGATACCGAGCATCAACGCGCTCTGCTGGTTTCCGCCCATCGCATAGAAATTCCGTCCGAGGCGGCCGAACTTCAGAAGCAGAAATACGAAAATGACTATAGTGATTGCGATAATGACGCCGAGTTCCATTTCCGCCGGAATCACATTACCGTTCGGTACCCGGTGCCCGAGCCAGCGGATCTTGATCTCTTTATTGTTGTGCAGCTCAAGAAATCCTTTGTGGGTAACCTTCTGCGGATCAACCGAGAGAATTGTGGTCATGCCTCTTGCAAAGAACATTCCCGCAAGTGTTACAATGAAAGGCTGAATCTCAAGATAACTGATCAAAAATCCCTGAACAAGGCCAAATGCAAGACCGATCCCCAATGCAAGCAGAATGGAAAGGAAGAGGTTTCCGCCTTTATTCAGATATATCGCACAGCTCATAACAACAAGCGATGTAACAGCTCCGACACTGATATCGATACCGCCGCCGATCATGACGATGGTCAGGCCGCACGATACGATGATCAGACTTGCGTTATCATTTAACATATCGAAGATCTGCTGGGGACGGAGGAATCCGCCGCCGAGAAGGATCATCGCAAGA
>JAGADM010000038.1 GCA_017613595.1 Lachnospiraceae bacterium | reverse complement strand
TTATATGACGGAACAGATGAAAAAGAAAGCCCTGATTGCGATGAGCGGCGGTGTGGATTCGTCGCTGGCGGCCAAGAAGATGATTGACCGCGGCTATGAGTGCATCGGGTGCACGATGAAATTATATGAGCGGCCGGAAGATGCGGCGGAGGCGTTCGGAAGCATCGCCGACAGCAGTATCCGGACGGAATACGGTAAAGCAGCCGGTAATTCCGATCTGAAGGAGAGCGCTGCTTCCCGCGAGCGTACCTGCTGCTCTTTGAATGACGTCGAGGATGCGAGACAGGTGGCATTCCGCCTCGGCATGAAGTATTATGTCTTCAACTTCAAGGACGACTTCAAAGAGAAGATTATCGACAAATTCATCCGCTGCTATGAGTGCGGCATTACGCCCAACCCGTGCATTGACTGCAACCGCTACATGAAGTTTGAGAAGCTTTATGAGCGTGCGGTTATACTCGGCTGCGACGTTATCGTGACCGGACACTACGCGCAGATCGAAGAGAAGGAGGGCACGTACTTTTTAAAGAAGGCGGCCGACGAATCGAAAGACCAGAGCTACGTGCTTTATTCCTTAACGCAGGAGCAGCTTGCTCACACCTGTTTCCCGCTCGGCGGCATGAATAAAGCGGACGTCCGTAAAGAAGCGGAAGAGAGCGGATTTGTCAACGCAGACAAGCCCGACAGCCAGGATATCTGCTTTGTCCCGGACGGAGACTACGCGAAAGTCATTGAAACCTATACCGGCAAAGTACCCGAGCCCGGCAATTTCGTAGACAAATCCGGCAGAGTAATCGGCCCCAACAAAGGCATCATCCATTACACGATCGGGCAGCGAAAAGGTCTCGGCATCTCGGCACCCGAACCGCTTTACGTATGTGAGATCCGCCCGCAGACACGCGAGGTCGTTCTCGGAAGCAATGACGATCTGATGAGCCGCGAGCTGACCGTAGCCGATTTCAACTGGATCAGCGGAAGCGCCCCGGCGGAGCCGTTCCGCTGCAAGGCAAAGATCCGCTACCGCCAGAAGGAGCAGTGGGCAGAGGTGACACCGATCGGTGAAGACCGCGTGCACATCACATTTGACGACCCGCAGCGCGCCATTACGGCGGGCCAGGCGGCGGTCCTCTATGACGGCGACATCGTTCTCGGCGGAGGAACAATTGAGTAGAAGCCCCGTAAATGCTTGACTCTCGCAAACGGAGAATCAGATTAGAGTGCGAAGGGATGGACTTTCCGAGACGGGCTTGCTACAATGGCGCCATCAAAACGAGGGGAGGAGTGCACATGAGCACTAAAACATTCGGATCATATCTCGCGGAGCTTCGCAGAGAAAAGAAGATGACGCAGAAAGAAGTCGCGGACCGGCTGTATGTTTCGGACAAGACGGTCAGCCGCTGGGAGACGGACCGTTCGCTTCCGGAGCTGTCGCTGGTTCCTGCAATCGCAGATTTGTTGGGGGTCTCCGCAGATGAATTGCTTCGGTCGGGGATGTCTCAGACGGAGGAGTCCGAGGAGGAAAGCGCTACGAATGCCATGGCGGAAAATGTGGCGCAGATCGCCTGCAGGCGGTTTAATCGAAGAGGGCTGATCGCCCTGATCTTATTCTTCGCCGCACCGGCGTTAGCCATTATCATGAACATGGTTGGGCCGATGTCCAAGGTGGTGGAGGGGGAGGACAGCATGACGGAGTCTGTCCGAAGCGTAGTCCTTCGCACGAGTTCGATGGTTCTTTTCATCGGAGCCATCTTCGGTTCGATCATCTTTTTGATCGTGTATTTTCTGATTCAGAACCGGCATATTCGGGACTGCGGTGCGCCGGAAAATGTGCGTAAGATGTACCAGGACCGGCTGCGCGGACGATTTGTCCTCTATTTCGGAATCATAGGATTTGTAATTCTGACGCTGATCGGATGGATTCTGCCGGCGATCGGAGTGATCGCGGTAGTGCTGGTCTGCGACTGGCTGCTGCGCTCAAGGAGATCCTGACAACAGCCGGCAAAGCCATCAGAACATTGCCTGAAGAGGGGCCTAACGCTATGTCGCGGCACATCGAAACATTAAACGGATTTCAAGAAAAACGCTTTCCCGTATCTATCGCGGGAAAGCGTTTTTAATTTGTGTCGAAATCTGTTTATTCTGCCCGGAAGCGGAGCAGGAAGCATATTCACATACGCTGTTTATTCCACCGGGAAGCAGAGTTCGGTGACGTATTCGTCAGGGTTTGAGGTCTGCGCGGGGCTTACGTGGTAGATGTTGAACATCGGGCCGTTCGGCTTGTATCCGTTCGCGCCGATCCACGAAACAACCGTCGCGGTTGCGTCGTTCATCTGGTCGTAGCTGCCTTTTATGATGCAGCTCGCGACTTTGACGGCGGGAAGCGTCTTAAACTTCACGTGTTCCGTGTCCTTGTATGTGCCCTTTACGGTCATCCAGGCGAGTATTTCCACATTTTCCTCTTTGTACTCGGGGTCGAGGAACTGCGCGGCCGCCAGGCAGCCGTCTGCAGGAACAAGCGGCTCGCCGGCCGCGGACGTTTCCGTCATCATCGTATTCCAAAGCATTCCCTCATCCATATAGGTCGGGACAATCATCCGTACCGTTGCGGCATAGCGCTCCGGAATGGTTTTTATCGTAACATCAAAATTCATATTGTGCTCCTTTCTAAGCCTCTTACGGGCTGTTTCCAGAAGCGTCAGCCGATACTCCGTCTGTCTTGCAATCTCATTCAGTTCCGTCTGCTTTTCCGAAAGAAAAGCGTCCATCTTGGCCGGTTCACTGTAGATTTCGAGCATCTTCACGATATCCGCAAGGCCGAATCCCATGTCCCGAAGCGAAGTGATTCGCCCGATCGTGAACAGCTGGTCCTCGCGATAGTAGCGGTAGCCTGTGAAACGGTCTATCTCCGCGGGCTTTAAAAGCCCGATGTCGTCATAGTGGCGAAGCATTCTGATGCTTACTCTGGATAGTTTTGAAAAATCACCGATTTTTAACATAATCGTGTGTGTCCTCCATGCATGTATTACTGAGCTCGATGTTACTGTAATCCCTGACACAGTGTGAGAGTCAAGGGGTATTTTACGGAAAATGTGAAAAACTTTTTCTTCCCATATTATACCCTTGAAACATCAGCTTATCAATTATGATTGAAGGACTGCGGAGCACTTAACGTATATCGGCTCGGGCAGGGTACAATGCATCCGCGGCGTCTTCAGCCATACGAAATAACATCCGGGAAAAAATATGAAAAAAATCATGTAAATCCTCTTGACAACCAACTGTATTAGTTCTATAATACAGTCAAACCGTATTACACGGTTAATACAGTTTGCGGAACGGGAAGTATTTATGATATCATTTGACGCATTTAAACCGACTGACGGAACGCCAATCTATCAGCAGATCCTTTTGTATATCGAGCGCGGCGCGGTAGCGGGGACGATCAAGAATGGCGACGAACTGCCGTCCCGCCGTGTCCTTTCGGCGCTGCTCGGCATAAACCCGAACACGGTACAGAAAGCTTTTCATATGTTGGAGGAAGAGGATTTGATTGAGTCACAGGCGGGCGCGAAGAGTGTCATGAAGATAGATGAAGAGAAGATCAGGAGGCTTCGTGAGGAACTGCTCCGAGAAGACATCCGAAGCATCACCGGGGCGCTGCGGCAGATGGGAATCAGCCGTGAGGAAGCCATCCGGCTGATCGGCCAATACTGGGAAGAAGAGTGAGGGAGAAAGAGATGAAGAAGAATCTGTCGGTGCTGGCGCTTTTAATACGCCTGAAGATGAAGTGGATACTGATCACATTGATCGCGATGCCGGTTGTTTCGTGGGCACTGTTCTTCGGGATTTCGGCAGCGAATCGGGCAATATCGTTCCGGTTCGGGAAAGCGCATGTCGTGTTCACGATTGTGTTTGCAATCGGTTCCTTTGTCGTTGTAATGGCGTGCGGGGGACTGTTTCTCAAACACAGTTCAAGAAGGTATCTGTTTGAGCGGCTACAAGTCTCCGAGAGAAGAGTTTTGGTCCTCGATGTCGCAGTCAGCATCCTGTTCCTGCTTATGCTTTGGATGATGGAAATCATCATGCTCGGCGGCGCGGCAATGGTATATAACCTTCTCGGCTGGAACCGGTTCGGAACCATCGATATGATTTACGGGCTGTACGGACATGAGTTTTATTGCAGAGTATTGCCGCTTTCCGATATCCGGGGGTGGTTTGAGGGATTGTTTTATGTTATCTGCGGCGGTGTCTCCTGCGCATGTCTGTCCATGAGCGGCGGAAAGAAGGTCGTATATGGCTCCTGTGTCGGAACTGTTCTCGGCGCCTCTGCAATCGGTTTTTATACGGAAGGATTTTGGGTTTTGAGAGCGATCGTTGCCGCAGCGACGGCTGCTGCGTTGATCCTTTGCATCAGAAGACTTCATAACGGAAAGGAAAGATCCGAAAATGAAACATTTGACTGCTGACAAATGGTACGCACCCAACATGATGGGACAGGCGAACGCAAAGCAGCGGAAGCTGTTCCTTGCAGGGATAATCGTCTGTCTTGCACTGATCGCAGCCTTCAGTTCGTGTGTGTTCTTCAGCCGGCTGTACAAGGATAAGGAGAATCGCGACAAAGCATATATTGCCACCTTTGAAACCGGAGAGGTTGAAACCGTATATGAGGGTTATTATTTTGAATTCTATGATTCCGCAAAGAAGATTACCTATTCTTATGCAATCCCGAATGTCCCGCCTGAAGAAACCCGGTTCCGGCTGGAACGGGTAATGGCGGATTTCGGTGCCATGACGGAGGAAGTGTTCCTGTTCTTTCCGGCGCTCTTTTTCCTGATGGTGACGGCGATTGTTCTGAATTACCGGAGTTTCCTTCATCCGACAAAGGCGATGTATCTGATCAGACGCATTCCCGATAAGAAAGAACTGCACAGAAGATGTCTGGCAGTCCCCGGAACGGCACTACTGATCGGAGTGCTTCTCTGTATCGTACTCGAAACAGTATTTTATATCGTCTATCTTAAGGTGACTCTTCCGGATAGAATCCCGGAACACATTACATTGAATATCTGGAGGATGCTCATATGATTGAATTGAAGAATGTCAGCAAACGTTACGGAAGAGTACAGGAAGCATTGAAAGACGTAAGCCTGTCAATCGGACAGGGCGAGGTCATCGGTTTATTCGGCGAGAACGGCGCAGGTAAGACGACGCTGATGAAATGCATCCTCGGACTGCTCGGCCACGAAGGAGAGATACTGCTTGACGGCGAGCCGGTTAACCGCGGCAACATCGCGAAAATGTCCTTCGGAACATGTGAGTTCAGCTTCTTTCCGGAGATGACGGCAATGGAGCACGCGGACTTTTACGCGTCGCATTTTCCGAAATTCCGGAAGGACCGTTTCCGCGGGTTGACGGAATTCTTCGAGTTCCCGGTGTACCGCCCGATCAAAAAACTTTCTGCCGGCCAGAAGAGCCAGATTGAGGTTATCCTTGCGCTTTGCCAGGGCGCGAATTATATCTTCTTAGATGAGCCTTTCGTCGGGTATGACCTGTTCAACCGCGAGGACTTTTATAAGGTGCTTCTGGGAATCTTGGAACCGGAGGAGACGATCATTCTTTCCACGCATCTGATCGAGGAAGTGGAAGGCTTCATAGACCGCGCGATCATGCTTCATGAGGGCAGACTCGTCGGGGACAAGACCGTTACGGAGATAGAGGAAGAGGCCGGTTCGCTTGTCGAGTATGTGAAGAATCTTTACGGGTATCAGGCGGATCGTGTCAGCCGTTCTCTTGAGATGATCACGGGAGAGAAGAAGTAAGCGTTTGACGGATTAAGAACTGAAAAGACAGTTCCTTTCCGGATGAACTGAAGATAGGAGAGACAGGGGGACAATATGAAAAAACACATGATCATTATGGCGGTGTTTCTGCTGATCTGTATCGGCGGATCCGCAGCGGTAATCGGAATCCTTCGGGATACGGAGAAGAAAGAAGTTATGAAAAAAACGGTGCTTGCCGGAGATGCATCCGCAGCGGTCGGATTGACCGTTTCATTTTTGGAATACCCGGAAGTATATGATGAAGAAGGACTTAAAGAGGGGTACGGAAGCTATGAGAGGATAAATGACAGGCAGTGGAAGCACACGATCCGGTTCACGGAGACAGGAAGTGATACTGCTGTCGCTTTAATCCGTGATACGGATACACTACTTTCAGATGAAGAAAAGTGGGAACGGAATCAGAACTTTGAGAAGGCAATTCGGGGGCAGATCTCAACGAGGGGCGACTATGGTTTGGAAGCATTCGGCTCGTGGCTGGACGACAGCGTTTTGATGGAAAAACAGTTCCCCATATCTTTGGTTTTGGATATGAGAAATGCAAAGGAGCCCACGCAAATCCGAATTGCGGATTATGTTGAATACTATCCGATGATTAACAGAGTATCCGTTCCGCGAATGGATAAGAACGCGAATATAGAGCTTCCCGAATTCTGGTTTGCTGTTTATGAGGATAATACATATTATGAAAATTCCACATATGATGTGATAAAGTTGGAGGATTTGAATGCGAAAGCAAGAGTGTTGAAAGAGTATTTCCGGATTCCTGTAATAAAGGATGAAGTGATTGAATTTACCGGAATAGAGGATGAGAACGGCGAGTATGCTTACCTGTACCATCAGCCGGTGGGGGATAGTTTTGAACCGTATTGGATCAATGTTGTGACAGAGGATGCAGTTCTGTTTACATTCAATACACATACTGAGAATAATGCGATTGTAGATACGTCACTGATTCCCGGCGGATATGGGATCTACCGGCTGCCATATTCCATGGGAACAGATGGCTGGACAGACGTAAGGACCGAGGAACTGAATGTGTTCTATCCGATGAATCCCGCGTCAGATGTGATCGATATGAATATGACATTAGATCAAAAGACGCTGATGGTCGTATATGTGCTGGACAAAAAGATACGATGCAGCTTAATTGACACGCAAACGGGAGAGTGTCTTTATGACGCGGAGATGATGCCGGAAATAGAGACGGACTACTGGTATATCAGTTCGGCATGCGGGGAAGATTTCTTTGCGTTGGAACTTTTTCCTCCGACGATATACACAAGCCGGGAGGACGTATCGCTTTGGGTTTTGGGGAAGGATAATAACGGACAATACGGAGAATTGATGCATGCGGAGAATAACGGAACTTTGGAACCGAGTGTAGGAAATGTTATTTTTGACGGTGAGCGCCTGGCACAGGTTGATTATAATGTTGAATATTTGACAGTCAGTGTATATTCCGAAGAAGGCCTCATCTATCAGGGCCGATATGATTTTCCGACGAAATACTGGGGATGTGAAGAGGGGGAAATGGAAGGGTTCACACAGATTCGCAATATCCGGTTACAATGGTCGAAGTGATTCCGGGATACAGCTGTTCAGACGGCTGATTGCATTATAAAATTATCCGGAACATCCG
>JAGADM010000037.1 GCA_017613595.1 Lachnospiraceae bacterium | reverse complement strand
GTTGAGTGGGCGGAGCGCGGCGGCTATCCCGGCTCGGTGATCATGTTCTATGATTTTACGAACGGAAAGGTTTACAAGCCTTTTCGAAAGAAGAAGAATACCGCGTACGCAAACCCTGCTTATGCGAACGGATATTACTGGATCCTGCAGGGGGATTACGGAAAGAAGAAAGTGACGTTGTATCGTTACCTGCCGGGGGAGCGCCCCGAGGCCGTGACGGAGTTTGACACCGACGGAGTCAAACTGTACAACCTTCAGATTATCGGAAGTCCCGTGTACGTGATCAGCCAGGATATGGAGAGTGCGGAATGCTATTATCCGGTGCATTTTACGATTAAGAAAGAGCCGATTCAGTCGCTTTCCCTGATCGAGGAGAACAGGGTTTACCTTGAGGAATGGGTTGAGGAAGGCTGGGACGAGGAAAATGACCGCGCGACCGAAGACTACCGTTTCTATACGAGGCTGGTGGTTAAGGACTGGCAGGGCAACGAGCTTTCACGGGAGACCGGAGCAATCTTTCAGTCGCCGGACGGAAGCTATTGGATTTCGTAGCGGTGAAGTCCAATTGAAGGCGCAGCACGATATGGATATTGCATAAGCTGTAAAGACACAACGAAGGACGAAGCAATACGATACGGCGGGTCGCATAGCGGTTCGCCCGGGAGTTTATATGAACACGATAGGAACCAAGACAATTGAGACGGAGCGGCTCGTGCTCCGGAGATACCGTGTCGACGACGCGGAGGATATGTTCAACAATTGGACGTCCGACCCGGAAGTCACGAAGTTTCTCTCGTGGCCGACGCATACAAGCGTCGACTTTACGAGGAGCCTCCTGACGAAGTGGGTTTCGTTCTATGACGACGGAAAGACCTACAACTGGGGAATTACCGTAAAGGGTGACGACCACGTTATCGGCAACATTGCGGTTGTCGAGCGGGACGAGCGGACGTGCTCGGTGGAGATCGGCTACTGCCTCGGAAAGAAATACTGGGGACAGGGCATCATGCCGGAGGCGCTCCGGGCCGTAATCAGGTACCTGTTCGAAGGCGAGAGCGACCTGAACCGCGTCTATGCGACGCACGACCTGCGAAACCCGAAATCCGGCCGCGTCATGCAGAAGGCCGGCATGCGATTTGACGGCGTGCTCAGAGGGTCGAAGAAGAACAATCTGGGGCTGCACGATACTGCTTATTACTCGGTGCTGAGAAGCGACCTGGTGACGGCGGAACAATATGAGAAGCTGTTCGCAGAGATGAAGCCGGGATTCTTTGATCGGGAATATGTAAAACGGATTCCGGAGAATGAAATCGCCTCGGAGCTGATGCTGAGACTTCAGGAGTTTGACGCGGAGCGCTATCAAAAAGCGTTTCCGGAAAATGTGACGTTCGGATACTACACCGGAGATTTTGAAGAACTGAAGGAAGCGGTCGGGAAGGTGATTCCGGGCTGGGTTCCGCTCTTTTCGGAGGAATCGCGTGTTTACTGCGGTTTCGTGGACGGAAAGATTGCGAGCTTCTGTATGATTGAAGATTTCGGCGAGCATATCGTAAACGGTGAACGGTGGAAGATCGGCGGCCCCGGCTGTGTCGGGACGCTTCCGGAATACCGGGACCGCGGAATCGGGCTTACGATGGTAAGCAAGGTAACGCAGATCCTTCGGGACGAGTTATACGATTACGGTTATATTCATTACACCTTCGAATCGAAGTGGTACGAAAAGCTCGGTTATAAGACGGTACTCCGGTGGAATTGCCGGGGTGTAATCAAAGAATAATAAGCAACGGGGGAAGGTTTCATGAGACTTGTATTGGTACGTCACGGCGATCCGGATTACGCGCTCGATTGCCTGACGGAGCTGGGACACGAACAGGCAAAGGTGGTCGCGCAGCGGCTGATGGAGGAAGGAATCCAGAAGATTTACTGCTCCCCGCAGGGACGCGCGCAGCAGACCGCAAAGCCGTTCGCGGAACTGTCCGGGCTTAAGGAGATTGAGACGCTTGAGTTTATGAAGGAGATCCGTTTCGGATGCCTCGAGGATCTGTTCCGAAAAGGTAATCCGTGGATCTGTTCCGGCAAGCTGATGCATGAGGGCGTGGACCTTCGGGATCCCAAGTGGCGTGAATTCGAAGACTTTGCCGACAATACGGCAACGGTCGATGTGGACTCGGTTATCGCCGGCGTTGACGAGTGGCTTGCGTCGCTCGGATATAAGCGCGAAGGACTTTACTACCGCTGCACGAATGAGGACGATGAGAAGAAAACGTACGTCCTGTTCAGCCACGGAGGTTCTTCGACGGCGCTCCTGTCGCATGTATTGAACCTCGAATTCCCGCATGCCTGCATGATGTTCGGACACGTTCCGCACACCTGCATCACGGTGCTTCGGTTTGACCGGAGACTGGGAATGCTGTCGATGCCGGTCCTTGAATACGCGATCGACGCGCGGCATCTGAACGTGTTAAAGGAAGGGCAGACAGGCTCCCGCGAGAGAGCGAATTAACTGGTTGTAATCCGAAGGGGAATGACCTCTCGGATTGTCATAAAAAGTGCCGGACGTTCCGGCAGAAAGGGTGAAGAAAATGGTGGCATTTTTAAGACTTCGGAATATCTGAGTGCGTGAGACCGTTGATCGATGGTTTCACGTTAAAACGCGCAAAACTATTGAATCAAAAGGAGAAAAAACAAATGATATTCCAAGACAATATTATCAAACAGTATTTGAAAAACGTTTACTTTATCGCGGGCACGCCGTGCGGCGGAAAGACGACCGCTTCGAGAGCGCTCGCAAAGAAATACGATATTCCGGTGTACGACATCGACGAACGGTTCCCGGAGCATCAGGCAATGTCCGATCCGGCATTTCAGCCGGCGATGAACAGGGATTTCCGCGACGTGGACGAGTTCTTCGGACGGAGCGTAGAAGAGTACAAAGCATGGCTTCTTCAGAATACGAGAGAGCAGCTTGACTTTATCCTGCTTGACCTCATGAGACTTTCAAAGGACCGGCCGATCATCTGTGACTGCCACCTGACGCTTGAGCAGGCGGCGATGGTTACCGACCCGTCGCATATTGCGTTTATGATCAAAAAGCCGGTCAATCTCGTGGACGAATACTGCAACCGCCCCGACCATCAGGGCTTCAGCGATTTCATCCACAGCGCGACCGATTTCGAGGCGGCAAAGGCGACCTGCAACGAGACGCTCATGACGTTAAATGCGAAGTATTATGAGGACGTCAAGGCAAGCGGCTACTTCTATGTGGACCGCGGCGATGGACTGAGTGTTGAGGAAACCGTGGCACGGACGGCGGCACATTTCGGGCTGGAGATGCCCGGCGCGAGCGCGGAAGGAGCCGGAGGCGATGCAGCTGCCAAGACGACGAACGACGAAGGCAAGACCGTAACGGCCGAGTTGACTGTTGTGAAAGTCGAAAAGGACACACCCTTCGCGGACGAATTCCTTCACTTTGTCGAGAACTGTTCCTGGACCGAGGTACGCGAGCACATCGCGGGACTGATCCGTGATTGGAAGTTTACCGATTGGGAGACAATGTTCGCGGCAGTGAAAGACGGTAAGATCATCGGAATGACTTCGGTTCTGAAAACCGATTATTACGACCTTCCGGACATCTTTCCGTGGGTATCGTGCGTATTTGTCGAAAAGCCTTACCGCGGACAGCGGATCAGTGAAAAGCTGATCGAAAAGGCCAATGCGTACGCGAAGGAGCAAGGCTTTACGAAGACCTACATCCCGACCGAATTTGCCGGGCTTTATGAGCGTTATGGGTACCGGTATCTCAAGGATATCGTAAACTACGGAGGCGGTACGGACCGTCTTTACGTGAAGGATTTGCAGTAAAAACAGGACTTTGGGCGGTTCCGTCAGATGAGATTTGTACTACACATGTAGAAAGAAATCGGCGGAACCGGCCCCGATACAAAACGGAAAGAGGTGATCCATTCATGAATTATTTCGTGGAGGGCGTTCAGGGAGCGGGCAAGAGCACGCTGGTCGGACGTCTGGCGGGACATCGTCCGGATTACCGGGTATTTCGCGAGGGCGATTACAACCCGGTGGAACTCGCCTGGTGCGCTTACCTGACGGAAGCGCAATACGAGTCGGTGCTTGCAAAATATGACAGACTCCGTTCGGAGATCATTGCAAACAC
>JAGADM010000036.1 GCA_017613595.1 Lachnospiraceae bacterium | reverse complement strand
GAGCTTACCCTCCTTCTTCAGTACCTTATCCTCAACACCGATCTTACCGATGTCATGAAGAAGGGCGATGTTATGGAATTTTTCAACTTCCTCTTCGCTGCAGCCGAGCTCGGTTGCCAGAAGGGCCGTATATTTCGCCACGCGGAAGGAATGACCGTTCGTGTAGCTGTCCTTCATATCGATGGTCTTAGCAAATGCCTCAATCATCTCGTTGATGAAGATTCTCTGTTCCTCTTCTTTTTTCTCGAGTTGTTTGATCTTTCTTCGAACGAAAAGCCAAACAGCCAGAGCCGTCAAAAGGATTGCAAGAATCACTGCCAGCGCCTGGAACCACCCGTATTCATAGAACATCTTGTTCTTCACGATGATAACGGAATACTCTTTCGTTCCGACACCGGAGGAATCCTGAACCACAAGCTTGAAACAATAGCTCTTACCGTGAAGGTTCGTATAGGAAACCGGAGTCATATCCGTCCGTTTCACCGTGGTCATGCTGTGGTCGAAGCCTTCAAGCCAGTAGGTGACCTGCGGATTGGACATGGAATACGTGAAGACGAAATCAAAGATAACGACTTTCTTAACATCGGCTTTCACACGGAAATTTCCGTTTTCGTCCGGATAGATGGGAACACCGTCCGCCTCAATGAACGGAACCGCAACCTTCAGATCGTTTACGCTGTTAAAAGGTTCTTCGATGTTAACCTGTGTCACGCCGTCACTGCCGGCGATATACAGTGTTCCGTCCTCAGACAGGTCACTGTAGGAATTGGATGTGGCAACATGCGGAAGACCTTTGCTCCAATCGTACAAAACCGGTTGCATCGTCTCATTTTTCAAAAGTTCTTCGGCCGTAATGACATGGATGCCGTTACTGCTTAAGATCCACATCTCTCCCCGGCTGTTCCAATAAATGTCAAAGTTATTGGAATAAGGGAAACCTTTAAGAACCGTGACATGATAGTCCTTATCCATATAAGCAAGCGCGTTGCTCGTTACGATCCAGAAAACCTGTCTCTGCTCATCCCATTTGATTCGCATGATGACATCAGAACTGAGGCCGGAGGTCGTATCGATGCAACGGATCCTTCCGGTTCCGGCGATATAAATACCGCCGCCGTCCGTTCCGATGACACAGTCGCCGTTCGGGGCTTCAGCCACCGTCAGAATCTCGGTATTGAGAATACCGTCGTTCTCATTATAGCACTTCTTAATCTCGCCGTCCCTAATCAGAACCACGCCGCCCGTACAGACCGCCCAAATCGTCCCGTCCCTGCATTCATGGATGGCACGGACTCTCTTCGACGGCATGCCGTCCTGCTCCGTATAACAGGTAACGGTTCCTTTGTCATAACAAACGAGCCCGTAATCGCTGTATGTAGAGAACCAAAGCCTGTTTTTGCTGTCACGTATGATGGAACGGATTCGGATGCCGGAAAGCAACTCGATTAGATCCGTTTTGCGGATCTTCCTGCCTTTTTGTGTCGTGACGGAGCGGATGCCCCATTTCGTGATGACTTCGCTGTTGTTTACAACCGTCAGGCCGTGATCGGTTCCGAACAGAAGCCAGTTGTCATAAGCACAGGTAGAGTTAACTACGGTTTCTTCCAGACCGTACCATTCAAAAACATCAGAAAACCGGTTCGGCGTGATTTTCATGACGCCCTGCCGTGAGGAAGCAAACCACAGGTTATTCTGATAATCCCCCATCATTTCTTCCACAGAGCTCTTCATCGGTACGTTATCAAGCACACGCAAATTACCGTTCTCAAGCAGTCCGATTCCGTCCTGCGCACATATCCAAAGGGTATTATCGATTTTGTACATCGAATTGATGTACGCAAGAGGATCAACGTTAATGGTATCGAACCGGTTCAGGTTGACCAGGTAATCGGCATAGTAAATTCTTGACACATTCGTGCCGAAATAAACATGACCGGGATTGGTCGGATCCGGCAAAACGGAAATGACGCCGGACATTCCCTTAATCTTTAAATTGTAATACTTTTCAATCCGCCGGTTTTCAATGGTGAAGAATTCACCTTCCTGGGTAATTCCGTAGATAACGCCGTCGCCGCCTGTTCTCAACTCGCGGATATAGGCATCCTGAATTTCATCATGTTCCAGAAATCTTGTGTTCAATGCGGTATTGATTTCCACAATGCCGTCAGTGGTTCCGACATAGATATTACCGTTGCTGTCCTCCGTGATGGCACGGACGGAAAGCGATTTCAGACCCTGTTCCTTACGAAACGCTTTCGTCTCACCGCGTTCCATCATCACGACACCGCTGTCGTTCGTTCCGATCCAGAGACGGTTTTTGCTGTCCACAAAAAGCGTCACGACGCTTGCGATGCCGGAAGCGGAATTCACCCGTTCAAAAGTATTGCCGTCATAACGAATCAGACCGCTGTAGCTGCCAATCCAGATAAAGCCTTCTTCCGTCTGCACGATGGAATTGGCTTCGGAAGTCGGGAGTCCGCTCCTGTTGTTATATAACACAGCCGAATATCCCGTCCCGGGTCTGGTCGGGTCAAGAGATGCCAGCGTCCCCTTTCCGTTCTCCTCTTCTTCCTGCCCGGAAGAGGCTGCTTTGCCATATCCCGACATTGTTCCCAAGAATAAAAAGAGACACAGGCTCAGGCATACTGCGACTCCCAGTAAGCCGGTCTTGTGTCTTATGCTCATCTTTCGTGCGGTTCTGCCGGATATACCGCCGCGCCGCGTTATTTCCTGCTTTCTCATATTCCGTACCGTCCGAACAAAAAATCTATCCTGTTTATACACATATATTACCACAGTTAAACAAAAATGCAAAGGAAAATGTTATGAAAGCCGTCTTGCTTTTTTCGGCTTTTTCCTGTATTATGATAGATGACATTTTTCATGACATTGGAAATATAGCTCAGCCGGGAGAGCGTCCGCCTGACGCGCGGGAGGTCATGGGTTCGAGCCCCATTGTTTCCAGAAAAGAAAGCCGGAATCCGATACGGATTCCGGTCTTTTTTTATTCTTCAGTCAGGCCGACTGCCTTCAGGCTTCTTTGCAGAATCCCGTTCATGTATGCAATTGCCATGCCGTAATTGAGCATCGGCACGCCGTCCCTTTGCGAAGCCTCCGCACGGCGCGTAATCTCCTGCTCCGTGAGCATGCAGCCGCCACAATGCACAACAAGCGCATACGGCTTCAGGTCCTGCGGATAATCTCCGCCCGAAACCCACGTAAAATCCGGACGGAAGCCGAGATGCTTCTCCATCATCGCGGGAAGCTTCACCGTTCCGATGTCCTCGCACTGTCTGTGGTGCGTGCAGCCCTCCGCAATCAGAACACGGTCGCCGGGCTTCAACCCGTCGAGCGCTTTCGCGCCGTTCAGATAATTCTTCAGATTTCCCTTGTAACGTGCAAAAAG
>JAGADM010000035.1 GCA_017613595.1 Lachnospiraceae bacterium | reverse complement strand
TCCGGATATTTATGTTTTTTGGCAGTTGACTGCCGCTAACCGATGGTGTATAATACAGACAACCTTAGGGGAGTAATCGACGCGGAAACGCGTGACAGATCAACATCATGTCGTCCGAAAGGAAGGCTGGTCTGTCTTAATTGATGAGACTTAAGTATGGCATCCGCTGTACTTGTCTCTACATTCAGATGATTCGGGCAGGTACGATGCGGTACCTGCTCTTTTTTGTGTGAACGGCAGCGGAGCGGCTTTCCGAAAAGCCCGGTAAGCGGCCGGCAGCCCGAAACAGAGCCGAAAATCTTATCAAAAGGAGTAAGCTTATGAGTTTTGTGGAAATCAAAGGCGTAAAGAAAAGCTACGGCGAGGGAGAAGCGCGGACGACGGTCCTTTCGGGGATCAATCTTTCGGTGGAAAAAGGCGAGTTCTGTGTGCTTTTAGGTCCATCCGGAAGCGGTAAGTCCACGCTTCTTAACATTATCGGCGGTATCGATGAGGCCGATGAAGGCTATGTGATGATCGACGGCGAGAAGACCGCCGACATGAATGAGAAGCGGCTGACACAGTACCGCAGAGATCATCTCGGGTATGTATTCCAGCTGTACAATCTGATCCCGAACCTGACGGTACGGGAGAACATCGAGGTCGGCGCGTACCTCAGTAAGAAGGCGCTTGATGTGAACGAGCTCCTTAAGACGCTCGGGCTTTACGAGCACCGTCACAAGCTGCCGACGCAGCTTTCGGGCGGCCAGCAGCAGCGTACGGCCATCGGCCGCGCGGTTATCAAGAATCCGGACATCCTGCTCTGCGATGAGCCGACCGGAGCGCTTGATTACAATACTTCGAAAGAAATCCTGTCGCTTCTTGAGCGCATCAATAAAGAATACGGCAATACGGTTATCATGGTAACCCACAACGACGCCCTGAAGAACATGGCGGACCGCGTGGTGAAGCTTCGTGACGGTAAAGTAAGCAGTAACCGCCTGAACGAGAAGAAGCTTCCGGTCTCCGAAATCGAGTGGTAGGAGGAGGGACGCCATGAGAAATCCCATGAATAAACGCCTGCCCCGCGAACTTAGGAGCGATTTTGGAAAGTATCTTGTAATCTTTCTGTTCATCGTGATGGTCGTGTCGGTTGTATCCGGCTTTCTGATTGCCAACGACGGCGAAGGGGAAGCCTACTACCGTCTGCTCGATGAAGGAAACGTCGAAGACGGACATATGGCATTTAACGTCGAGCCCGGCGAAGAATTTCTGAACGGCATCGCTGTTAAAGCGGACGTAACGCTCTACCGTGAGCCGTATTTCGACGAGGAGACGGACGGCGCCCGCATCCGCGTCTACACGCTTGGCGGAAGCGTCAATATTCCGGAAGTGACGGAAGGGCGGCTTCCCGAGGCGGACGATGAAATCGTTCTTGATAATCTGCATACCACGACGGTCGGCATAAAAGTCGGAGACCGCATCACACTCGGCGGAAGGACGCTTCAGGTAACAGGTCTTGCTGCGTTTCCGAATTACAGCGCGCTATTTAAGGACAACGCGGATCTGATGTTCGATATTGAAACCTTCGGCGTCGGGATTATGACAAAGGACGGGTTTACGGCATTTGCCTCCGATCACGAAGCCGCTAACTACGCGTGGGTTTACAACCAAAAGCCTAAGACGGATGCAGAGAAAAGTGCGGCTTCCGAAAAGGTGATCGGCGCGCTTCGCGAGGAGCTGACGAAGAGCAGCATGGATATCCTTACGAGGTCACTGAAAGGGGAGAAGGGCCTCAGCATGATCGAGGTCAAGGATTTCCTTGCGACATTTGAGAACAAATGCGTTATCTTCGCCGAGGAGGATATGAACAGCGACTCGGCTTCGATGATCGTATTTCTCTACATTGTCGTCGCCGTTTTGGCATTTATCGTCGCGATCACGACCATCAATACGCTTTCCCGCGAGTCGGCGGTCATCGGAACGCTTCGCGCGTCGGGCTATACGCGCGGGGAGATGATACGGCACTATATGGTTCTGCCGCTTACGGCGTTCTTCACCGGCATGCTTGTCGGCAACGTTCTCGGCTATACGTTCATTCTCGACTATATGAAGGCCATCTACGATAAGATGTACTCGGTCGGGAAGGTGCGGACCGCATGGAACGCGAACGCGTTTTTACAGACGACGCTTGTTCCGGCAGTCATCATGATCGCCATCAACTATGCCATCCTTGCCTGGAAGATGCGGCTCGGTCCGCTTCGGTTCCTGCGCCGCGATATCTCCGGACGAAACCGCAAGCGCGCCGTGAAGCTTTCCGAGAAGATTCCGTTCACCGGCCGCTTCCGTATCCGTATCATTTTCCAGAATATGTCGAATTATATTACGATGGCGGTCGGGATCGTGCTTGCCGGTGCCATCATCATATTCGGGCTGATGTTCGAGCCGCTTCTTAATACCATCGCGGACCGAATCGAGGAAACGGGGATCAGCCGCTACCAGTACATTTTAAAGACGCCCGAGGAGGCGGAGAGCGACGCGGAGCGGTTCGTGCTTTCGTCCCTTGAGACAACGAAGAAGGGCTATAAAACCGATGAGGTTTCCGTCTACGGCGTTGTTCCGGGAAGCAGCTTCGTAAAGGCCGATATCCCCGCGGGCAAGGTGCTTCTTTCGAACAGCTTCATGGACAAATACAAAGTGAAAAAGGGCGATACCGTAACCCTTTACGACAAATACACCGACCGCAATTACACCTTCACGGTTGCGGGCGAGTATCCGTATGAGGCATCGCTTGCGGTATTCATGAATCTGTCGGAAAGCAATGAAATGTTCGAACGCGCGGAGGATTATTACAACGGTTATTTCACCGACCGTAAGCTGACGGAGCTGACACCGTCCAATGTCTACATGGCGCTTGACGCGGCAACCTTCCGGGGCGTCGCGGACCAGCTGTGGAATGCCTTTGCGGACTTCATGGAACCCGTCAAATGGTTCGGTGTCATTATGTTCGTCCTGATGGTTTACCTGCTCGCGAAGCAGATCATTGAGCGGAACCAGACAAGCATTTCCATGGCGAAAATACTCGGCTTCACCGGCGGGGAAATCGGCGGGCTTTACATCGCGGCAACCTCGATTGTCGTTGTCTTAAGCCTGCTCCTTGCGGTACCGCTCGTGAACTGGCTCCTGCGGTTGATTTTCAAGGAATTCCTCTATCAGCGGATCAGCGGCTATATGCCGTACTGCATCAGCAATGACTGCTACTGGAAGATGATCCTGATCGGTCTTTTGAGCTATGTTGTCGTTGTCATCATGCAGCTTTGGAAGATTCGAAGAATCCCGAAGAGCGACGCTCTGAAGACTGTGGAGTAGTATTGCGGCGGACCTGACTTGCCTGAAACAAGTACGGTGTGAAGCGTGGCAGGTTCCAAAACCGTTGTTTTTACTTATCATGGTACTCAATGCATGGATTTCCGCGTTGGGTACCTTTTTTATTGGTCTTTTTGGTACTCAAATGGTGGTTATACGGGTTATGGTGTAAAACCGGCTGTTAATTTGCTGTTAAATCAAAAAACGTGTAGTACTCAAGTTGAGTTTTTCGACGAGAGGGTACCATTCCGAATTTTATTAATGGTATCCGATTTCGGCAGTATCAAAGTGAGTACCAGGGGGGCGTCGTTTTGATAGCATTGATGCGAATCGGGGATGGTACTCGAGCGGATAAATGCTATATTCGGTACCATGAGAGGGGATGTAAGTGGTATCATAAAGCTGCATTGAAGCAATTGGTACCATGATTGTGCCGTCGATTACGGCAAGACCCTTAATAGAGCTTGATGATGACACCCAATAGGGCTTGATGAAGATAACCGATAGGGCTTGATGAAGACACTCGATAGGGTTTGATAAAGACGTCCAAAATGATTGTGCGGCGTCGGAAATTGTGATACAATAAAAGGACAGCACGGTACCCGCGCAAGACAGGCTGAAAACAGCGGTGTTCCGCGGAATGACAGGCTGAAAGCAGCGGTATCCCGCAAGACAGACGGAAAGCCGTCGTGTTCCGCGCAAGGAGACGATATTACGTCACAGCGAATATAAAGGGAATTTTATGAGCAAGAAAGTACAGAGAATTCTATTGGAAATCACGGCGCTTCTCGTCGGAAGCGCAGCGTACGCGTCGGCGCTTTACTGCATTATGGATAAGAACCATCTGGCGCCCGGAGGCATCTCCGGTATCTCGGTTATGGTGCATTACATCAACCCGAAGATTGCCGTCGGAACGACTTACCTGGTGCTCAACATCCCAATTCTGATCCTGGGCTTCATATGTCTGAGCCGCAAGTTTATGTTTTATACGCTGATCGCGACCGGCATGGTTTCGGGCTTTTCGAACCTGCTGTCATATCTGGCGGAAAAGGAGATTTGGGACCCGTCGTTAACGGATATTCCGATCCTTGCGGCGCTTTACGGCGGCGCGGCGCTCGGCGTCGGCGTCGGCATCGTGATGCGCGGCGGCGGTTCGACCGGCGGAACGGATATTCTTGCAAAGGTTGTCAGACTCAGAAACAAGCAGTTCCGGACCGGACCGCTCATTCTGTGCGCAGACGCGGTTGTCATTACGGCGTCCGCATTTGTCTTTCAGGATATCGAGACGGCGCTTTACGCAGGCGTCGGAGCGGTTGTGAGCGCGAAGATATTAGACCTTGTTCTGTACGGAAGCGACGAGACGAAGAAACTTTTAATCGTGAGCGAGCATCATGAGGCGATTGCGCAGCGGTTTATGAAGGAACTGGATACCGGCGTGACATACCTCGACGGACGCGGCGCGTATACCGGCGAACCGCGCACGGTCATGCTCTGCATGGTGAAGAAGCACCTGTTTACGAAGGCACGTGAGATCGTGACCGAGGAGGATAAGAACGCATTTCTGATCATTTCATCGGCGTCCGAGGTATTCGGCGAAGGCTATAAGCGGCACGAGAGCGAGGATTTGTAAGAGAGGCGGGCACGGAATTTCACCGTTTCTTTTGCAACAATCCTCTTTACAAAATCGAACAAATGTTCTATCATATTTGTACAAAGAGGTACAGATATGGGAACTATCCGGGAAAGAGACAACCGAATTGACGTGATCTGTCAGCATAACCGCGACCGTACCATCATGCCGATCAAGATACGGCTGACGGACGAATACGGCGAGCGGCAGACGTATATGATC
>JAGADM010000034.1 GCA_017613595.1 Lachnospiraceae bacterium | reverse complement strand
GACCGCCGACGCCGCAGATTAAGATATCCTTTTTCATCGCGCCACCTCCTCAATCGCATTGACCGGGCAGATCTGCGTGCAGAGTCCGCATCCCGTGCACAGATTCGGATCGATCGTCGTCTGTCCGTCCACACGGATCAAGGCGGGGCAGCCGATTTCTTTAATGCATTTGCCGCAGTTTATGCAGCTCTCGTTCACACGGCATTTGCCGGAAGGCTTTGTGATGGCCACGCACGGAGACTTGAAGATGATTGCCTTCACGCCCGGAAGGTCCGCGCACTGCCGAACGGCTCCCATCGCCTCGTTCAGGTTAAGCGGGTTCACGGTGATGACCTTTGTAAGGCCGATTCCCGTAAGAACCGAAGCGATATCCACCTTCTCCACGATGTCGCCCATCATGTTGCGCCCCGTTCCCGGATGCGGCTGGTGGCCGGTCATCGCCGTCGTGGAATTGTCAAGGACGCACAGGATCATATTCGCATTGTTGTAAACCGCATTCACGACGCCGGTCATGCCGGACGCGAAGAAGGTCGAATCGCCGACAAATGCGAACGCGATCCCTTCTTTGTCCACCCACGAAAAGCCCTGCGCCATCGTGATACCGGCGCCCATGCAGAGGCACGTGTCAGCCATATCAAGCGGCTGCGCGTTGCCGAGGGTGTAGCAGCCGATGTCGCCGCAGAAGTAGCATTTTCGGCCCTTCATAGCTTTCTTCACCGCATAGAAGGACGCGCGGTGGGGACAGCCTGCGCATAAAACCGGAGGACGCACGGGAAGCTTCGGCGCGTCGCTCACGTCGATTTCCGCGGAATCCTTCGGAAGTCCGAGATATTCCTGCAGAATGCCCGCGATCATATTCGTACTCAACTCACCGCTTGCCGGAACGTTTCCGGTCAGCTTGCCGCGGATTGTAAGGAGGATTCCGTTCCGACCGCACAGCTTCGCAATCTGCTCCTCATTATAAGGGCTCAGTTCTTCGAGACAGAGCACCTCGCTGACGCCTTCGAGAGCTTTCTTCATAAAGCTTTCCGGAAAAGGATACGGCGTTGCTACGCGGATCAGCTTTACCTCTGGATAATCCTTCAGAAACTCTTTCGCATAAGAGTAGCTGATGCCGGATGCGACTACCGCCTTTTCGGAATTGCCGCCCTCCACGGTATTGAAGCGGTACGAGGAGAACTCCTCGCCGATCTCAACGTTTCTCTTCTCGATCATTGCGTGATTGGCGAAGGAAAGACGCGGAAAAATTACCCATTTTGAGGAATCCTTGATAAATCCCGGGTATTTCTTCGGCACCGTATGCTCCGGATGCTCAATCGCCGCATACGCATGGTCCACACGCGTCGTGGGACGGAACAACACCGGTGTTTTATATCGTTCGGAACACTCGTAAGCGTCCTTTATCATCTCGTAGGCTTCCTCGGGGGATGCCGGATCGAAGACCGGAATGCGGGCAAATTCGGCGAACCGCCTCGTATCCTGTTCGGTCTGCGACGAAATCGGGCCCGGATCGTCCGCGGAAACCACGACCATACCGCCCTTTACGCCGACATAAGCAAGCGACATCAAAGGATCGGACGCCACATTCAGACCGACCTGCTTCATTGTTACCAGCGTTCTAGCGCCGCTGTAGGATGCGGCAGCCGCAACCTCCATCGCCGCCTTCTCATTGACGGACCACTCCACATGAACGCCGTTGTGCGGATATTTCGCGATCGTTTCGACGATTTCCGAAGACGGCGTTCCGGGATAACCGGAGACAAGATTCACTCCTGCTGCCAGCGCGGCAAGCCCGATGGCCCCGTTCCCCATTACATATTCTTTCACCTGGCTGCTCCATTCTGCGGGTAAGCCCCGCCTTTTATTGTCCGCTCGAAAGCCGGATTACCGGTGCGAAACCGGTCGTCTTTCCGAATTTCATGCGGCATTCAAACAAGGACATGAACTCCGAAGGATCGATCCTTTCGAAATCGACCTTCTCGAACCATTCCCTCGTGAACTTTATCGAAACCAATGTTTCCTCTTCATCGAGACCCGTTGCCGGATTGACCATTGTCTTCACGGCATGCACATATACCGTCTCTACGGGCAGCAGGGCAAATGTGTCTCTTGCCGTCCGGATGCAGGTGCTGCACACATAATCCTGCAGAAGATCGTAGTATTTGGACTTCGTCAGGTCCTTCTGCGAAAGCTTTCCGCTCTGCGTCACGCTTACCTCGATGACCGGCATCACTTCCTCTTCCATGATGCCGAACTGCACTTCCGCAAAATCCGACGCGTCCGTTCCGAACTCAAACGTGCTTCCGAAATTCCTGAGGTCCTCATACGGCTGCATTATTTCAACCGCCTTATAATATGCCTCCACATCTCCTCCGAGCACGTGAATGGCGATATCCTTCAGTTTCTCGTAACCGTACGCCGTAACGTCCCCGTCACATACCGCGCGCCAGTCAATTACGGGGTCACACGCTTTGTGAAGGCTCTTAAGTTCGTCCACATAAGCAGTATAATTCGCCGCCTCCTGCTGCGCTGCCGCAAGTTCCTGCGCTGCCGCCTGACTCAAAGAAGCATTGCTCTTGCCGTCGCGGTAGCCCGTAAGCGGCTTTGTTGTCTTCTTTGACGTGCTCTTTGAACCCGAACCGATCGTCTTAACATACGAAAGTCCCGTTCCGGGAAGTCCCACGGAGACCGTCTTACGCCCGCTCGTATGCATCGTATAATGCATGCCGCGCTTTCCGACGGAAACGCTTGCTCCCTTCGTGCCGAGATTGAGCTTTACGCCCGGAAGTATCGATATGCTTTTCCGAAATCTGAGTCCCATAACGTCCTCCTGATCCGATCTTTACAATTTAGATCTGTGCCTCGCGAAGATACCTCGCCACGGCATCCTGCCATGTCGGAAGCGGGACAAATCCCATCTTTTTAAGCTTTGACTTGTCAAGTCTTGAATTGAACGGGCGGGCCGCCTTGGAAAGACCGTATTCGGCCGTTGTCACCGGGATCACGTTGGTGCTTAAGCCGTACTGGCGGTAGAACTCCTTACAGAATTCATACCAGCTGATGTAGCCGCCCTCGTTGGTAGCGTGATAATAGCCGTATTTGTCCGTCTCGATCATATCAACAAGAAGACGGGCAAGGTCAAGCGTATAGGTCGGCGTGCCGATCTGGTCGTTAACAACTCTTACCGTGTCATGCGTCTTTCCGACATTGATCATCGTTTTAATGAAGTTCTTGCCGTTCAGGCCGAATACCCATGCGATGCGGACGATAAAGTACTTTTCAAGCGTCGAAGAAACCGCAAGCTCGCCCTCCAGCTTTGTCTTTCCGTAAACGTTCAAGGGTGCGTAGCATTTGTCGTCAGGCTCCCAAGGACGGTCTCCCTGTCCGTCAAATACGTAGTCCGTCGAGATGTAAACCATCTTGGCGTCGATTTCCTTTGCTGCTTTCGCGATATATTCCGTTCCCTTCGAGTTGATGCGGAATACCTTATCCCGGTTCTCCTCGTCCTCAGCCGCATCCACTGCCGTCCATGCCGCGCAGTGTACGATCACGTCCGGATGAACCTCTTTAATCGTTTTAAGAACGGCGTCCTCATCCGTAATATCCATCCGAATGTAAGGAGCCTTTGTTACTGCCGAACCATCGGCAACGCCCGCATATTCGGGCTGAATGTCCGATCCGATTCCTTCCTGTCCTCTTTTTGCGAGTTCATTGATGACGTCATGTCCGAGCTGTCCGCAGACGCCGGTTACCAGTACTTTCATTATCATTTCCTTTCCCGCACAGCCCTGAAACCGCGGTTTCCAAGCACTTCGGCGAATCATTATTCTTATATGCAAACTGCTTTTTCTATTCTACAACATAAAGCCCTCATTTACAACAGCAGCGCAACAAAAAGAGGCTCCGCATAATTGCGGAGCCCCGGTAAAACCGTATAAAGCTTATGCCCAAGGATTCTCGGTCGGATAAGGAAGGGACTTCGGCTGATTGTATGCGATGTCCTTGATGCCGAGGAACTTGAATACCTCGAAGAGGGCCTTTCCGTAGTGACCGAATGCAACGGCACCGTGGTGAGGATATCTCTTCTGGATGAGCACGTGACGATAGAAGCGTCCCATCTCCTTGATGGCGAAGATTGCGATACCGCCGAAGGAACGGGTCTTAACGGGAAGAATCTCGCCCTCAGCAATGTAGGAAACGAGCTCGCCGTCGCTGTTGCACTGCAGACGATAGAACGTGATGTCGTTCGCTGCGATGTCACCCTCAAGAGTACCGCGGGTGAAATCAGGATCGCTTCCTTCCGGCTCAAGGAGACGGTGCTGGATCAGCTGATACTTGATCGCACGGTCGCTGCACATCTTGCAGGAAGGAGTATT
>JAGADM010000033.1 GCA_017613595.1 Lachnospiraceae bacterium | reverse complement strand
CCTCAGGGGCGATATTTTTACCTGTAAAGACTTACTCTTCAATTAGTTGCTGCTCTTCTCGCACTTCTGGTTTGCAATACCGCAGCTCGTCTTACATGCGGACTGGCAGGAAGTCTGGCACTCACCGCAGCCGCCCTTCTTAGCGCTCTCGCAAAGATTACGGGTCTTAACCGTCTTAATATGTTTCGTCTTCATAAAAATCCTCCTGTTTCCGTACCTGTTATCAAGTATACGTAACTCTGCGTTCAGTTTAGCGAATAATACGGAAAATGTCAATAGCCTACCTGACCTTGCGGTCGTCCGTCACAAAATGCTTCAGCACCTGCTCGGGATGCCTCAGTTCCTCACGGAAGAATTCCGGATAGAATTTTCTCTTATCATCGACCGTCGCCCATGTCAGATGCTCTGTCGACTCGCCCTCGGCAAAATCGTCGCTCAGCAAAGCAAAGTCATCCGGTACCTTCATGTAGAAGAAATACGAAATCTCATAAATCAGCTTCCCGAAGTTCTTCGGCGCGTCTCCGCGGAAATAGTTCTCATGAATAAATCCGAGGCGGTCGACTTCCATCTTCACGCCCGTTTCCTCCATAACCTCACGGATAACGGCTTCCTCCGCGGTTTCCCCGAACTGAATGCGTCCGCCGACCGAGTAAAGGTAATCCGCACGGTCGTTGCCGACCATCAGAAACCTGCCGTCCCGCATAATGATCGCGCCAACCCGGATCGACACGAAGCCGTCTCCGCACGGGAGCGTAACATCCTTTCTGTGAAGTTCGGGCAGGAAACTCTGCACGCGATACGTCAGCAGCTCATCCTGTCCCATGGCAAGCAGCTTCTCACGGCTTACCCATGCAAATTCGATCGTTTCGCCTTCCTGTAAGATGACCGCGTCCTTATCCGTATCCGTCTCGCAGAGAAAACATACATAAATCGAGTGCGTCTGCGGATTCACAACCCTTCCGACTTCCTTCAGATCACCGGAGACGATACCCGTTTCCTCACGAAGTTCCCGGATCGCGCCCTGAAGAGGCGTCTCTCCCTGCAGTGCCGAACCGCCTGCCGATGCCTCCCACATAAGCGGCCATGTCTTCCGCGGGTCGCGCTGCGTGATCAGGTATGTTCCGTCCTTGTGACGGACCAGAATGTCGACGACGAGATGATACACGTCCGGCTTCATCTGCCCTTCTTCGCCGCGTACGAGCGTTACGCCCTCAATCTTTCGAAAGCGGCTGTCATAAGCATCCCAAAGTTCCATCCTCTTTCTCCCTCCTGAAACGATTTTATCCGAAGAGTCCTCTCCGCAAAGGAAACCGGTCTCACTCGTATCGGAAATGTTTGAACTGTGCCGTACCTCCGGCTTCCTTTACGGAGAAATACGCCAGGCCGAACCGCGCGCCGGTAAAGTGATCAAGCCGGAACGCAAGCTTATGTTCCTCACCGAGCGGAACGAAAGTGCCGTCCTTCTCATAGAAGAATCCTGCCTTATCCGCCATATCGGTGAAATCCGCTTCGAGACGAAGCTTTACAACCGGTCCGGGAATCGGAATCCGGTCGGTGATCACGCCGGGTTCGTTGTCATTGCTGCCGATACCGAAGCCCTGCACCGGATGAGGTCTTACGAGCCGTACCAGTTCATAGCCGCCGGCTTCCTTCGTTACCGCGATCATTCCGTAACAACCCTGATGTACACAGAGTCCGGCAAAATCGCCGTCTTTGATAAACGACGCGTCAACGATAACCTCTGCCGCGCATTTCGGGTAACGCATGCGCTGCGTCAGCACATTTGCCGCGTGAACGAGATTCACATCCGTGCGTCCGGTCCGGACTAAGAAACCGTCGTTACGGGCAATCCGCCAGTTCGCATCGTCCGGAATGTGGTTCCATTGCCATTGGGTTTTTAACTTCGGCCGCGCCTCTCCGGTATAGGTAAAGTCATCGGAAGTGAACAGCGGCTCATACTTGTATCCCGGTCTCAGGTCCGGCGTCTCAAATGTCTCGGGAATCCGCCCGTTATCACCGAATACCGGGAATAACGCGCCATTATCCGCTGCTTCAAAGGAGCAGGCCTCTCCGGTCAGTCCGTCCGTAAAACCGTCCCTGCAGCCCGCTTCAAAATGAACCAGAACAAGCACCGGAACACGTCCGACCGCGCCCGAATCACGGAACATTACCGAGTACCACCGGCCGTCCGGCGTATCGACGATACCGCCCTGCGCAACACCCTGACCATGGTAACCCATATCGTCCCAGCAGACATCTCTTCCGACATACGGTCCCTCGACACGGTCCGCAGTGAAGACCGCCTCCGTCCGCCGCGAAACCGACTTCGGCCAATGGATTAGCGTAAGATAATACCTTCCGTCAATCTTATAAAAATGGGATCCCTCATAGCCGAGAAATACCTTCTCGGGGTTGTCTTTCACAATCACCTTATCGATACCGCCCGGTTTCGGACCGGAAAGATCTTCGGACAGCTCGGTCAGATGGATCTGCATGTTTCCGGAAGTTAAGAATATACGGCCGTCATCGTCGAACAGAAGCGAGCAGTCATGGAAATAGCCGCGGATCACATGGTGCTCCCAAGGTCCCTCGACCTGCTCTGCCGTATAGAGATGCGTATTTTCCTGTCCGTGTGAGACAAATACGACATAAAACTTCCCGTTGTGATAGCGGAGCGACGCCGCCCACATGCCTTTGCCGTAAGCATTGGCGCCGGCCGTAAGATGCTCGGCCGGCGTTCCGTCAATCGAATCGAATATCCGCGCCGCGATCTCCCAATGCACGAGATCGTAGGAGCGAAGGATCTCCCCGCCCGGGAAGAAGTACATTGTCGTACTGATCATGTAAAAGGTGTCTCCGACGCGGATAATATCCGGATCGGGATAGTCGGCCCTCGTAATCGGGTTAATCATCATTCTGTTCCTCTCTTTTTATCACGCTTTCTAAAGCCGAAATCGGGGAATCCCTTCTGAGATTCCCCGGTTTTCTAAAACTCTATAACCTTCGGTGCTCCGCCGAACGAAGCAATCGTAGCGGTGCCGCCGTCGAAGTAGAACACTTCGGTGTTGCCGTCGTCTTCGCTGTACATGCCGCGAAGCTGCGGGTACGCATCTAACATATGCTTCTTTGCTTCCCTGCGGTCATCCGCGATCAGCTTTCCCGCCACGCGGATCCACTGTCCGTTCATGAAGCCGCAGATCTCCGCCTTCGGATTCTCGTGAAGCTGTTTGGAAACGGGCTTCACCTTTCCGGTCTGGATGTAAAGCTTACCCTCGAACAGATCCACCGTTCCGAACGGGCGCACTCTCGGCTGATCCCCTTCAACCGTTGCGAGATAATAAGTCCCGCATGCCTTCAAAAAATCGTAAACCTCCTGCATACAATACCTCCTTATGTTTTACAGATAATCGGTTACTTCAAAATCCTCAATACTGTCATCCCCGTCATCGGCCCTATTGGCCTGATTGACCTTCATGACAAGTCCGACCGCCGTCAGGATAAGCCCTGCCACCAGAATCGGACAGCCGGCCAGATAGAAGTACTTGATCAGATGGTTGGTCGTTCCGTAGATCTCGACAACGCCCGAAGAAATCGAACCGAGCGTCAGCGTCGCAATCCCGGAATAGAAGAGATTAATACCCGCACGCACATTTCCCTCATAGGTAATCTTCTTCATCACCCGCAGATACGCCAGCGCCACAATCGGAACTACGCCCAGAAGCAGCGGGTAGGCAAATGCGAAGATCATCGGCTTCGAGCGGACGCCGTGCGCAAAATGTTCATAGACTGCCGAGAAAATCCCGACAAATACGGTCACACCGAGAAAAATCTTCCAGTGCAGCCGGAAAACCTTACCGCAGGTAGACAATGTCAGACACGCCCCTTTCGTAATAAGGTCCGTCGGAAGTCGGGAAGTTCACAACCTTGTTCTGGAAAACCATGGTTGATGACCCGCCGCCGTCCATGTTGTAAACTTTGGTGCAGCCGAGACGGAGCATAAAGTCCGCCACCTGGTAGATTGAAAGCCCGTGGCTCTTCGCCGTACGTCCGTCCGCCACAAGGAAGATGTAATGCAGCGGTTCGATCATGCCGATCGCGGTACGCGGGTTCGTCACATAACAAAGGTCTACCTCGTCCTTGACGCCGACCTTGATCTCGCTGTTATCCACAAGCACCGGTCCGAAGGTAAATCCCTGCCATGCGCCCTTGTCCATCAGCTCCTGCGCTGTCTCACGGTTCGAGTGCGTAAAGTAGAAATCACCGTCCGGCATGATGCACAGGACGTCCATTTTCTTGTTGCTGTTGCCCTTCTTACGGTAAAGCACGCCGTTACGGATAACGTATCCGCCCTCACGCGAGCCGTAGTTGTCGCCGTTGATCTGGAATACGGCACCCACACGCTTGCCGGTCTCGGAAGGCTTCTGGTAAATGTTCCGTCCGTATGTGTCGTTGGCAAACGCGGTCAGAAGATACTGTGCCGAGCTGACACGGACTTCCGCCACATGGATCTGCGTATTGTGTTCACGGTACTCGGAAATGGTAATGGACAGATGGTCGTTCGAATAGAACGTATCGGTCGCGATGACCTCCTCCGAAAAATACGACGGCGTCGGCGTAGGTGTCGGTGTCGGCGTTTCCGTAGGCTCTGCCGGTCCCGTCACATCCGGTGTAACGTCCGGCGTCGGTGTAGGTATCGGTGTCGGCGGCGGTGTCGGTGTTGCGAACAATGCGAGATTGATCGTTGTCGCATTCGTATCAAGCGGACGCTTGATGACAAATACGTCCAACATCACATAGGTCGTAAAAGCCGCCAGAACCAAACCGAAACAAATCGCCCAAATCGGTCTCTGCTTTTTCACGATATTCCCCCTCAGATGTTATTATGCAGAACGTTTGAATATTATAGCATATCATTTTCCAAAAGAAAAGAATAAATATCGGCGGAAGACCCGTCTCCCGCCGTATTAATCATACTTTCCGAAGGTATAACTCCGCGACAAAGCCGTTATCATTGTAAACTTCGGCGCCGCCGCCCTGTTTCTCCATGTAGGAGCGCGTCAGATAAAGCCCGAGGCCGAACCCTGCCTGTCCCTTCGCGCCGCTGCCGCGATAGTATTTTTCCATGAGCATCGGAAGCTCCTCCTCGGGAGCGCCCGGACCCTCGTCACGGATCCGGATCCGGATAAACGGCGCGTCCTCGCGGTCCGCGGTCTTCATCTTCACTTCGTCAAAGCGGACGCGGATGTCCGTTCCCGCGTATTTGTGCGAGTTTCCGACCACGTTGTCGATGACCTGCTCCATCCGCAGCCGGTCCATATAAACAAGGCACGACGGGATTGCATTCTCCAGAATGATATTCCCGTAATTCTTAAGATTCCGGAAGTATTCCTCGATGATCGAAGTGCTTTCCTCCGTCGGTTTAACCTCGATGCGATCCAGCTCCTCAAGCGTCGTCTGGAATACATTATCCATCAGGTGCTGAATCATGTCGGTCTTATGCGCGATGGTCCGCGCCTTCTCTAAAACGTCCTCCGCTTCGGCAATTCCCTCACCGTCCGCGGATCCCTTCAGCTGCTCAATGCGCCGCTGCTGCCGCAGTTCCATCACTTCGCAGGTCGCACGGATCGTCGCGACAGGCGTCTTTATGTCATGGGCCAGTTCCGCAACAAGCTCCTTCTTCGCCTTTTCCGCCTCGGCTTCCCGTTCGCGGGACGCTTTCAGCTCCTCGCGCATCAGATCGAAGCCTTCTACGAGATTTCCGAACGGGTTGTGCTTACGGATCGGCAGCGGCATGTCGAGATTGCCCTTCGCAATCTGCTCGGAAAGCCCGCTCATCTCCCGCGACGGTTTCAGTAAGAACCAGTCGAGAAGGAGCAGAAATACGATTCCCGCGGCAAATACGACCGCCCAGAACAGTAACATCGTCCGGCGTGTCCTTTGCTGCGTCTGCAGGAATTCCTCGCTGACATCGTGGAAAATAACATGTCCGATCACCGTTCTTTCCGGCGCGAAATCCATGACAAGCGAATAATCCGCATAGGCACGTATCACTTCCGCATTGCCATCCTCCGAAAGAACGATACGGCAATCAAACGCCTTCTCGATCTCCGCACACGGCCGGCCGCCACGGTAGGCTTCTTCGATGCGGAACATCAGATCATTATAAGCGACCATATCCCGTTTCGTGTGTGCCTTCTGCCCCGAAAGCACGAAGAGAACAGCCAGCGCGGCAAGCATGACGAAAATGTATATGATTACGATCCGATTCCGGTATTTCATGCTTCCGTCTCCAAAATATATCCTGTACCCCAGACGGTTTTAATCCGTTTCGGGGCGTTCGGGTCCTCCTCCAGTTTCTCACGGAGCTTACGGATATGAACATTCAGCGTTCCGTCGCTGTAAAATGCATCGCCCCATACTTCGTTGAAAAGGACTTCCTTCGTGACAATCGTATTTTTATGATCATAAAGGCATTTCAGAAGGGCAAATTCTTTCGCCTTTAACGGGATCCGCTCGCCGCCGCGGATCGCCGACATCGTGGCCGGATCGATCGACAGCTGTTCCGCAGAGGGATCTGCCGGTCCGCCCGTTCCCAGGGCGCTCTTTCCGGGTGCCGTTCCGTCTGCAGGGCACTGTCCTGGTGCCATTGTGCGCTCCGCCTCTTGCACGGCGCGAAGCTCTCCGATGCGCTTCAGATTGACCTTTACCTTCGCCAGCAGTACAGACAGACTGTACGGCTTTTTGATATAATCGTCGCCGCCGATGCTGAGTGCCGCAAGGACATCGTCATCGCTCTGCCGCGCGCTGATGAAAAGAATCGGAAGATTATACTCCTCACGCAGTTTTTTGCAGACCGAGAAGCCGGATCCGTCCCCGAGATTGATATCTAAAAGGATCATTTCCGCCGTATTGTCCTCAAAGAAAGCATAGCAGTCCGCAGCGCTGTATACGCTTGCGGCCGTTATATCGAACATCGTGAGATATTCCGCTGTCATCTTCGCAAGTTCAATCTCATCATCCACAATCAAAACCTGATAATGCATGGTTCCCTCCGATTTCCATGTATCTTCCGCCGGATCTGTTCCGCTGTTAAGAACAGTATAGCACGCCGGAAAGAAAAGCAAAAGACCGAAACGGCGCGGAAAAGCGGACCGGTCCGGCAACATTTGCCGCAAAGAAACGGGAAGCCCCGAATAACAGGACTTCCCGCATTTTCTCTTTATTCCTCCGTGATCATCTCAACCGGCTTCATGCGGCGTACACGCAAACCCATGAGGGCGGCGGTAACTGCTGCCATCAGGATGATACTTGCGGCGCTTATGGTTTTAAAGAAGAGCGATGCGCCGAAAACGACCTTCTTCATGCCGAACAGACTGAAGATCACACGGCACAGGGCGCTTCCAGCGGGGCCTGCAAGAACGACCCCGAGGATGCTCCCTATGATTACGGCGGGAAGGTTTGAAAGCATGATTTGTACAATCTGCTGGCCGCTCGTCATACCGAGCGCCTTATCAATGCCCATGGAACGCCATTCGCGAGTGATCTTTCCGCGAATGATCAGGGCGATGGTAAAGGATACGATGAAGATGGTAATCAGGGAGATTACGGCACATACCGCTTTCATGGCTATCGAAACCGTGCCGGTCGTAACCTTCATGTACTTCTCGCTGTTGACGATAACAAAGTCATTGCAGTCATGCGCCGCACAGACGGAGCGTACTCCCTTTTCCATATCAGAGAAGCCGTAGCCTTCCTTCGCGGTAATGATAAAGGTTACCTTTTCAACGGAACCGAGCACTTTCACGGCTCCCGCAAGCGTCATGTTTGCGGTTCTGCCCATTCGCTCCATCCGCTGGTCAAAGCCCGTAACGATATATTCCTCCGACTTCTTTCCGAGCGTCACCGTTACAACGTCTCCGATTCCGCAGCCGAGTTCCTCGGCAAGCGCCTGCGTCAGAAGGATCTCGTTGTCATGCATCTCCACGCGGCCCTTCAGCATCATCAGATTGAGACGCTTATTTGTATCCTCGTCGGCAAATGTGTAAGCGGAATACTCCTTGTCACCGAACCGGATGACCGGCTCAAATCCGACATACATCAGGCTGTTGCTGACCCCTTCCATCTTCTGCAGATCCTCTTCGCAGGCAGGGTCTACGTTCATGACCTGAATCGTACCGATCTCAAACGCGAACATCTCGCCCATCGCGTTTTTATTCATGCCGAACGACTCGTAAAGAGCGAAGCCGCAGGTCATCGCGATCGCAAGAATCGCCGTGATCGCAATCAGAAGAATGCTTCTCCTCTTTCCACCGAGAGTGCTCTTAAGGGACATCGCAACCGGAAGCGGCATGGCCGACTTATCAAGCGGAATATGATTTTTCTTGTAGTTATGGGTATTGATTCCGCCACGCAGCGCGTCGAGAACCGTAATCTTCTTATAACGTCCGCCGAGAACCCAGGCGATCAAAAACGTCGTAAGCGAAAGTCCGAGAAGCGTGCCGATTGCCGCACCCCAGTGAACCGGCTGGTTCCACGAAATCCCGAGGATACCGCTCACAAGGTTTCCGAAGGGCTTCTGCGTTAACAGACCCGCAATAATACCGATCAAACTTCCGACCAATGCGACGGTCACGATCTGTACGCAGAGTGCAGCGCGAAGGGTTGCGGTCGTATAACCGGCGGCCTCCAGAATTCCGGTATTCTTCATGTTCCGCAGGATGAAATCCCGTACGCCGTAAGCAATGATGACAAATGCGACGACCAGAACGATGACTGCGAACAGAAGAACAACCGCCATCACGACCTGCGGAAGGAACTGTGCGCCGCCGCGCATCATCTGCCAGTTAACCGCCGTAAAATTG
This sequence comes from Lachnospiraceae bacterium, assembly GCA_017613595.1. The sequence goes on along the minus strand of JAGADM010000033.1, from coordinate 6,670 downwards.
TTGTAATTCCGCTCCGGATGCTCCTCCTCGGAGGATGCGATCAGCCGGTGGTAAGCTGTCGTAACCGCCTTTTCGACATCCGCGGTCAGAAGCCCGTCCTCCAGTGCCTTTTCGTCCACTTTGCCGCGGAACACCATGCCCATTCCCGCAAGTCCGGGATGGCTCGCCGCAATCGTATCGATCCTCGCCTGCGACATATGGCAGTAATAGATTGTAACGTTAATGGAGGAAGAGAAGTACGGGTCCTCGGTATAGCCCGCAACGCGGAAGGAATACACGGTATCGTTGAACTTCAGTTCCATCGTGTCGCCGACTGCGAAGCGGCTCTTTAAAAACATCGGAACCAGCATGTCGTCCTCACCAAGGTTCTTCGAATCGATTCCGAGGTTCATGTACTTCGGGTTGACGGTGTACGGCTCTACATAAAACTCGTATTCCTCAAACTCCTTGTCCTTCGTATTCCGGTAAGAGCAGTACAACCTGAGAAACGGCGTCTTTTCCACATCGATAATGTCCTTGGTTTCGGCTAAAGCCTGCTCCCACGCCGCAACTTCCTCTTCATAATCGTCTCCGAAGATGAGCACCTCCGCGCCGTTCACGTCTTCAAACCGGCTGTTCATTACCTTTCCCATTCCGAGAAGCGCCGAAGCGCACTGGAAGATCAGGTACGAAGCAAGCATCGTGAACAGAAGGAATGTGATCATGTCGCCCTTCTGCTTTTTCATATTGTTCCGGGCAATAAAGAAAAGCTTATACATCTTACCACCCCATTTCCTGTAAGAACGCCTTCAGCTTCGCGTGGCGTTCCTTTGCCTCACTAAGTTTCGGGTTACTCTCGTCACGGTAGTCGCCTGCATACGGCCCGAGATCGATCTCGGCGGTGATCACGCCATCCGCAAGATAAAGGATGCGGTTGCCGCGCTCGGCAGCCTTGATCGTATGAGTTACCATAACGATGCTCTGTCCCTGCTTGTTCAGGTCTGTCAGGATATTGAGCACATTTTCCGTATTCTGGGAGTTCAGCGCACCGGTCGGTTCATCGGCGTACAGAATCTCGGGCTCGTTGATGACGCCTCGTACAACGGCAACGCGCTGCTGCTGGCCGCCCGAAAGCTGTGCCGGGAATTTGCGCTGGTCGCGCTCCTCGATCTCCACGCTGGTAAGGAGATTCTTAGCACGCTCCGCAAGTGCCTTACGGTCGCCGCCCTTGAGCAATCCGCACACCATAACGTTATCGAGTGCGCTCATGGAGTCGTTCAGGTAATTCTGCTGGAACACGAAGCCCGCATGGTCTCTGCGGAAGCGGGCCAGCTCGTCGTTTGAGTACTTTGAGATTTCCTCTTCCTTGCCGTCAAATGTGTATGTCACCGTCCCGAGCGTCGGGCGGTCCATTCCGGAGAGCGTGTACAAAAGGGTGCTCTTGCCGGAACCGGAGTTTCCCATGATTACGGTGAAATCGCCTTTTTTAATGCTCAGGTTCAGGTTTTTCAATACGTGCTGCTGCACGCTCTCATTGGAAAAGGTTTTCGAAATATCCTTTGCGGTTACAACTGCTTCTTTCTTATCATTCATCTTCTTATCCTCGCTTTCTTACGCGGTTATCTTATCCGCCGGAAATAAAAAATCCGGTCGTCCTCTGCTGCTTATACCATACAACAGATCCGACCGGAAGTCTTTACGTAACTCCTGTGCGTTTCTTAAATGATTCTTAATTCTTGGCGTCCTCTTCGCCGAGATATTTTACGACATTCTGTTCATAAGTGTCCATAACCTCAACCTTGCAGTCGGGGTTGCACTTCTTCAGATTGTTCATGCGAAGCTTGAACCACCACTGCTTATACTCGATCGCCATATCCGGATCCGGATAGGAAAAATACTCCGCGCACGGCAGCTTGCCGCACTGCGAACAGTCATGGATGCCTTTCTCGGAAGTGCATGCAAAGTACGGGCAGGGCGCCGTCGTTCCGAACATCTGATACCAGAGCGGACGTCCTCCGCGGTTACGGCAGCCGTCGCAGGTTACGCCGTAATCATCGCATTTGCCGCAGAAAGTTCCGCAGGGATTGATCTCCTGCTTCTGCTCCTCCGTGAGACCCTCGCCGATCAGTTCGGGCTTGAATTCCACTCCGTATTTCTCAAATTCTTCTTTAATCTTCGTATAATCCATAGTCATCCCGCAGGCCCGGGGCCCGCTTCCTCCTTCGCGTTTTACTCCGGTCAAGACCGGCAATCCCACACCATCATAATTATAGCAGAATTATCCTGCCCGGGCAATTCCCCGAGGGCGTCAGATTTTCCTCCGCGGAAAATGTAAAATATTCTGTCATTCCCGGAAGAGGGCGGTTGCGCATCCGCCTTTCATCCGTTATACTCGAAATGAGTATGATTTTAAATTCTCAGGGGGTTTACAACGATGAATTATCCGGACATTTTTACTTTCGCGGACGGCCGCAGAATGAGCAGTCCCGCGGATTGGGACGAACGCGCGGCGGAACTGCGCAGACAATACGAAGACTGCATGTACGGGCAGTGGCGGAGCGGCGAGACCGTGAGTTATACAATCGCCGATGAAGGCGCGCAGATGATCTCGTTCTTCGGAATCATTCCCGCGGAAGGCGCGAAGAACCTCACGGTTACGGTTTCCGTGAACGGCCGGAGCGGTTCGTGGTCGATGCCGGTGTTCCTCCCGGATGCTTCCGTCCCGAAGCCGGACGGCGGTTACCCGGTTATCATCAGCATGCACGGGCTTCCTTCGATGGAAGCGGCGCTGAAACGCGGCTATGCTGTCATTCCGAACAACAGCACGCTTGTGGCTTCGGACGATATTAAACATGACGGGGCATTTTACGCCTGTTATCCGTATAACGAAGAAGTGCCGGCGACGCAGACCGGCGTTCTGATGGCGTGGGCCTGGGGCGCATCGAAAATACTTGACGCTTTGCTTGCCGGCGCGGGGGAAGCGCTCGGAATCAATCCGGAGTTCTCTATCGTCACCGGTGTATCGCGCTGGGGCAAAGCAACCGCGGTATGCGGAGCTTTCGATTCCCGCTTCCGGCTTGTCGCTCCCGCATGCTCGGGTGCCGGCGGACTCGCCCTCTATCGCTATACTTCGGAAGGACGGACTTATGACCTTTCGGGCGTCGGTGCTTCCGATGCCTACACTTACGGAACCAATGAGCCGCTCAGCTGTCTGCAGTCGGATTCGGAACGCGGCTGGTTTAACGAGGCGTTCCGTGCTTATGCTTCTCCTGATGAAGTCCCCGTGGAGCAGTACGAACTGGCGGCCCTTTCCGCCTCGCCGGACCGCTGTTATTTCCTGATTGCGGCCTGCACCGGCGAAGACTGGGTTAACGCTCCTTCGATGTGGGAGTGCTACCGCGAAGCCGACAAGTTATATTCGTTCCTTGGGCTCGGTGACCGCTTCGTATGTCATTTTCACAAGGAAGGGCACGCGGTTTTGGAGGAAGATTTCGAACGGATGCTTCCGTATTTCGACCTTGTGATCCGCGGGCTTCCGGTTTCCGTTGACCTCGCGGCGCTGAAAACAAGCGTATATAAAGGACAGGAGCAGTAAAACTACCGCTCCTGTCTAAGATCCCGTACTGAATTGTATAACCGGTGCTGCCTATCCCCGTTCAATCGGATCGGGATCCGGCGGCTCCGGTTTTTTTGCGAGCTCCTCCGTAGGTGCTCCGGCCTCGGTCCGGATATCCTTTACAACAACCGGAACCGGCTCGATCGCCTCTTCGAGACGCTCTTTCTTTTTCTTCTTGCCCGCGATAATATTGGCGAAAATCGTAAATACGCCGCAGCTCATCAGCAGGAAATAGTACGTGATGCCGCGGTTTAAAAGGAGTCCCGCGCCCATCATGGACTCATGGAACAGTTTGCGCTGCAGATTGACGAATACCGCCTCGTTGGCGCCTGCCGCCCCGGGTATCGGAAGCATATCCACGGAGAGCGAAAGGATTGCCTGGACGGAAACAACGCTGAGCCAGTCCACATGGTGCACGCCGAGCGCCTTTGCCACGAAGTATGTTACCGAAAAGTACGCGAGACGCTGCGCGATCGTATAGAGGAACATTCGGAATACGACCCATTTGTTGTTCTTTAGGAACGAAGAGCCTTCGCGGTACATGAGGATCGAGTTATCGGCCTTGGTCAGTGCCTGTGACGGATGTTTAACGATGCGGAGTTTCGCACCGATATTGATGATTCCCTTGACAGCCGCCGACGCAATGGATGGGCGGAATATGCAGAGAAGGATTGCGGTTATCGAAATCAACTGGAATAATACGCCGATGGAGAAAAGAATCGGCACTCGCGAGATGGAACCAAGCACAAGCTCAGTCCGGAAGATCAGCGCCACGATGAAAATTGTCAGGAATGCCGCCTTATACATTACGGCAACCATCATGCACGCCAAAGCGCCGACCAGGACATCCACCCCAAGCCGGCTCATATATACCATTTGTATCGGTTGACCGCCCGACGCACCGGGCGTTATCTGTGCAAAAAAATACTCTACGTTGGAAAGCAGAAAACATTTCCACAGGCTGATCTTCTGCTTCATACCCGTGAACATGATTTTTAACTGCACCGACTCGACAAATACGAAGAAGATCATCGCTGCCGCAGCCAGTACGATCCAACCTTTTTTGGCACGCTTCAGGTGATGAAGGATCTTATGCGCCTCATCGCCGCGGAACATAATGCAAAGCGTTATGACGGCGACAGCCGCAACGATCAGAAGCTGAAGCAACATGCCGAATTTATCTCTGAACTTTTTCAAGGGGCCCCCGACAAAATAGAAAAAAATCAATGCGAAATCCGTTTCGCACACACTTCTATTTTGTACCACGAAAAAGCACATTTGTCAATGTAGACATGCCTCACATCGTGCGCTTTCCGGGCATGCCCGAAGTGCCTTTTATGCCTTTTCCAGGTACGCTTTCAAAAAACGAATTGCCTCCCGGTATCCGTCAAATCCAAGGCCTTCATAGCGTTTGATACAGGCCTTCCCAGCGTAGGAGATCTGGCGGAAGTCCTCCCTCTCAGATACTTTCGAAAGATGAACTTCCACTGCGGGAAGCGAAACCGCCTTCAGCGCGTCTAAAATTGCCACGCTCGTATGCGTATAAGCCGCCGGATTGATGACGATTCCGTCATAAACGCCGAGCGCCTCCTGAATCTTATCGACAAGCACGCCCTCGTGATTGCTCTGGAAGCAGTCGACTTCGATGCCTTCGTCCTCACCCGACTTCTTTACGAATTCCACCAGTGCCGCATAATTCTGTGCCCCGTAGATCGCGGGCTCGCGGATTCCGAGCATATTGAGGTTCGGTCCGTTTAAAACAAGCAGTTTCATATTTGTTAAATCCTTTCAGCTGTTCCGGCCGCTTTTCCGAAAGAGCTTCCTTTCGCTTCGGCACATTCCGGCTGTTCTCACATCATCCGCTCCGCGCACGCTTCAACCGCCTTGAGAATCCGCTCCGCGGTCTCGTCGTATGCCGCGATGCAGTCGGCAAATGCCTCGTACATCGGTTTCCGCTTTTCGTAAAGCGCTTCCCTGCCGGTCATCTGCGAAAGCGGACGGTGGTCCGTCGCAAGCTCGGAAACGTCCCGTTTGATCCAAACGATGATTCCGTTCTGGTGAAGAAGCGGATAGTTCTCTTCTCTCGTTACGGCACCTCCGCCGGTCGCAAGAACCGTCCCGGACAGCGCTCCAAGCGAGCGAAGCACCTCGGTTTCCATCTTCCGGAATGTTTCTTCGCCATCCGAGCGGATCACGTCTTCGGGCGTCTTTTGATATTTCTTTTCAAATTCCGCGTCGGCGTCATACATCGTGCGCTCACAAAGTGCCGCAAGTTTTTTTGCAACCGTACTCTTCCCCGATCCCGGCATTCCTACAAGAACGATGTTCATGAGCCGGACGGAAAGCTCGCGGTAGATCCGGTCAATCTCCGAATCAGCGATTTCCGCACCGAGAAACAGCTCGGCGCTCCGTTTCGCCTGCGCGACAAGCATGTAAAGCCCGTTCTCATACGGAATTCTGAGCTTTTCGGCCTGTAAAAGAAGAGCTGTCCGCGCCGGATTATAGATCAGATCAAGCACCGCCTCGCATTTCGGAAAATGTATCAGTTCGACGGCCGCAGTGCCGTTATTCGGGTACATCCCGAGAGGCGTCGTATTGACGATCATGACCGCGTCCGCATGGCGGTCAAGATTTTCATAGTTATCCGGACCGCTCCGGCTGATGACAACCGCCTGCGCCCCGGCATTTTTCAGAACATATAAAACCGCTGCGGCGGCTCCGCCGTTTCCGAGCACTAAAACCTTACGGCCGACAACCGGGACTCCGGAGTGCTCGAGCATCTTCCGAAAACCGTAAGCGTCAGTGTTGTCTCCGTAAAGCGTACCGTCCGCGCGGCGCACAATTGTATTAACGCTTCCGACGTCACTTGCGGTATCGCTTACCGCATCAAGAAACGGAAAAACAGTCTTCTTATACGGGATTGTCACGTTGAGACCGTGCCATTTGCCGTCCTTTAAGAAACCCTCCACTTCGGACGGCGTCTTTTCATACAGATCATATGCATATGTGCCGAGCCGCTTGTGGATGGCGGGCGAATAACTGTGCCCGAGTTTCTCTCCGAGAAGGCCGCATTGT
>JAGADM010000032.1 GCA_017613595.1 Lachnospiraceae bacterium | reverse complement strand
TCTCAGTTTAAACATCTGACTTATTTAATAAGCCTGTGTTTCCTGAAATTTACATTTGTTAAAGTTCGCTTCTCTTCATTGAAATGAAGGAAACATTTCAAACGAATCTTCAAGGTTGTTTCACTATTCAGTTTTCAAAGTTCATTGCGCCGAAAACGCACCCTCTGGGGCGTCAGCAAAAGTGATTATAACACCGCCCATTTGCAATGTCAACAACTATTTTAATCTTTTTTTACGCCTTTTTTCAACGCATTTTCCGCACCACAATATGTTGTCATTTATGCCCCCCTGAGACCACAAGAACGCTTAGAAAACTCCTGCTTTTACGGCATTTTCCTTCATGCTTCGGAAGTCCTTCGTAAACACGTTTCCTTATTATATAAAAAACCCGGCGCCGAAGTGCCGGGTTTCGTCTCTGTCCGATTTCCTACCATCTTGCAAGATGAACGGCAAATCCGCCGAAATCCTGTTTCAGGTAGATCAGTTTGATATTGCCTTTTTCGTCACGCGTGATCGAGTCATAATCGAGAGCGATTCCTTTGCGCTCGAGATACGCGATCGCGCGGTCCATATAGTTGGTCGCTACGGCAATATGACCGAGCCGTCCCTCGCCGTCATACTTCATCACTTCCACTCCCGTTCCGCAGAAATACGAAATCGGAATCTCATGGATGTCAAATCCGAAGATCGTCGCAAACAAATCTGCCGTCTTCTTCGCTTCTGCCTCGTCCGCCGAATTAATACCGATATGCTTTACGCCGAAGCCAAGCATACCGCGCACCGCTTCCTTCGTCAGCGCGGTAATCCCCGCGAAATCGCCGGCGTTGATCATATCTCCCTTCACCATCCAGCTTCCGCCGCAGGCAAGGACCTTGCCGAAATCGAGATAGTTCTTCAGATTCGAAGCGCTGATACCGCCCGTAGGCATGAACATAAGTTTGCCGTAGGGAGCGGACATTGCTTTGATCATGGCAAGGCCGCCGCTTGCCTCAGCCGGGAAGAATTTCACCACTTCAAGACCGAGTTCAAGCGCCTGCTCAATCTGGGACGGGTTATTCACACCGGGAATGATCGGAACGCCGATCTCTTTACAATAGGAAACAACTTTCGGATTCAGACCGGGGCTGACGATGAATTTGGCTCCCGCTTTAACCGCGGCATCCACCTGCTCCGTCGTGAGAACCGTTCCCGCTCCGACAAGCATCTCGGGATAAGCCTTGCACATTGCCGCAATTGCCTCACCGGCAGCATCCGTACGGAAGGTCACCTCGGCAACCGGCAATCCGCCGTCGATCAGCGCCTTCGCAAGCGGCACCGCATCTTCCGCGCGGTCAATCTTTACAACCGGGATAACACCCAGGTTTCCTACCTGCTTCATAAAATCGTTCATTCCGTAAATCCTCCGATAAATCTTTTATATGTACACGCAGCGGCATTTCCTCACGGAAACGCCGCCGTTGCTGTTTTTATTATTTCTTCACGATGGAAGAAAGATATACGAATCCGCCGTTCAGCGGGTTATTGTCATACCAGAACCGCAGCACGGAATTGTCGTTAATCTGCTGCAGCATATCCTGTCCGACGGGCATGCTCGAAAGTGCCGTCACAAGAACGAAGAACAGGAAGATCACGCACGCGCCCATCAGAAGCCCGACCGTCATACCGGCAAGCCGGTTGATCATCCGGAGTCCCGGAACCTTATCGATCAGATTGATCGTCTGGAAGACAAGGAACACAATCAGAAAGATCAAGACAAATACGACAATATATACAACCGCCTGCAGGATAACCGTCGCAACGGACGTCGCAATATAATCCTTCGCCCCGTCAACTCCCATCGACTTGTATACGTCAACGGCATTGAACGTCTTAAGTTCGTCACGTATGGAATCCGGAAGTTCAATCTTCTCCAGCGCTTCATTGATATCGAATTTCTCATAATCAATTTCGTCCAGATGAAGCGTAGTGATCACCTTTTCCTTCATCCTGTCCATACGGGGGGAATCGGTCTTCACGAATGATTTTGCAATCGGCGGTGCAAGAAGCGCCGTCAGTATCAGTGCCAGGGCAAATGCGGCGAGATGGTACAGCATCTTCACCACGCCGAGTTTCAGTCCGACCAGCCCGAGTACGACAAGAATCGCTATACAAACAATTAATACCCAGCTCATAGTCTGCCTCCTTTATCTTTTCTCTCCTACGAGACGGATCCGTTCGAGATACGTCTCTCCCACAAACACAAATTCGTTGACACCGTCCACGGGTGCCACATAACAAAGGTTCTTTCGCATTTCCACGCGGATCTTGTCACGTCCGCCGATCCGGTAGATATACAGTTCCTTTTCATTAAAGAGAATTACGTCCCCGCCCTGCAGCTGAAAATGATCATAACTCTCCGTAATGCTCTTCTCATCGGCCTGCTTTCCGTCAAGGTCATAAACACGGACAAGATAGTTGCCGCCTTTCTCATGACTTTCCACGATCAGTCCGATATTCTTATCGGAGCAGGCAACCGACCGGATCTTCTCCTTGACCGTCAGCTCCTTCTTCAGGTCCGCAATCTCTTCCATATCAAAGATCCGTACCACGGAGTCGCCGTAAGCAACAACAGTATTGTTATCGGCAAATTCGATGTCCGCGATCATCTCTCCCGGAAACATCCGAACCGCAACGATTCCGTCCACATAGTTTCCGCCGACTGGACCGAAGTTATAAAACGTAAGCTTTGTCTGAATCTTTTCGTTCTCAAAATATGTATATGCCGTAACCAGTTTGGTTCCGTCGTTTGAAAGCGTGATGTCTACCGGAAATCCGTCCTTCGTGACAAGCGTATTGGCGGACGCAATAACGGCCCCCTCGCTGTCATAAAGATCGAGGAAATCCTGCTTGCCGTCATTCATTAGAACCGCGGTAACGCCCTGTGACGCAACCTTAACCATTACGATCGGATAAGGTGTTGTCAGGGGAGTGACATTTCCCTTATGGTCGACGATGACCAAAGCCTTACCGCCGATCTCGCCGATCGCCGCCGCGTTTCCGCATGTGGCGCCGTACGGCTTATTCATATTGTAGGAAACGGTTACAAGACTCTTTCCTTTCTTATCGATGATCTCGCCGCCGTCCCTCGTGTAACGGAACACGCCCTTCCCGGAAGGGAGATAATGCACCTCGCTTGTCTCGCCGAACTCCACCGTCTTTCCGATGACGTCAAAGTTCACGTAGGTTCTCCGGTTCTTCTTGTTCTTCCCAATCCATACCGTGAGAAGAATCGCCAGAAGAATCACCGCTGCGGCACCCGCCGCAATCAGCCACTTATACTTCTTCATTCTTTCTTACCTTACTGTGCATACCGTACTAAAGCTCCCGGCGTCCCTCCAGAGCGCGCAGAAGCGTAACTTCATCGATATACTCCAAATCTCCTCCTACCGGAACGCCGTTCGCAATACGCGTCACACGGATCCCGGTCGGCTTGATCAGACGGCTGATATACATCGCCGTTGCCTCGCCTTCCACACCCGAATTGGTTGCGATGATCACCTCGTCCACTTCTCCTTCGAGACGGACCATCAATTCCTTCAGTTTGATATCCGCAGGACCGATGCCGAGCATCGGGGAGATAGCCCCGTGCAGGACATGATAAACGCCGTCATACTGCCCGGTCTTCTCATAAGCGGCGAGATCGCGCGGATTCTCCACCACCATGATGACCTTATGATTCCGCTTCAGGCTGCTGCAGATCGGACACTCCTCCTGATCCGTCAGCGTGAAGCAGGTCTTGCAGTACTTTACGTTATTCCTTGCGGAAAGGATGGATTCGGTCAGCTTTTCCACCTGCTCTTTCGGCTGATTGATCAGGAAAAATGCAAGCCGCTGCGCCGATTTGGTTCCGATTCCCGGAAGATGTCCGAGCTCCGCAATCAATTTGCTGATATGATCACTGTAATACTCCATACGTAAAGGATTCCCCTTTGGTTTAACCGCTTAGAACAGGCCGCCGAAACCGCCGAGTCCGCCTGCGATGTCATTCATCATCTCCGTGCTCTCGGCTTCCATGTTGCGGAACGCCTCGTTGGCAGCCGTCATGATAAGATCCTGCAGCATCTCAACATCGTCCGGATCCACAACCTCGGGAGCAATCTCGATTCCTACGATTTCCTTATGTCCGGAAACGCGTACTTTAACAGCTCCGCCGCCCGAAGTAGCCTCCCAGATCTTCTCCTCGAGTTCCTTCTGCTTTTCCTCCATCTGGCGCTGCATCTTCTGTGCCTGCTTCATCAGATTGTTCATGTTGCCCGGCATCATTCCACCGTTAAATCCGCCTCTTTTAGCCATTTCCTATTCCTCCGTAACTTTGATTTTTATGTTTTTGAGCCGCTCATTCAGAGTAACGATATCGGCGACTGCCGACTTCTTCTCTCCGGGGCTCAGCAATTTCATGTCTACATCCGCCTGCACGCCGACAAGACTCGAGATCAGTTTCACAAGACGTGCCTTCTTCTCATCGGTATTGATCAGAAGATAGTCCGTTATGTTATCAAATACGAGCAGAAGCTTTCCGTTCTCGGAAACACTCGGTACGCAGCTCTCGAGACAGAACCGTCCGGGCTGCGGGTACTGCCCGACAATTCCCTTCCAGTCTTCAGCAATCCGCTTGATATCCTCGGGAAGAGCTGTCGGAACGGCCTTCTCGGGTTCTTCCTCCTCAGGCTCTGCATCCGCAGCAGACACGGGAAGCGCCACTCCGTTCCGCTTAAGCGATTCGATCTCCGATTCCAGCCTGCGGATACGCTCCAGCACCGCGCCGTTGTCCTCATCCATCTGCGGCCGGCACAGCCGGATAAATTCCATCTCCGCGATGACACGTTTCTGCGTCGCGTAGCGGAGCCGGTTCGTCAGCTCACAGCAGACAGCGATATACTTCATCAGCTGCTCGGCGCTGAACACCTTTGCCTCATGCCGAAGTACTTCCATCTGTTCGCTCGATACTTCCAGCACCTCGCTCACATCTTCCCCGCTCCCGGCAAGAAGGAGATTTCTCATATACCATGTAAAATCGACAACAAACCGCGTGATCTCGCGTCCCGAAAGGATCAGCTCGTCGAGAAGATTCATGCAGTCGGTAACTTTGCCGTCGCGCACATAGCGGAGCATTCTTCCGAACACCTCGATATCGACCGTTCCGAGGATATCCAGTATCCGGTCATAGGTCAGTTCCTGCTCATAATAGAACGATACACAGCGTTCCAGAAGGCTCAGAGCATCACGCATCGAACCGTCCGCGACTTTCGCCACATAAAACATGGCCCGTTCTTCGGCTTCAATCCCTTCACGCCGGCACAGGTCCATGAGCCGGTCCGCAATCGTCTCGATACGGATTCTCTTAAAGTCATACCGCTGGCAACGCGACAGAATCGTGATCGGAATCTTATGCGCCTCAGTCGTCGCAAGGATAAATACGACATACGACGGCGGTTCCTCAAGCGTTTTCAGAAGCGCATTAAACGCGCCGGGCGAAAGCATGTGCACCTCGTCGATGATATAGACGCGGAACCGTCCCTCGGTCGGTGAATACCGGACTTCTTCAACAATCTCACGGATGTTTTCAACACCGTTGTTGCTTGCCGCGTCGATTTCCACGACGTTCATGGACGCGCCTGCGGCAATCGCCTTGCATGTCGGACATTCGTTACACGGATTACCGTTCTGCGGATTCTCACAGTTGACGGCACGCGCCAGGATCTTCGCAACCGAAGTCTTACCGGTGCCCCGCGTCCCGCAGAACAGATAGGCATGGCCGATCCGGTCGGACAGTATCTGGTTCCGCAGCGTGCGGACAATATCGTCCTGTCCTTTTACTTCGTCAAATGTGTCCGGACGGAATTTCCGGTACAGCGCCGTATAAGCCATAACCTTTTCCTCTCTCGGCGGATACTCTCCGCCGGTTATTTACGAACTCGCGGAAACCACGTCCCGCAGGTCCGCTTCTATCTGGAAGCGTACATCTTCTCGTAATAGTTCTGATAATCGCCGCTGATGATTTCTTCCCACCATTCACGGTTGTCGAGGTACCAGCGGATTGTCTTCTTGATGCCGTCGGCAAACTTTGTCTCCGGAAGCCATCCGAGTTCGCTGTGAATCTTCGTCGGGTCGATTGCATAACGCATGTCATGACCCTTACGGTCGGTAACGTAGGTGATCAACGACTCGGGAGCGCCGAGTTCCTTGCAGATCAGTTTAACGATATCGATATTCTTCATCTCGTTGTGGCCGCCGACGTTGTAAACCTCGCCGACACGTCCGTTCCGGATGATCAGGTCGATTGCGCGGCAATGATCCTCAACATACAGCCAGTCACGCACATTGAGTCCCTCGCCGTATACCGGAAGAGGCTTGTTATGCAGACAGTTTACGATCATCAGCGGAATCAGCTTCTCCGGAAAATGATACGGTCCGTAGTTGTTCGAGCAGCGCGAAATCGTTACCGGCAGACCGAACGTGCGGTGATATGCCATGACGAGAAGATCCGCACCGGCCTTTGAGGACGAGTAAGGGCTCGAAGTATGAATCGGCGTATTCTCCGTAAAGAACAGATCGGGACGGTCAAGCGGCAGATCGCCGTAAACCTCGTCCGTCGATACCTGATGATAACGCTTGATGCCGTATTTGCGGCACGCATCCATCAAAACGGCTGTGCCGAGAATGTTGGTCTGAAGGAAGATGCCCGGATCCTCAATCGAACGGTCCACATGGCTCTCCGCGGCAAAGTTCACAACGATGTCGGGATGCTCCTCCTCAAACAGCTTATATACTGCTTCGCGGTCGCAGATGTCGGCTTTCACGAAACGGAACTTCGGATTGTCGAGAACAGGCTTCAGGGTGCTCAGGTTGCCCGCGTAGGTGAGCTTGTCAAGACAGATAATGCGGTCCTCGGGATGCTTGTCAAGCATATGGAATACGAAGTTCGAGCCGATAAATCCGGCGCCACCGGTTACAATGATATTCATGCGTTATATCCTCCTAAATCTCTCCGTAAACGAAATTACAGTCGCTGTCATCATAAAGCGGGGATTCCGTATCCTTCTTCGAAAGAAGTTCGTCGATTACTTCGCCCCACTCCACGCCGATGGTCGGATCATTGTAGCGGATGCCGCGGTCACATTCCTTGCTGTAAAGGTTGTCCACCTTATAGCAGAACTCAACATCATCGGTCAGCGTACGGAAACCGTGCCCGAAACCGCGCGGGATATAAAGCATGCGCTTGTTATCAGCGCTCAGTTCCACTGCCACCCACTGTTTGAACGTGGGGCTGCCCTTACGCAGGTCCACGGCAACATCAATAACCGCACCCTTTGTTACGCGCACAAGCTTGGCCTGCGCATACGGAGCGTTCTGGAAATGAATCCCGCGAAGCGTTCCCTTCTGTGCGGAAAATGACTGGTTGTCCTGTACAAAAACCGTATCGATCCCGATCTCCGCGAAAGCCTTCGTGGAATAGGTCTCCATAAAATACCCTCTGTGGTCGCCGAATACGGCCGGCTCCACAATACATACTCCGGGGATTTTCGTGTCAATTCGTTTCATTAATATCTTACCTTCCCTTCTGCAACCGCACGGAGATGCATCCCGTACGGACTCTTTCCATAGCGTTCCGCGGACTCCGTCAGCTTTTCCGTCGAGATCCACTTATTGCGGTATGCAATCTCTTCCGGAGCACTGATCTTGATGCCCTGACGCTGCTCGATCATACGGACAAAGTCGGCAGCATCCACAAGGCTGTCCATCGTTCCGGTATCAAGCCATGCAAATCCGCGTCCGAGAAGCTGTACATCAAGGTCGCCGCGCTTCAGATACATGTCGTTAAGCGTTGTAATCTCGAGCTCGCCGCGCGCACTCGGTTTTACCTCATGCGCCATCGCGCTGACTCCCTTCGGATAAAAGTAGAGGCCGGTGATCGCATAGTTGCTCTTCGGCTCCTTCGGCTTCTCCTCAACGGAAATAACCTTCCCGTTCGCGTCAAATTCCACGATACCGAAACGCTCCGGATCGTTTACGAAATATCCGAATACGGTCGCTCTTTTATTGACCTCGGCATTCTCCACAGCCGTCCGCAGAATCTTACTGAATCCGTTTCCGTAGAAAATGTTATCGCCGAGCACCATCGCGCACGCATCGTCGCCGATGAATTCCTCACCGAGCAGAAACGCCTGCGCGAGTCCGTCCGGTGACGGCTGAACTTTATACTGCAAGGATACGCCGAACTGGCTTCCGTCTTTCAGAAGATTCTCGAAACGCGGTGTATCCTCCGGGGTGGATATGATCAGAATATCCTTGATTCCGGCGAGCATCAGCGTTGACAGCGGATAATAAATCATCGGCTTGTCATACACGGGAAGCAGCTGCTTCGACGTTACCATGGTAAGCGGATACAGTCTTGTTCCCGCTCCTCCGGCTAAAATAATACCTTTCATAAATACAACTCTCCTTTATAAATCCGTTGCGCCGGCAGTTCTCATCCTTTCCCGCCGATCCGTAACAGTTTCATTATTTTTCTCTTAAGACTCCCGCTCTTCAAAGAAATCACGAACCGTTTCCACAGATTAACCGCCTTGCAGTAGAGAAGCGGGATCTTAACAATGGTTCCCTCGACCTTCTTAGATGGAAGTTCGCGAAGCATCTGCTCGACAGCCTTCGCGGTCTCGCGTACGGACAGCGGTCCCGCGGCGGCAAGGGAGGCATTCTCCCGCATCATCTCGCGTCCTTCCGGGTTATCGATCAGAAGAGAAATCGCCTCAAACCATGCCTGCTCCGAATTCTCACATAAGATAACGCAGTCCTGATAATCCGTCAAGCGCGAATACGGGGAAACATCCGAGTAAATCCCGGCGATACCCGCGGCAGCGTACTCTACGAATTTATTGTAATGCTTGCATGCATGGAATGCCGTCTGCGGCATCGGCGCCAGTCCGATATCCCACTCAAGCAGGTTCAGAACGCCTCGGTATTCGTCATAGGAATCGGTATATTCATAGCAGGTTGCCTGCAGTTCCTCCGCGAAGGAAGGTATCGCGCCGAAAAATTCGAACGCTACACGGTCACCGTATTCTCTTTTAATCCGAAGAAGTGCCCCCTTCAGAATGGTTTCAAGATCGTCCGTCCGGTCAATCGAACCGGCAAAGCCGATCTTCACCGGCGCATCCGGGTCATGCGGCGCATACGGAATCGGATCGATTGCTGGCTCTTCAACGAGGAACCCCTTCCGGCCGTCCGCGGCATATTTGTCGAGAAGGATCGGCGACGGCGAAAGGATTCCGTCACTCATGCCGATCATTCCCCGGATATACATCTGGGTGTCTTTCCTGCCGTAATAGGAAGCGCTGTTGATCTCTGCCGGGATATTCAGAAGGTCATCGTCCAGAATGTACAGCAGCTTCTTGCCGCCCTTGAAAAGCGCGTCCGCGAGACGGCTCTCATACCAGCTGTCGGTTCTGCCGAGCAGCACAATATCGGCCCATTCCAGATCTTTCTTGGAAATCTTCGTTTCCGGAACCGCACGGTAGGAAATGAGCCCCTCCTCCGCCAGCACTTCCATCTGGCTGTGCCCGCAAAGGCGGATGGACGGGATCATCGTCCGATAGATCAAAAGCACATTTCTTTTAATTTCCGTTTCCTGCATTGTCCGACCTCCCGTTCTGTCTGTTTCCGGTCTTCGCCCGGCCTCAGCCGAGTATCATCATTCCGAGCTTACGCTCAAAGCCATGCAGCAGTTTCCTGTATTTCAGGTAAAAGAAGATACCGCTCCTCCTTCTGGTAAAGCCGCTGAGGAATTTCCGGTCGCTGTCGTTCAGACGCTCTTTATACGTCGTCCGGAACAGAACGGCCTGCGTTTTCTTCTTTACGATAGTCTCTCTTACATCTTTCAGGGCACCGATCCGGTTGCGGATATAACCGATACTCCCATGGTGCCTGGCGCCGACCGCGTTTCCGCCGTGCTGACGGTAATAACCGAGCGGTTCCGGTATATAAACAATCCTGCCGAACCGGGCCGCAACCGCAGCCATCCACCAGTCATGCATGATCATGGAGGAGTTCTTCCGGCTTTCGCCTGCCAGTTTCACAAGCGGACGGTTAACCGCCATGGCTCCGCCCGTCACGGCATTCTGAATCAGAATGCTCCGGTAATCAAAACTGTCCGTGTATAACTTCTGATACCGTACCAGCGAATCCGCCAAAGGCTTCAGGTTTCCGTCAGCCGGTACCTGATCGCTGAAGATAAGAAGCGGCTTGTCCGCTCCGTACTTTGCTTCCGCCTCACGGATGGCTTTACGGATCGAACCGGCCTTATTCGGAAACCAGACGTCGTCCTGGTCGCAGAGCAGCATCCACTCGGCCGTACAGGCCTCCTTCATCAGATGCAGAAAATGATCCCGCGCATTTCCGAACCGCTTCCCCGAACGATATCTCGTAATCTTATCCGGATACCGCTCCGCATAGGAATCAATGATATCCGCGGTCTCATCCTCCGAACCGTCGTCCGAAACCGTCAGATGCCATCCGCCGTCCGTCTGCGCCAGTATCGAGTCGATCTGCTCCCGCAGGAACGCCGCACCGTTGTAGGTTGCCATCAGTATTTCCATCATCGGCTTCTCCCGAATCCATCGCCATCTTCCCCTGAATATATGTCCCGTTTCAGGGCATACTTCCCCCAAGGACATACTACCACAACTTTTATTATACCAAAATATCGGTAGACTGTCCATAGAAAAAGCGCCTGCGCATCCTTTGCCGCCCTCTCCCGAAGACCGCCCCCGCACTCCTTCCGGGGCGTCTTACGGAACTGCTCCGAATTATAAGGAAAATGCAATGTTTTCTTGCGCTTTTCACATTTTCCGCGTCCTTCCGCAAATTTACGCCGGACAGACAACGGATAACTTGCCTGCCCTTTTCATTTGCGCTATACTGATTTTATAGATTTATGCCGTTTGCATAAAGGCAGCGGCATCCGACGAAGGAGGTAGTACCATGAAGAGCAAAAAGTCCCTGTTTATCCGAATGATTTTCCTGGCCGCGGTGTTAGCTATTGCACTGATTGTCGGCTGGGCAACCGATCTTATCGATTTCAACAATCTCGAAGAAGCCTTCGGCAGTTTCAACGGCGTTAAACTGCTGTATCTTCTGTGCATGATTGCCGGCGTTCTGCTCGTGGAATCGCTGCTCGTATTCCTGCTCGGACTGTTCAGTCCCGAGAATCACCGCGCACGCTCGGTACTCTCCATCGTTTCCAGCATGTTAAAGTATATTACCGCTATCGTTATTCTCTGCTGGGGCTTAACGATCCTCGGAACCAACGTTTCAACGATCGTTGCCAGCGTCGGGATCCTGGCTCTGGTCATCGGCTTCAGTGCCGAGAGTCTGATTGCCGATGTTGTAACCGGTACGTTTATGCTGTTTGAGAATCAGTATAACGTCGGCGACATCGTGGAAGTCGGCGGTTTCCGCGGAACCGTAACCAATATCGGTATCCGTACGACCTGCATCACCGATCCCGGCGGAAACGTCAAAATTGTCAACAATTCCGCAATGCAGAATATTCTGAACCGTTCCGACAAGCCTTCCCGCAGCATCAGCGATATCGGCATTCCGTACGCAACCGACCTCGAGAAGCTTGAAGCCTGGTTCCCGAAGCTGATGACCGATATCTACGCCAAATACCCCGACATCATGAAGGAACCCCCGCAGTATCTCGGCGTGCAGGATCTTGCAGACAGTGCTGTTGTTCTGCGCTTTGCCGTCTATGTGGATGAAGCGAACATCTATGCCGGCGCCCGTCTTCTGAATCGCGAACTTCTGTTAGGCTTCCGTAAACTCGGTGTTGAGGTTCCTTTCCCGCAGATGGATGTTCATCTCGACAAGCAGGCCTGATCCTTATCGTCCTTCGTTACCTGAAAGAAGGAGGCTTCTATGGAATACAACCGATTACCGGATGAATACAACCGATTGCCGGTCGAAGACCGGATGCCGCCTGAAATCGCCGCACCGGCACCCGAATGCCCTCCGATGACACTTGAAACGGCTCTGACTCCCGAGAGGCATACCCTTTCGGATGTTTCCGACGAGGAATTCGCGTCCTCCGGAGCCGCGGAAAGCCGCAGAAACCGAAAGAAGCATGAGCTTTTCCGCAGTTTTGCCGCGCCGGTAGCTGCTACCGTTGCCACGATAAGCATCGTTCTCGCGTCCTTTAATATCGATCCGATCGGACTGGACTTTTTGAATGACAATCTCCGGAAGAAATCTCCGATCTCGCAGATTGTTGTCACGGTTCCGACTGCGGAACCTGCTACGCCGACACCGACTCCGACGCCCACTCCCGAACCGACTCCGCTCCCCGATTTTCTGAATTATCCGGAAGGGTCCGTCAACGGAGCGGAAGACGTGTCATGGATCCAGTACATCGTAACCGATCCGAACGGAGAGACATTTACCTCCTCGCTCTCCGAGAACGATCCGATCGATGAAGTAACCGAATGGGTGCGCGGCTGGGGCGGAGACTGGAGAAATCTGATTGAAACATCCCGCTCAAAAGAGTTCCTCGGCTACCAGAAGTCCGACGACCTGATCATCGCGGGCAGCTTCGACAGTCCGGAACGGATCCAGATCCTCGGCGGTCATATATACGCGGTTTATAAAGAAGTCATCTGTTATGACGCTTTATTAAAGAGCCACGGCGAAGGTTATTACGAGTTCGGAGATCCGGCTCTTCCGACTCTTGATAATCTTGCTCCTGACTTTGTCGGTGCCTACGCATGGAGCAATATGGGCAGTGAAGAGTTCGTCCGCTTCTCCATCGAAGGTCAACGCGAGTACAGTTATCTTCAGCTCGGCGTTGCCTGGGCTGAAATGGGCGGGTCTCTCAAAGAAGTTCCCGGAGCATCCTACGATGCCTCCACCAACGTTCTTACGTTGGAGAACTGTACTGCCGAGGGACTAGAACTGAACCTGATGGGCAATGGTTTCACCATAAAGCTGATCGGTGAAAACTCTCTCGGATACATCCACTCGTGGGGTGCCGAATACGCGGGAAGCATTACCTTTACCGGTTCCGGCTCGCTCGTTGTGAACGAAAACCGGACATATGCCGTCGGCATCAATATCGAAGCCGAATGGAGTCCTTCCGCGCTCATCGTGGACAAAGGCGTCGATATTCTGATTTACGGAACTACGCACGCCATCCTGATTTCGTCCACTTCGCTGGAAAAGGCAATCTGGTTCTTAAAGGATGAAACGCTGATGTCAGGCGGCACCCGGAAAGCCGACCAGTTTGTGGAATACTATCAGCCGGGAATTGACGAAAACGGCAACACGGTAAATGTTCCCTATACCCTTGAAGAAATCTGCGAACTGTACGACGGATTTTACACGGACTATTCCGTTGTCGTTCCTGACGGAACGCCGGCAACCTTCGTAGAGTTTGAATCGCGGCGATGAAAAACAATCAAATCACAAAGAAGCCGGGGGATCGAAAGATCCTCCGGCTTCAGACTGAAGACAAAGTCCGAGGCGCAAACCGCCTCGGACTTATCTTTTTTGATGGTTAAAAAGTGCCGAAAAGCCTTATATTTACTGGCTTTCCGGCACTTTTTGTGGTATAATGGAAGTATCAAATCCGAGGGGTAT
>JAGADM010000031.1 GCA_017613595.1 Lachnospiraceae bacterium | reverse complement strand
TTGCGTAAATTTTTTTGAGCAGAGGAACTGCCTCTGCTTATTAATGGTGCATAAAAAAGCAACGGGACGAAAGAAAATGACCTCTTTCGTCCCGTGTTCATAAACTCTCGTTATTTCAATGTCGTTATCTTAATGACATTGCCCGGCGGGGTCTCTTTTCGCTGAAATCCAATTCCTTATATTCTCTCGAATACCGGCATATAATCGATCGGAGCGTCAACCGTTACGGTCTGACCGCCTTCGAACACCTCTCCTGTCGAGGTGAGCTGCCATTTGCCCGCGGGAAGATATACGTCCCGCTTCACGGCATGCAGCGTGAATACCGGTGCGCACAGGTAACGGTCACCGAACATGTATTGGTCCTGAAGTTCCCAGCACTTCGCGTCGTCCGGGAATTCGTAGAACATCGTCCGGATGAGCGGCGAGCCGTCGGTATGCGCTTCGTCATACAGTTTCTTAATATAATCATGCATCCCGATACGGATGTCATAATACTTCTTCATGATCCGGTAGTTGTCCTCACCGTAGCTCCAGAGCTCGTTAGGCTGACCGGTGTGGAGGTATCCGCCGCCCCAGTCACGGGTGTCAAGCGGCGGAATGTTGTAAGGACCGCGGTCGCCGTGCATACGAAGCACCGCTGAGTAGGTCGCGAACTGGTACCAGCGGATCAAAAGCTCGCGGAAACCGGGGTCGTTCACATCGTCCGTCATAAAGCCGCCGATGTCGGTCGTCCACCACGGAATTCCGGCAAGACCGATATTGAGTCCGGCCTGCAGCTGCTCGTAGAACGACTCGAAGTTGCTCGGTACGTCACCGGACCAGACAACGTTTCCGAACTTCTGGCTGCCTGCCCAACAGCATCTAAGCAGATTGACAACCGGTTCTTTTCCGATCTTCGTCATCGGATCGTAGAAAGTCCTGCTGTACATCTGCGGATACATGTTCGAGCATGCAAGCGCCGGCATATCATAATAGCGGTAATTATCGAAATCATATACGGCAAGATCCGGCTCGGAGTTGTCAAGCCAGAATCCGTCAATGCCGAGGTCGTAATAGTTCTTCTTACAGATTTCCCATACATAGTCGCGGGTTGCCGGATTGAACGGATCGATGACGATACAGTCGCCTTCGAAATCGTAGGTCTGTCCCGCACCGCGCTCGGTCTTAAGAAGCATTCCCTGCTCCGACATCGGGTAGAAGTTCTCGCTTCTGCGGTCTACGGAAGGCCATACGGAAACCATGACCTTGATGCCCATCGAATGAAGTTCGTCGACCATTGCCTTCACATCCGGCCAGTAGGTCTTATCAAACTTCCAGTCGCCCTGCACGGTCCAGTGGAAGAAATCGATAACGATCTGGTCAATCTTGATGCCTTCCTTCTGATACGCGTGCGCAACCTCAAGCACTTCCTGCTGCGTGCGGTAGCGGAGCTTGCACTGCCAGAGTCCCATGCGGTCCTCGGGGAATACCGGAGCGTGTCCGGTCACATCGGCGTATGCCGCAACGATCTGCTTCGGACCGTCCTGTACGGTGAACCAGTAATCCATGTCCCTGGTCGATCTTGCGACCCACTCGGTCATGTTCTTGCCGAACGTTACGCGGCCGACCGCCGGGTTGTTCCAAAGCATACCGTAGCCGAGCGACGAAATAAGAAACGGTACGGAATTCTGCGAGTTCCGCTGCGCCAGCTCAAGCATCGTTCCCTTCAGATCGAGGTACGGCTGCTGGTACTGTCCCATACCGAAAAGCTTCTCGCCTTCGTTGGCGTCAAACCGGACCGTCAGCGAATAATCGCTTCCGCCGATCACGCCCTTCCACTCGCGGTTTGTGACCTTCAGACAACGGCTGCTTTGAGATATCGTTCCGCCGTAAAAACGAAAGTATTCACGAAGTACCAGCTTGTCATCCCGGTAGAACGAAATTACGCCGGCAAAGTTGACAACGGCCTTCGCCCGTCCGTTCACGATTTCCGCAACGGGATTCCCGCACGGAATGAGCGGATCGCCGGTCCATTTGTCCGGCTCATATACGGTTACCGTACTGCCCGTTTCCTTAACGGGCTCCGTAAGCGCCCACGCATAGTCCGTAAAATTCGACTGCATAGTGGCGCGGACACGCAGGGAGTCAGGTCCCCACGGCTCGATGCGGAGCGTCTCACCGCCGTGTTTCGCGACGAGTGCTCCTCCGTCCTTCAAAAAAATCATCCTCTTTATCCTCTGCTGCAGGCTTGTCCGCACGGATGCCGCGCCTGCCGGCGTCATCCGTGAAGCCCTGCTTCGGGCTTATCCTCTTTACTCTCTTTACGCGCACGGAAGCGGACATGTTCCGCCTCCTTTATCAATCAAAAACTGAGTTGTCCGTCAGTTTCCTGATTCTTCTTCGTGACCAGGGCAAGACGTTTGAAGTACAGATCATGCGCCCGCTGGTACTCTTCGTTGAACTCTTCGTTCTGCCCCTGATGCAGGGAGGAAATGTAGGAATGTGCCTGTGTGTCCATACTTGGATTGACACGCGCCACAACCGAAACACCGACGTTCGAACACGTATCGGAAATACGTTCCAGGTTGGACATGATATCCATCAGACGCGTACCCGCATATACCGTGCAGCGGCCTTCGCGGAGTCTTGCCACGTGGTTGTCGTCGAGGGCGTTGATCATGTCGTCCATAACTTCCTCGAGCGGTTCGATATGCCGCGCCGCCTCAACGTCACGTTTCTCGAATGCGTTCTTCGTGTGCTCTAAGATCCAGTCAAGCAGTTCTCTTATCACCATCAGCTCGCACAGCGCGTCGTCGCTGAATTTCATGTTCTGGTCGTTCATGCCTTTGGCCGCTTCCGCAATGTTCATCGCGTGGTCGCCGAGCCGTTCGAACTCCGTTACGACCTTGTAATACTGGTCCAGGATCCGGATATGCAGTTCCTCGTTTACATGCGGCGACAGCTGCACGAGATAATTGCTCACGGCATCCGCAAGACGGTCGATACTGTCTTCGTCCTCGTCGATTGCCTTGTAATCCTCTTCTTTATATTCCTGGAACATATTGAGGGCTTTGTTGATATTTGCCGCCGCGATCGTGAACATCGTCTTCAGCGCGTCGTAGCAGCTGTTCAGCGCAAGCGCGGGCGTCGAGAAGAACACCGGATTCAGCGCCGCAATCTTGTCCGCGTAGCGGTCCTCTGCCTTCGGCTCATCCTTGATGATGCGGTAGCTGACCTTCTTCGCGATACCGATCAAAGGCAGGAGCAGCAGCGCGCTCACAAGGTTGAATACCGAGTTGGCGTTCGCGATACCGCCGGACTTTAACGGCATGTTCCACAGGCCGTCCATATATCCGAGAGCGTGCGCCACGCCGATCGCGATCAGTACAAGCGCGGTCTTCGCGAGGTTATAGAAAATATTGATGAGGCCGACCCTCTTTGAGTCGGGCTTGGTTCCGATAAAACACACGATACCCGTCGTTACGCAGTCGCCGAGATAGACGCCGCAGAGGACAAATGCGACCGTCTTAAACGCGATCGGTGTCGACGCGGAGAACGCCTGCAGAATACCGATGGACGATGACGAACTCTGCAATACAAACGCAACCAGCGCGCCTGCGCCGTACCCGAGTACCAGATGGTTTCCCATGCGGGCAAATACGCCGCTTAAGTCAATATTTGTCACGGCTGCCGTCATCGAAACAAGACCGGTGAACAGGATACCGAATCCGATGGCGATATTGCCGGCGAGGTCCGATTTATGGAACCCGCAGAACATCAGGAAGATGATGCCGATTGTCAGTGCGATCGGTGCCAGCGTGTCGGGCTTAAAAAACTGCAGGATGCTTCCCGAATCATCGGAGATATCGAGAAGACGGATGATCTGACCGGTAATCGTGGTACCTACATTGGCTCCGACGATGATGCCGAGCGACTGGTCCAGACTGATCACGCCTGCCACAACAAGACCGGATGTAATAACAATCGTCGCGGTCGACGACTGGATGATCGCGGTAATAAAAAGCCCGAGAAGAAACGCTTTCAGCGGATTGTTCGTAACCTTTCCCATAACGGTTTTGAACGTTCCGGAAGATCCTTCCCGAAGGCTCGATCCCATCAGCCTCATTCCGTAAAGGAACATTGCGAGGCCGCCTAACAGGGCTATGACACTTCTGACATATTCCATCTTATATTCTCCGATTTTACATGCTTCATGCGCTCACCGGGACAGCCTGTGTTCCGCGTGCGCGCACATAAATCCTAATATACCAAAATAATTGTAGTAATTACGAAACGGTTTGTCAAATAAAGTTAATGTAAAACTACGCCTCGTCAACCGGGAGATAGCACCTTCCGGTCCGCTCCGTCTGACGCAGGAAACGGTCCGCTTCGTCGCACACTTCCTCAATGATATCCGTATCGATGTTGTGTCCGCAGTTCGAGTACATTACGAGCTTGCAGTGCGGCAGACATTCCGCCGTACGCATCATCAGTGCGGGCGTGCTGATCGGGTCGTCCGCGCCGCCGATGATCAGTGTCGGCGTCGTAATGGAACGAAGCTTCTCGCAGAGCGTCTCTTCGTTCTTATACTTCATGAGCGGCCGTCCGTAGTCGATCGCGCGCTCTCTGGGGTCCGCTTCCGGAAGCTGCGACAGCCATGCCGCGCGTCTCGCTCTTCGAAGTTCTCTCGCCGCGTCATCGTCAATCGGCGGGTCAAACGGCGGCGGGGCGTCGATAATGCCCTGCATCATCATCTGCCGGAAAGACATCGTACCTTCCTTTAAGCTGTGCGGTCCGGGTACCACGGCGACAAATGCGGACACCCTCTCCGGGTTATTCAACATCAGATGCCAGCCGAGTCCCGCGCCGTGTGATGCACCCATATAGGCAAACTTCTCAATGCCGAGCGCGTCGGCGACACGCACCACGTCCCCGGCAAACACATCGTACCATCGTTCGCCGTAATCCTCGGTGATATACGACGACGGAGCGAACCCGCGGAGCGTGATGCAGATCACATGGTAACCCATTTCCGCAAGCTTCTGCTGCATCCCCTTCGGCGCGAAGCCGACCTGCGCGGAAAGGATGTAACGGTCGCCCGAGCCGTATTCCGCATAGTATATTTCTACATCAGTAGAAACCTTAATCTTTCCCATTTTTCATCCTCTCTTTCATAGAAAAAGAACGAGCCGTTATAAAGGCTCGTTCCGGTATTCTCAGTTCTTCTTAACCATTCTCATATGAGAGAAACGATATGAGTTGTCGCTCAGCGCGCCGCTCGAAGTACTCTGCGGAGCACCGCCCTTACCCTGTGCCTCATGGCATGCCTCAATGGTGTACGCACCGGGTACCTTCGCGTCAATGTAAGCGGCAAGCATCTTGCAGCCATCTGCGGAAAATGCGGCGTGATTGTAACCGTCGATATCGAAGGAATAACCTCTGCGTCCTTCCAGACGGTCACGGAAGATCAGGATCTCCTTGGCGCCCGCCTCGGCATCCTTCAGAAGGTACTGACATACCATATCCTCATCGAAAATCTTCGCGGAATCTCTCTTCCACCAGCGCTCGGGAATCTTACGCGCCAGCGTTCCGACACCGACCGAAGCAAGCAGCAGAAGCACGCCGTATACGATCGTTCCGGGAAGCGCGTCCGCGGGCTCTTTCGCGATACGCATTACATCGATGGTGATCCACTGGCCGAACGCCTTTGCCTTCCAGATGAACAGGACAAATGCAACGATGATTCCGCTGATACGCACCAGCTTAAACCACTTCGGGCTGATGGATTCGCCCGCCATCATGATCCGGTACTTCCGGAACTGAACCGCCGCGGCAAAGATAGCAACCGCGAGAAGCACGATTATGGAACCGGCCAGATTATCTTTTAAAACCTGCATATTACACCCCTTCCGGTCCGCGGAAACATCCCGTTCCGCGCCCTAAAAAATCCGACGCCGTATTACGCGTAGGGACGGCGTCACATGCCCTTTTCCGGCATGCTTTCCCAAAGAAATATTGTACCTTGAAAGAACGGAATCGTCAAGGGTACATTTGCCTGATAACGGATACTTGAGGAAACGCCGGGCCGCTGCCCGGTACGTCGTCGGACTCCTGACGGCTTTCCGCGGTGCCTGCCTCTCGCCATATTACTTTCCGAGCTGCTTATTGGCCTGCGAGATCAGGAAATCGTGATCAAAGCAGTGAAGGTCTCCGACGATCACGTAGATATCGCGGATGTCGTATTTGTTGATCATATCGGCAACGTTTCCGCCGACGGCCTTCGCGTCGAAATACCGCGGATCGTAATAGTGAACCTGATGGTAATTGAGACACAGAAACGGAACGAAATCGAGGCCGAAGGAATCCATCAGAATCAGACAGTTCTCCGTCTCATCGTTTTCATTTTCGATGATCGTCCAAGGGCCGGCCGGACCGCCGAGATATACGGTGAAACGGTCCGAAGCGACGGCGTTGGTCTTAATGAAGGGAATCTCCTTGTAGGTGTCCCGCGAAACGATGCGGCGCACCTCATTTTTCACATGCGGAACAATAATATCAAGCGTATCCGCGCGGCTTTCGAGATAGTCGCTCGGATTGCTGCGGTACACCGTTCCGAGGAAGTGATTCTCGGTCGTGTGCGTAAAATCCCACTCATAATCGCAGGGGATCTTGCCCGCCCGCTTTGCCATCTCGCAGTACACCTTATAGGCGCCGAGCGGCGTCCAGTGCATGTCGGTCCGGAAGAATACATACTCTCCGTTTATGATATCATCCGAAAGGATCTCGGGTGTGTCGAACGCGTAAACGTTATCGCGGCTCATCGCGTTGATCAGCTCATCCGTCTCCGAGGAAAGCTTCCGGTTGCCGCCGAGTCCGACATACGGATTGACGTAGACGCTCTGCGGAACAACCGTAAACATGAGCTTTCCGCCTTCGGGGAGGCAGTCGGCGTATTTGTTCAGAACCGCCGTAACCGCAAGCACGCTCTTCTTCGAAGAGACGCGGATATCGGTACGGTCCGTACCGTTCTTCATTAAACTGAACCGCAGGCGGTCGGGGAATGCCGAGGAGTCTCCCTGCGGCTTCGGCTCGATCGGCGGATCCTCAAGCTCAGCCGGATCGGGAGTCACCGTGGCGACAGGTCCGGGCTGTCCCGAAGGCTGCACTTCACCGCCCGGGTCAGGCGTAACCTTTGGCTCTTCCGTTACGCGGGGCGTCGGCTTATTAAATTCCGCGGCAAGAAGCGCCTCGATGTCGTCATCCGAAACTTCCTCCGAAAGCGCGTCAGCGGTCGTTCCGCCGTACGCTAAGAGGTACTGCTCATACGTTGCCGTACTGAGCTGATCCTTTATGGTGCGGCTGCCGGAAAGCGCTTTCTCGCGGAACGGGAAGCGGTCCAGCAGATATGCCTCAAGGTCCTCGTCGATCGTACCCTTTTTGAAGGACACATTCATATCGGGCGCGGCATGAAGCATCCGGTTCTCGGTCTCCGAATACTCCTCTCCCTGCGGCGCAAAATAGACATAGTACGCCCCAATACCGAACAGGAGCGCGCTCCACAGAAAGACAAATACGATTGCCAGCCCTTTCTTCATAAAACCTCCGAAACCGCGTTAATGCGGTTCATTCTAAAATCGGAAATACAGGAACGGATTGAAACTCGAACCTACGATCATCGCAATGGATATGAGCAGCAGCACCGTCGCCGCAACCGGACGGAAAAGCGTGATGAATTTCTCGCTCAGACCGCCGCACTTCTCCATCGCGGGAACCATGTCCGCGAACGGGAAGCATGCCGCGCAGCCGATCAGAAGCATGCCGATACCGTTTCGGAACTCGTAGATCACGCGCGCATCCGTCATGCCGGACGCGCCGATTCCAAACAATCGCTGCACATGCGATACGGCTTCCTTTAAATCGGTGTGATAGAATAAAACCCATCCGATTACGACCGCGAAAAGCGTCATCAAAACATTGATTATCTTCGGCAGATGCTCCTTCACCTTAAGCAGGAACGACTTCTCTAGGATCAGCAGAATGCCGTAATAAAGACCCCACAGAAGGAAGTTCCACGACGCGCCGTGCCAGATACCGGTGAGCGCCCACACAACCATAATATTGCGCACATGTCTAAGCCATGACACACGGTTTCCGCCGAGCGGAATATAAACGTATTCCCGGAAGAACGCGCCGAGGGAGATGTGCCATTTTCTCCAGAAATCGGTCACGGAAAGAGCCGTGTACGGATACTTGAAATTCTCCTTAAACGTAAAGCCGAACATGTGCCCGAGGCCGATTGCCATATCCGAATAACCGCTGAAATCGAAGTACAGCTGGAGGGCAAATGCGATTGCCTGCAGCCACGCTCCCCCGACCGAGAAGCTCGTGCCGTTCAGGTTCTCGACGATGCTTCCGCAGGAGTTCGCGATGATGCATTTCTTCGCGAGTCCGATGATGAAGCGGACCATTCCGTTATAGACATCCATGATGTGTATGGTACGTTCGCGAAGCGAAGCCTCGATGTCCGAGTAATTGACGATCGGTCCCGCGATCAGCTGCGGGAAGAAGCTTACATAGAGAAGCAGATGCACAAGATTCCGCTGCGGTTTCGTCTTGCCGCGGTACACATCCACATAGTAGGTAAGCACCTGGAAGGTATAAAAAGAGATTCCGATCGGAAGCTCCGGCGCGCGGAAAGGACTAGTCTTTCCGAATACTCCGTAAATGTTCCGAAGAAGGAATCCCGTGTATTTAAACCATATCAGAAAAGAAAGGCTGAAGATCACTCCCGCGATCAGATAAGCCTTCCGCGATGCGGACTTCTTCTGTGCGCTCATGCGGAGTGCGAGGACATAGATCACCGACACCATGAGGATCATGATGACGATGTACATAGGCTCTCCGTAGGCATAGAAAAAAAGCGATGCCATAAGAAGCACCGCGTTGCGGTGACGCCTGTTCGGCACCGGATAGTATAACATCATAACAATCGGCAGAAACAGAAACAGAAATGCCGCGGATGAAAAAACCATATGACTGCGCCCCGGAAAGAATTCTTTTAAAGTCCGATAAAAACATTATAAAAGGGACATAATACGGTGTCAAGCGCATTGCGTCCCTTTGCTCCTTTTACGGGTAAAATCCTGCGGAATATCCTGCCGCATCATATGTAATAAACGTAGCCTTCCTTACGGGGAGCCGGTCCCGGAAGCGGTGCGGCCGCGTAGCCGAGCGCGCAGTGGCCGATACCCTCATAATCGCCTTCGATGCCGAGCATTTTGAGAAGCTCACGGCCGAAATCCGACTCGAACTCTTCCTTGGCACGATGAATCCAGATGCTGTCAACCCCGAGACTTGCCGCCGCATTCATCAGATTTCCCATAACCAGTGAACCGTCATATACATGTGTCACAACCGCCTTATTCGCGAGTACGATCAGGATCACGGGAGCGCCGTAGAACGGGTCGGTTCCCTCAGGCATTCCGGCAACCTTACGGTTGGCGTCGCTGATCGCGTCACGCGTAGCCTTATCCGTTACGGCGATGATGATCGGGCTCTGCCGTCCCATACCGGTAGCCGCGTAGGTGCCTGCGCGGAGAATCGCGTCGAGTTCCTCTTTCCTGATCATATCCGGCTTAAAATTCCGGCAGCTTCTTCTTGTCTCCAACACCTTCAAAGTTTCATTCATAATACCTTTCCTCCTTCGCATAGCCCGCGGTGAGCGGGTTCATGGGAAAAGTATATCGTGATTCGCATTTTCCGGTCAATGGCATATATCATACAAAAGAAATGTGCAAAAAAAGGCGCCGTTTACTGCGGCGCCTTTCCGATCAGTCGTGTAATTTCCTTATCCGATGCGTCCGGATACAGTTCTCTGACACGGTCCCATATGCGTTTGCAGGAGACTGCCGGGTCCTCGGAATAAGCCGCCGTAACGCGCTCATAGCCCCACATTGCCTCCGGCGTGAGCGGGATGGACACGGCCATACCGTACTCTTCTCCCTTCTTGTTGCGCCGTCTCGTGAAATCCGAGATGACGAGATAGGTCTGCATCTGCAGCCCGGTCATGATGCCGGGATAATTCTTCTCCGCTTCCTTTCCGAAGCCCGCCATCTTCTTCAGATCCGTCGAAAGAATGCGGTCCTCAAGGAATACGGAGTCCCCGTTCGCGTCCTCCGACACATAGAAATCCATGATCCGTTTCTCACGGCGGTTGGCAAGTCCGTCCTGCCAGCGCGAATCAAAATCGTATCCGTTCCGGCGGTAATTCACAAAATACGGAAACCAGTCGAGGCTGATGAATCCGGCCTTATTATCGAAGAACTTTCCGTACACTACCTTGCGGCTCCGCGCGATGATCTCGCGCCACTCCCACGGGTCTTCCTGCCGGTCTCCCGTCCACCAGTAACGCGCCGAGGTATGCTCCTCAACGGAGAACCCCCGCACACCGTTTCCGAACAGCGGAAGGAATCCGATCTCTTCAATCCAATTGACCAGCTCCTGCCATGTACGGATCCGAAGCGGATCGTTCCAGGCAAGACCGTGCATTACCCATTCGCCGTTTTCAACCGACATCGTATCATCCTCCCGACCGTGTTACCTGTTCGGCTGCTTTCCGTCAGCCGTATGCTGTCCCTTAAACGCAGACATTTACTGTATATGTTTCTTAAAGAAATCCGTCTGTTCGCGGTTGGCCTTCTCGCCTTCCGGAAGCTTCAGATTTACCTGGAACACATGTCCGACTTCCTTTGCCTCCGGGCTTCCGAAGATACGGCATACGGTTTCCACGCCCTGCGCGGCGATTACTTCGGCCGCCGGTTCGCATTCGACAATGAGCGGATCACAATATGACGAGAAGATATAGGTCGGCGGAAAAGCGGATGTGATATTTCCGAGCACATCCATCCTCTTGTCATCCCACACGCTCTCATCTCCGAAATAATCCATCATCATCGGCCGGCGCGCCTCATCGTTCTTATCGAAACGGTAGCAGCCGCAGGCAAGCGAAACAGCCCCGATCCGGATATTCGGGGCTTTCAAACCGAAAAGATAACGGTACGCGCCGTTCGTCATAATGCAGGCGAACTGGCTCACAAGCTGCGCTCCCGCAGAATCTCCGACGAGGAACACATTGGCCGTATCGAGGCCGTACTCTTCCGCATGCGCCGCGATCCATTCCATCACGGCCATGGTATCTTCGATCGGTGCCGGAAAATGACACTCCGGTGCCAGCCGGTAATTGAAATTCACAACGGCAAATCCGAACTCCGCGAGATGCATGCAGTAGAAGCGGTAAAGCTCCTTGTCGCCGTAGAAGAAACCGCCGCCGTGAATGCTGACGATCACGGGCCACGGCCGGTCCGCGGGCGACGCCTTAACGGAGATGTCTTTCGGGATATATACATCTAAAAGATTCCATACGCCGTTCGGGCCGTACGGGATGTCACGATACTTTTCGATGCCTTCGGGCTCGGTCAGTCCGGCGTCTCTCTTCGCATCGCCTGTTGCCCAGGCATTCCTCAGTTTGATCACGCGCTCGGGTATTTTGCTCATCGCAGATCTCCTATTCTATTTTGAATTCAAAGGAACCGTCTTCGCATCGGCCGTCTGTTTCTATAATAATATAAATCCTGCCTTTTGCAAGGTCTTTGAGAGAAGAATCCACCTCTTCACCGCCGTGGATCGTGAACAGTTCCTCACGCGTCCCGTCGATGTCATAATATGCCGTCGCGGTGCCGCTCTTCAGGGTTGCCGTGTATTTCAGCTCGCGTCCTTCCTTGCCGTCGCATTTCAGTTTATGAACCATCTTACCCTTCAGCGAACTGAATTTCGCTGACATTTTCTTCGATGTGTTGGACGTAATGAGAACCGTCGCGGTGTAGCTGGACGCATACTCTCCGCAGCCGGTAAGACTGAGGCTTAAGATGACTGCTGCCATCACCAGTACCGCTTTTCGAATCATCTTTTTCATAAATAAACCCTCCTCGATTCAGATATCTATTCCATGTTCCGCCGCCGTGTTCCGAACGGCATACTTTTCTTTCTGAAATCCATCCTAAGGCATTTTCCGTCCTGATGCAAGTGACCGCAGTCACATCTCCGTTGTCCGAAGCATGACTGCGGTCACTTATTTCATTTATTTAGAGGGGGGTAGGGGGATTTCAAACTTCAGTAGCCATCTTCTCGATCAGGTCGTACGGCATCGTACCGACATTCTTCGCGGCAATCTTGCCGTCCTTAAGTACAACCAGCATCGGGATGCTCATTACATTGAACCGGCCGGCAATCTCCGGCTCATCCTCAACATTTACCTTGCCGACGGTCAGTTCGGGATGCTCCTCCGAAAGGCGCTCCACAAGCGGAGCCATCTTTCTGCAGGGCATGCACCAGTCTGCGTACAGGTCTAACAATACGGTCTTTCCGCCGTTTACTACTTCTTCAAAATTCTGCTCATTTACACTGATAACTGCCATAATACATTCCTTTCCGGGCCTGCGCCCTGTGTAATCTATTGTTCCGCTCCGGCGGTAAGTCCGCCGATGATCTTCTTTAAAATCCGTGCAAGTTCGGCCGCATCGTTCGCAGTCAGATTCACGCACGCTCCCATGCGGGGCGGGATCGTTACCGCCTTCTCCCTCAGCTCCATGCCGGTTTCGGTTACAGCCACGATGACCGACCGCTCGTCCGTCTCGCAGCGTTTCCTCTGCACGTATCCTTTGCCTTCGAGTGTCTTAAGAACCGGGGTCAGCGTACCGGAATCGAGGTAGAGATACTCCCCGAGCTGTCTCACATTGATGCTTCCGTGCTCCCAGAGAACCATCATTGCGATGTACTGCGTGTAGGTAAGTTCCAGTTCATCTAAGAACGGCTTGTATCTTCTAACGATCTCCTTCGAGCACACATACAGAGGAAAGCAGAGCTGATTCTCTAACTTAATACAGTCATAGCGTCCTGTTTCCACACAATTCTTTCCGCTGTCTTTCATAATAACCTCCGATATATCCGGTCGTCTTCCGCACGGTCTTTTGAACTAACCGAGAAGCTCGATCAGCTTCTCCCGAAGCTCTTTCATGTCCGCGGTAGGCTCAAAGCGTGCCGCGATGTTGCCTTCACGGTCGATTGCGAACTTCGTGAAGTTCCACTTGATGTTTCCGTTATTCTTATAATCGCGATCCATCTTCTTTACGATCGGTGCGAGAACCAGCTTGGCGGCTCCCTCAAAACCTTCGAACTTCGTATTGGCGGTCAGCCACTGATAAAGCGGGATCGCGTTCTCTCCGTTCACGTCAATCTTCGCGAACTGCGGAAACCTGATACCGAATCGGCCGGTACAGAAGGTGTGGATCTCTTCATCCGTTCCCTTTGCCTGCTCCATGAACTGGTTGCACGGGAAATCCAGTATCTCAAGTCCCTTGTCCTTCAGCTCATCGTAGATGCTCTGCAGCTCGGTGTACTGCGGCGTGAATCCGCAGGCCGTTGCGGTATTTACAATGAGAAGAACCTTTCCTTTATAATCCGCGAGCGATACTTCCTCGCCCTTCCGTCCTTTCACCGTAAAATCATATACATTCATATTACACTGTTCCTTTCCGCCGGCATGACCGGCTTCACTCTCCGCGTTATTCGGTATATCCATGTCTCTGTTATCTGCTTTTCATTGTTTGCAATTTGATTGTACACAATTTAATTGTATTTGTCAAGAGGTTTCTTTTTTTTTTTTGCCTGTTCCCAAAGCCTCGAGATACACACAAAAAAGGACCGGTCTTTCGATCGGTCCTTCTGCCTGTTTAATTCGCTTTATTCCTTCTCCCCGCACTCCTTCTCATACGCCGCAAATATGCGGTTTCTGCCTTCTTCGGACACGTCCTCCGCGGCTCTTTTTGCGAGGCTTTCGATTCTTCCGTCACTGCCCGTTCCTTCCGCGAAAGTATGCCCGTCGGCCAATGCATATACTCTCCGG
>JAGADM010000030.1 GCA_017613595.1 Lachnospiraceae bacterium | reverse complement strand
TCTTCCGAAGGATTTCTCCCTCAAGCGGATCCAGCTTGAGCGTGATGTAATAGGGATTGTTGTCATCGTCGTTGCAGACGGCGGCGAACATCTTCCCGCCGACGTAGTAACGAACCCAGTTCCATTCCGCCTGAAAATCCTTCGTCACTCCCTTTTTCTTCATAAGATACTCATCTACCCATTCGTATTTCATTGCCGTCTTCTCCTTCGTTCTACAGTTCAAACCGGTACACCTTCACCTGCCGCTTGCCTTCCGCGTACATCTCGTTATCTTCCGGGATGTCTACGGTCTCAAGGTACGTTCCGCCTGCCAGCTCACAGGTACGCGCCGACGCGTCATTGGTCGGAACGCAGGTGATAATCACATAGTCGAGATTGTGCTTGCGCGCCTGTCTAAAGAGCAGCCCGCATGCCTTCGCCGCGTAGTGATGTCCGCGGTACGGCTCATCGATTTCGTAGCCGATGTTGCCGCCGACATAGAGCTTATCATTATGGCCGATCCGAAGGTCGCAGATTCCGATCTTCGTTCCGTCCAAAAGGCAGATGTCAAAATAGTACGCCGGGACCCACTGCTTCTCCGGCTTCGCTTCGCCGAGGCGGGTAAGTTTCAGGAATATCTCGTCCGACCTGAGGTCGCTTACATCCAGAAACGTAGGTTCCGTCGGAAGTTCCCGGACGATATCGCGGTACATGCCGAACCGGAGGCCGACGGAATACACGAACTCTCCGCTTTCCATCAGCTTCAGGATGTCCTCCTCCGTTGCCCAGCGTGCCTCGGTGGTCTCTCCGGGCTGCGGCACGTAATCCTTACAATCCATATCCCTTCGGAGCAGATACAGGTCGAGGAAATAATTCTTATGCTGATACGTTGCGAAATATGTAAGCTCATGCGCTTTGCACACGATGCCGGTCTCTTCCCCGATCTCCCGGACAGCCGACTGCAGCGTCGTCTCGCCCGCAAGCGTTCCGCCGCCCGCGAACTCCCACTGGTTGCCGGCCTTCTTGTTCGGGTGGCGCTTCTGAATCAGAAACTCGCCCTTCGAATTCCGAACCCAAACCTCAACGCACACATAGTACTCGCCCTCACCGAATGCTTCCCCGCGCACATGCGTACGCCCGAGGGGATTTCTTTCGCTGTCATACAGATCCCAAAGTTCCATGGTTTTATTCTCCTTCTTTCAAAGTCTTTCGAAGCAGCGGCGCCTCATTTCAAGTTAATCAGCCACTCGTCGCCGTCAACGATGTACTGAAACTCCGTCAGATCCGGGTTATCGAAAACCTTCAAAAGTTCCGGCAGATCGTCCACCGCCGGAATCTTCGCAAGCTCCGAACGGTCGATCCACGTCATCTCGCCCTCCTCGGACGAAACGACCTCGCCCGTGAATTGCGTTGCCTCGAACAGCAGCACGATGTAGCGTCCGCCGTCGATCGGAAACTGCTTGATTCCGACCAGCTTCGGCTTCTCGATTGTAAGCCCCGTCTCCTCCTGCATCTCGCGCACAACCGCATCGACAAAGGATTCGCCCGGCTCCACGTGTCCTCCCGGCAAAGTATACCCCTGCCAGTCCTTCTTCACGCGGTTCTGCAATAATACGCGGTCACCGTCCTTAATCAGGCAAAGCACCGCAAGTTCCACACGTTCCGTTCTGTCCATTCCCGGCTCCTTTTTCACATTTTCCTCTAATGACTAGCTTTCGAGTATTGCTTTCACCGCGCTCTCATCCAGTTCGGAAAATGGAATCACTTCCTTCGGCGGAACGCTGTGTTCGTTGATGATTTTCTCCATCCACAGGAGGTTGTACCAGCGGCCGAATTTGCTGCCGCAGCCGTGGTAGCGCGCGACCGTCTTGTAGCCGATCGCCTCATGAAAATGCTCGCTGTTTCTGGTGAGGTACGGGTCCTCCTCGTCCATCGGATCCGCCGCGCCGACGTAGAGATTGGTGATGTTCTGCAGCTTCAATATCGCCTCAAGCTTTTCGTATAAAAGCCTTCCGATTCCCTTGCGGTGATAAGCCTCATCGATATAAATCGATGTGCCCGCTGCCCAGCCGTAAGCTGCTCTCTGCGCAAATCTTGACGCGTAGATATATCCGGCAATTCTGCCATCCTCCTCCGCCACCAGGTACGGATAATTCACAAGCGTACTTCTCACGCGTTCCGTAAACTCCGCGAGCGACGGAACCTCATACTCGTACGAAACCGCTGTATTCTTTACATAGTACGCGTAAATCTCAAGGAGCCTGGCTGCATCCTCTTCCTTCGCGACGCGAATTGTGATCATGGTTTTCTGTTCTCCTTACTTTAGTGCCATCACATAGACCCGGCAAGGGTTTGCTTCGAACCAGTCCGGCAGCGCTTCTAAAATCATGCGTGTGATGCGCCTCTTCCCGCCGGCGTCCGTAACTTCTCTTATGTCCATAGTTTTCCCCGGTTTTTCAATCAAACGGTTTCGTCAGGATAACTCCAGAATCCGCCCTTATGGAAATTCTCGTTCCCAAGCGGTTTCGCGGTCAGTTTGAAAATCACGCAGCCGTCGGGGCAGACGACCGTCTTGGTGTATTTGCCGTCTCCGCCCAGGTTCTCCAGATCGCCGCCGCTTCTCACGGCTTCCATCAACGGATACAGCATCATCATGGTCTTGGAACAGATTCCGAAGCCATCTTTATTGACGGGACAACCATAGGTACAGGTATATGTGTCGCCGATTTCCTCACCGTTGCGGCAGTAATGCTCCGTGTGATCCCCGTGCAAAAAGCCGGTCACCTCTACGGTAAATTCGTACTCTTCATCGTACCATTTCTTCATTTTTTCATTTATCCTTTTGCGTTATTAAATATCTCGCCGGCGATTTTTTCCATCGCTTTGCTTGCAGCAACCGTGGCGTTGTTGTACATCAATGCGACGCAGATTTCATTTTTCAAAGAAAATCTCCAGTTTGTCAGAAATCCCTCGTTCCATCCGCAGTGGCCGACGATATCATTCCCGAACTGTTGTATGCACAACCCGTAGGAATTCATAACCGGAGTCATCATGCGCCGCGCGGTCTTCTTTTTGAGGAATCCGCCCCTGCGATAGCTCCTCGACAGGGCAACCCCGACCTTCACAAGCTCTGTCGGCGTGGTCCAAAGACCCGCCGCTGCGTGCTCCGGATAATAGTGATAGCCATGTTCCGGATCTTCCTTTATGCCGAGCCTTCCGCCGAATGCGGCTCCTGCCGCCAACTCTTCATCGAGCGGCTGGAAGTAGCCGGTGCGCTTGAGACCGAGCGGTTCCGCGACCTCCTTTTGAAACGCTTCGCGCAGGCTAGTTCCCGTAATGCGGATAAATGCAAGCTCCGCAAGCGTGATGCCGCCGCCGGAATAGATGTACTGCCTTCCGTATGGTTTGATTCTGCGAAGCTTCGGCGTATTGCCTCTGCCGCTCAGCACGTCCTCAAGGGAAAGAGCTTCGTGTTTCGCCGGGTAGCCCGGGAAGCCATGGACGTTATAGCCCGCCGTGTGCGAAAGCAGCGCTTCGAACGTGACCGGGCCCTTCCTGACAAATTCAGGAATGACGCCCGAGATATCCGCGTCAAGGTTAATCCTGCCCTTGTCCGCGTATCGAAGAAGCGTCAGGGCGAACATCGGCTTTGATACAGAGCCCGCCTGGAACAGCATATCCGGGTTCACCGGGAGATCCTCGCCGTATCTTCCGCTGCCGGAGCAGTATTGCAGGATATCGCCGTCGCTGTCGTTGACCGCGACGCTCACGCCGTAGCCTTTCTTTCCCCTGATGTGCATGGGTTCGTCCACGTTGACCCCGAAAAAGTCCCGAATCAGTTTGCGGGGTCCTTTCAGCATCCGCATCAGCACAAGCTCACCCTCGTTGATTATGCCGGTTTCGCGGAAACCGAACTTGTGATATAAGTGTAAGCCAAGCTCATTCTCCGGCTCGGTGGAAAGGTAAATCATGTCCGCACCATGCTCTGTAAAATACTTCAGGATTTCCTTGAGT
>JAGADM010000029.1 GCA_017613595.1 Lachnospiraceae bacterium | reverse complement strand
CATATATATAATCGTTCGCACATCCGTGCATTTTCGTAAACTTCATATTCACTCCGCTTGATGCGACACTACGGCATTTTAAGTTTGGATATTTATTATAGCGTTTTTATAAAGAATTGTCAAATATTGACATTTATAAACAGAATTTCTCTGAAAATCCTGTCTTTATCCACCGGAAAATGTGACCTTTTCCGCGCCCGGAAAGCAAATTCCACAACGCTTTTTCGCGGCAGATACATAATTATCATAACATAATAATGTGAAGATGCTGTGAATTCGCTTTATGACGGAAAACGGGCGGAGGAAATCCCTCCGCCCGAATAAATATCCGCCTCATATATACAAGGAAGCCGGTCCGAAATCCCGGACCGGCTTCTCGTTTCTTTGATTATTCAATTCCCTTCGCCGCAAGAAATTCAACAACATCCCCGATGCTCTTGATCTCGTCCAGTTCTTCCGGCTGAATCTCAATGCCGTACTCATCCTCGAGTGCGGTAACCAGCTCATAGAGATCCAAAGAATCAATCCGCAAATCCTCGCGGAAAGTGGTCTCCTCCGTCACACCAGCAGTGTCAATGCCAAGCTGCTCTTCCATAATCTGCAATATCTTTTCAAACATACAAAATACTCCTTCTTACCGGGTAATTTACTGTACCCACTCCGAATCATATTCCAAGCAATAACGTTTGTCAATAACATTTTTCGAAACGGGAAAATGACCCTCTTACGGTTACTGAATCGCGTCCGGAATACCGTCGCCGTCCATGTCAACCGCGTCATCATTACCGGGGCAGTCATCACCCATATGATGCATTCCGCCCATCATGCCGTAGAACTCCTTGCCGACAACGTTCTTCTCGTTACGAACCTGCTCGATCAACGTCGAGAGAAGTCTCCACACGTCACGGGAATGCTTCACGTTCTTCAGCTGGATAACATGCTGCGTATCCACGCGGGTGAATACCTCAACCGTGCCGGTTCCGAAGAACTTCTGCATGAGAGTACGGCTCAACCGAAGGTCGACGATACGATACAATAATGTCTCATCGTAACTCGTTCTGAAAAAGCCCTGCTGAACATACAGCGAGGTTTTAGACACCGAGTACTTGGTAAAGGAAAAAGGGAACCACATATGATGCTTTCGGTCTTTCCAGAGAATTTCTTCCTCAGGCATATCTTTCTACCTCCTCCGGCCGTCCTTCGTGACGACTCTACCATCATTATATAGGGACATATTGCAAAAAACAAGAGTTATTAAGAATTTTCAAAGTGACCCTGAACCGTCTCCCGGTACATCCGGAGTCCCTCGATCAGACGCTTTGTTCCTTCTTCGCAGAGACTTCTCGGACAGGCGACATTCATCCTCAGATGATGCGCTCCGGCCGCACCGTAGATTATACCTTCCAGAAGCTCAAGGCCTGCTTTTTCACGAAGAAAAGCGGCTATTGCCGAACTGTCTCCCGGCAAAGCGTTCACATCGATCCACAACAGATAGGTTGCCTCTCCCGGAACAACGAACACGTCCGGAACGGCTGCTGCCAGTGTTTCGGTCACATATCTGCGGTTTTCGAATACATACTCCCGCATTGCGTCGAGCCACTCTCCGCCGCGTTCAAACGCCGCGATTGCCGCCGGTACAGCAAAACTGTTGGGCTCCGCTACTTCATCGGTATTGAGGGCGCGCCATATCTTATGCCGGAGCACCGGGTTCGGCGCGTATACCGCCGCCGTCTGAATTCCCGCAAGATTGAACGTCTTCGTCGGCGCGATACAGGTTATACTCACTTCTCTGCAGGTATCCGATACAGAGGCAAACGGAACGTATCCTTTTCCGGGGACCGTAATGTCGCAATGGATTTCATCGGAGATTACGATAACATGATGCTTCTTCGCAAGCTCGCCGACCTTTGCGAGCTCTTCGCGTGACCATATCTTTCCGATCGGATTGTGCGGGTTGCAGAGGATCATCAGCGTTGTCTGCGGGTCACTCAGTTTCTTCTCCAGATTTTCAAAATCCATCGAATAGCTGCCGTTTTCATAGCGGAGCGGACACTCAAGCACCCGGCACCCGTTATTGATAATGCTGTTGTAAAAGGTGTTATATACAGGCGTTTCTATAAGGACGTTCTCATTGGGCGTGGTGAACTTCCGAACGGCCGAAGAAATCGCGGGGATAACTCCCGTGCAGAACACCAGCGCGTCTTCATCCATTGTAAGACCATGTCTTTCCTGCCACCATTTCCGGTATGCTTCATTCCACCGTTTCGGCACATTACCGTACCCGAACACGCCGTGCTCCAGTCTTTCCGCCATGGCTTCGCGGATTTCCGGTGCGGTCTGAAAATCCATATCCGCGATCCACATCGGAATCCGGTCCTCGGGAACGTCCCATTTGATGGCATCCGTGCCTCGGCGGTTAATCACTTTATCAAAATCGTATCGGCCGTTCATACATTACCCCCTTTATTATGTAAACCGCGGCAAAGCATCACACTTTCCTGTCTGCTTCGACCGCGGTCTCTGTTCAGTTCCGCAGCCACTCCGGGCGGTCGGACTGTTCTTTGATATCATTGCAGATGATCTTCGTTTTCGAAGGATCGATCTTATCCTTTTCGATGATCAGCTCGCCGATCTGCTCCGCGCGGATCGTACCCGAGCCGGGATTGAATACGCTGTCGATCTTCGAAGTGATCTCCGCGTCCACATTCGCGTATTCAAACGCAAGCGTCGTATTGATGAGTTTGCAGTTCTTCATCACGAGATTATCGATGTAGCACATACCCTGCAGGCTCTCGATCGTGCAGTTCACAAGCGTCAGATTCTTCGAGTTCCAGCCGAGATACTCGCCCGA
Source organism: Lachnospiraceae bacterium (assembly GCA_017613595.1). The sequence goes on along the minus strand of JAGADM010000029.1, from coordinate 3,348 downwards.
AATGAAGGAGTCGTAAACCGTGATATTCTCGCTGTTCCAGAAGGCATCCTTCGTCAGAAGACGCGAGTTCCGGATGACCGCGTTCTTCACGCCGTCGAAGGAATAGTTTCCGTCAAGCGTAAGTCCGTCAATCTCGAGGTCGGAACAGTTCATCGCGAAATAGTCGCCCTTCGCAACCGAAACGTTATTCATCTTCACGTTACTGCAACTCCAGACCGTCTCAAGCGCGTTCGTAAACGCGACATCTTTCAGAATGATGTTCGAACTCCTGCGGAAATTCTTCGGCGCCTGGATAACGGCGTTGTTCACCTCGATATTTCTCGTGTACCATACGCCGGCACGCGCCATGTCAAACCATGTGCAGTCCTCCGCCTTCACGCCGTTACAGTACCAGAGCGGGTATTTCCAGCGGAACAGCGAACCCTTCAGTTCGATATTGCTGCTTTCTTTTAGCGGTGACTCTCCGCGGTCGAAGACACAGTCCGTCACTTTAAGGTCTTTACTGCCGAAAAGGGCTCTCTCGCCCGTAAACAATTGCTGTCTGATTTCTTCCATAAGTATTCCGTGCGGCGGCGCCGCGTTCCTTTCGTGCGTCGTTGATACTGTCATTATACAATGGCATCTGCCCGGAAAGTCAATGCAGTATATTATCAGTTTTTTCAGACTATTCTATATGAGGCCGAGACTTCTTAAGACAAATACGAGCGCCGTGATCGTCACCGAAGACATAAGCGTCGTGACCATGACGATTCCCGAAACGAGCTGCGCGTCATTCCGCATGTTGCGCGCCATGATGTAGCAGGCAACGGTCGACGGCGAAGCAAGCATCACGGAAATTGCCACAAGCGCTTCATCGCGGAAGCCGAACCAGACGGCCGCCGGTACGAACAGCAGCGGCAGCAGAAGCACCTTGATAAAGGAAGCCGTAAGCGTCAAGCCGAGCTTCTGACGGCTCGAACGGAACTCAAATCCGGCGCCGAGGATCACAAGCGCGAACGGTGTCGCGATAGTCGCGAAATTGGAGAGCACCTTCGCGGGGATCGTCGGAATATGGATGCGGAACAGCGCGAACGGAAGCGCCAGCGCCACCGCAATGATCAGCGGATTGGTGATGACCTGGAACAGGATCTTCCCGAACGGGATCTTCTTCTCCTCGCCTTCGGGCCGCTTTGCGTATATGGTTAAGACAATTACGGAAAATGCGTTGTAGAACGGCACTACCGAAACAACCATCAGAGGCGCGAGACCGGTGCTTCCGTAGATATTCGTAACGAGTGCGATTCCGAGGACCGCCGCGCTGCCGCGGAACGATGCCATCGTAAAAGCACCGATCTGCTCACGGTTCCTGAGAAACAGCACCGCCCCGCCCCAGATCAGGAAGAAGGCCGCACACGAAACGCCCATGCAGAAAAGCATGAACTTTATGTCGTAGCTGCTTCCGAGGTTCGACGTGGCGATGTCCGTAAACAGAAGCACGGGCAAAGTCACACGGAACGTGAACCGGTCGGCCGCTTCGGTGAATTTCTCGTCAAAGAATCCGAAACGCTTCAGAATGTATCCTATCATGATCGTGATGAATACCGGAAGCGTCGCGTTCAGACTGAACAGAAAAGTATCCATGGTTCCTCATCTCCGGAAGGAATCCCTTCCCGTATCGGACGGTCAGACATGCAGTCCCGACGGAATCGCAGGCTGCCTTAACAGCCGCTGTTTACTCCGGGATTGCCGGCCGCCTTAGTAACTGCTGATCTCGTCGTCGGAATCGTCCACCGTCTTCTCGATGGAACGGATTACGACATAATAAGACTCTCCGTTATCAAGTGTCACCTGCAGGCGCTCGCCGACCTTGTGATGGTAGATGGCCTGCCCGATCGGCGATTCGATACTGATCAGCCCTTTGAACGGCTTTGCGCGGATGGTCGTAACGATCCGCACGGTCATATCCTTGCCCGTACGCTCATTGAAGAGCACTACGGTATTGTTCATGTCCACCTCATCCTCGGACACATTGCTCTCAATGATATCGGCGGTTTTGATCATATTCTCCAGATAACGGATGCGGCTTTCGTTGATGTTCTTCTCACGCTTGGCCGCATAGTATTCGAAATTCTCGGAAAGGTCGCCCTGCGCACGAGCCTCCTTTACGGCCTGAATGGCCTCGGGACGGACAACGAGCTTACGGTGTTCGATTTCCTTTTTAATCTTTTCAATGTCGCTTTCGGTCAGTTTATCGTACATGCTGGGGTCTCCGGTTTCGTATCATTTTCCTGTCGCGGCGGGGTATTTCAGCCGCGCGTTTTCAATCACAATATCTTCCTCCATTATATATGATGACGGGTATTGTTTCAACCCATTTTGCCCCCTTAGGACCCGACATTTTCCCCCTCCCGTTATTGCTGATTATCGTCAGATGTGGTATGATAATGGATACAATGTTTATGGGAGGAATTCAGTATGGCTGAAACATTAAAAGAACGAAAAGATATTAACCCGCAGGACCTTTGGGACCTGACACCGATTTACGCGTCCGATGAAGTCTGGGAGGAGGAGTTCGCGAAGACCGAGACGCTTGCCGAGCAGTTTCAGGCTTATCCGGGCACGCTCGGACAGTCGCCGGAGCACCTCAGGGAGTTTTACGATCTTCTGTACGGCGCGTTCGAGAAGATGGAACGGCTCAACGGCTACGCTTTCCAGCGCAAATCCGAAGACAACCGGCAGGACGCGGCGCAGAGCATGTATTCCCGCTCTCTGTCCCGTTATGTACAGCTCGCAAGCGCTGTTTCCTTCGTGGATCCCGAAATTCTCGCGCTTCCCGATGACGTTCTTGACCGTTACCTTGCGGCAGACTGCCTGCAGTCCTACCGTCACGTTCTCGAGAACACGATCCGTACCCGCAAGCACACCCTGACCGCTCCCGAGGAAGCAATCCTTGCATCCCTTTCGGAAGTAACCGGCTCGTTCGGTGATATCGCGGAGATGCTGACCGACGCGGACTTCACATTTGACGCAATCCCGAACCCCGAGAAGGAAGGCGAAACGATCGAGCTCACGGAGAGCAATTACATTCTGCTGCAGCGCAACCAGAACCGCGCCATCCGTGAAGCGGCATTCCGCAGCTACTATAAGACCTACAAGGGACACAATAACACATTCGCGGCGATGTATTCGACGCAGGTTAAGTCGGATGCGGTACACGCAAGGCTCCGCAAGTATCCGTCATCGGTTGCATGGTCTCTTTCGAGCAACAACATTCCGGTCAGCGTGTATGACAGCCTTGTGGAGACGATTCACGAGTTCATGCCGCTCATGTACCGTTATGTAGCGCTCCGTAAGAAGATGCTCGGCCTT
>JAGADM010000028.1 GCA_017613595.1 Lachnospiraceae bacterium | reverse complement strand
CATTTTGCAGAGTAGGATTCTGTGCGTTAAGTGTCCGCGGGACGGAGAGTTGTCCGCGGAACGAAAAGCGTTTCGCTTGCGATACGGATTTCGCATCTCGCTGCTGAAAGGGAATTCTCCTTTTTGGTACAAGCGAATCAAGGAAAGGAGGATTTTTTTATGAACAAAAAGAAATCGAAAGCCCGTATATCCACGCTGCTCATCTGCCTTTGCGCAATGATGATTGCGATCCAGTTTGTGTTTGAGCGGTTTCTTTCCATCTCGACACCGTTTTACCGGATCGGGCTTACGTTTATCTCAAGAGCGGTCACCGGTCTTTGCGTCGGCGTGATTCTCGGAGGTTTCTGCAGCTGGACGGCCGATTACCTCGGTTCCATTCTCGTTTACGGAAGCGTTAACCCGTTTATTTCGGCCGCGGCGCTGCTGCGGGGTCTCTGTTTCGGTTGTGCATACCGTAAGAAGGAGCCGAACATCGTATTTACCGTATTGACGGTTCTTTTTGACCAGTTTTTCTGCGGATGGGTTGTTACAACAACCGGACTCATCCGGTTTAACGGAATGCCGAACAATGCTGCCACATGGGGTTCGCGTGCCCTTCAGGCGCTGTTTCTTACCGCTGTGGAGATTCCGGTGCTGCTTCTGTTAAACAAATCCGTATTCCCGCCTCTTCGCGCCTTTTTAAGAGGACAGGGCGTCTATGACCGGTTCGACCGGAAGGAGAAAGCTGTTGAAGATTGAAGAAGCATATGCTTTCATAAAAAACGAGAAGACCAATGTGTCGAAACCCGGTTTAAGCCGCATCCGTAAGCTGATGCGGCTTTTGGACAATCCGGAGAAGAAAATGAAACTGATCCACGTTGTCGGTACGAACGGCAAGGGCTCCGTTTCCGCGATGATCTCATCGGTTTTAAAGGCCGGCGGCTATTCGGTCGGCACGATGTCATCCCCGGCCTTGTTCGGTTTGAAGGATTATTACCGTGTGCTCGGCGAGCCGGTTACGGACGAAGATTACTGCAATGCGGCGGAAGCGCTTTCGGTTGTCTGCGGCGGTTTTTCGGACGAAGAGTATCCTTCCGAGTTTGAGCTTTCGGTTGCTCTCGGAATCCTCATATTTGCCGCGAAAGACTGCGAATATGTCGTTCTCGAAGCCGGCATGGGCGGAGCTAAGGATGCCACCAATCTCGAAACGCCAGGTATCATGACGGTTATCACGCATGTCGCTATGGACCATGAGAAATATCTCGGCAGTACCGTCGGAGAGATTATCCGTGAAAAATGCGGCATCGTTTCTCCCGGCGAGGCAATCGTCCTTGCCGACAATGAGAAGGAAGTGCGCAAATACTGCGAACAGTACGCGTTTGATAACGGCTGTCCGTTCCTTTACGCGAACGATCCGCAGATTAACCTTTCCCTTTCCCGTCTCGGCGCCCGTCTGAAACTTCCGGGAACCTTCCAGAAGGAAAATGCGAAAACCGTCTGCGCAGCCGCCTACACGCTCCGCATGAAGGACGTTTTTCTGACGGACGAGGCCGTTAAGAAAGGCCTTGAGGACGCAAAACTTCCTTTCCGGTTTGACATTCGGCGCAATAAGCCGTATTTTATCCTTGACGGAGGTCATAATCCGGACTGTACGAAAGCGCTGTGTGAGACGCTTTCGTTACTTCCTAACGCTGATAAGTTCCTTATCGTTACAGGCGTTATGGCGGATAAGGATTATGCCGCGATGTACCCGATGCTTCTGCCTTTCGCGTCGAAGTTTCTGACCGTAACTCCTGATAATCCGAGGTCGCTTCCCGCTAAGGATTTAAGAAAATATCTGAAGAGCATCGGAGCGGAAGCGGACGCGATGCATTCGTTGAAAGAAGCAGCGGAACGCGCTGCGGATGCCTATCGGGACGGAGCCAACGTGCTCTGCACCGGAACGCTTTACATGATGGCTGAACTGGAACAATCCTTCCGTGATGTCGGTCTGTTTATTTAAGAGGTTGTATTTGCCGTGACTTATGATGAAATTCTGACGAAACTTACGTCGAAAAGCTTTTTCTCCCAGTTTGCGGGTCTGTACCGCATGAAGAAGACGATGGAACACTTCGGAAATCCCGAGGAAAGTCTCAAAGTCATTCATGTTGCCGGAACGAACGGCAAAGGCTCGGTTTCCGCGATGCTGCATTCGGTTTTAAAGGAAGCCGGATACCGTGTCGGTCTTTTTACTTCTCCGTATATCCATGATTTCCGTGAGCGCATAGAGATCAACGGGGAGCTGATCCCTAAGGACGCTCTGACGGAACTCGCAACCGAAGTAATGAACTATACGGATACGCTTTCGGATGCTCCGAACCAGTTTGAACTTCTGACGATCATCGCGCTTTTATACTTCTCAAGAGAAAAATGCGACATCGTCGTTCTTGAAACCGGTCTCGGCGGAACCTATGATCCGACCAATATCATTCCGAATCCGTTATGCAGCGTTATCATGAATATCGGTCTCGACCACTGTAAGATTCTCGGAGACACGATTCCCGAAATAGCTTCCGCTAAAGCCGGAATCATCAAGAAGGACTGTGATGTCGTATTGTATCCTTCCTGTCCGGAAGCATTGGAAGTACTGACAAAGACGGCGGAGAGTAAGAACGCTCCGGTTCATACGGTAGACCTTGCGCTTTTAAAGCCGCTTCCCGCAGTGCCGCATTTTGAGCATTTCCGGTACCGCGATTACGATATCGAGCTTCGGCTCCTCGGAAAGCACCAGCAGAAGAACTGCGCGGCCGCGATCGAAGTAATCCGTGTGCTGAACAGGATGGATTATTATATCAGCGATATCGACATTATCCGCGGTATGGCCAATGTGGAATGGCCTGCGCGGATGGAACTTCTCAGCAACAAGCCTGCCGTATATCTCGACGGCGGCCACAATCCGCAGTGCATCGCGGCAGCGGAAGAGTTCTTCGCGACGTCCGCATTTGTCGGCCGTAAGATTCATATTCTTACCGGAATTCTCGCGGACAAGGATTACCGCAGCATGCTTTCCATCATGAATGAATTTGCGGATGATATCACATTCTTCCGGTTTGATCACCCGCGGGCAATACCCGAAGAAGAACTTCCGGAACTCTGTGAGGAGTTTCAGCTGAAACGTACCGATGACCCCGAAGGCTGGATCGGCAAATACGTCCGGAAAGGAAGCGACAAGGACGTGATCCTCTGTATCGGATCCCTCTATATGACGGACCGGATCCGTACGTACTTCGGTAAGACCTCAGAATAGGAGGTAATCTATGGACGAGAAACAGAAAAGCTTCAAAAGGTGGATTGTTTTAGGAATTGTATGGGCACTCCTTCTGATCGCCGGCATCGTATTTTACGTCGTATACCGAAATAAGAACAAAGACGATATCGGCTTCGGCCAGGCAACACCGACGTATTACGTGCAGCCGAAAGGACAGGATAAAACGGTTACTCCGACAGGAGAACCGGGCACAGAACCTACCGCAGAGCCTACTGACGGACCGACTGCGGAACCGACAGCAGAGCCTACCGGCGAAGTAACGCCGGAACCGACCGGCACGCCGATCGATCCCGACTGGAAGCCCGAAGAAGGTACACCTTACGGAAATCACGGTAAGCTTTCCGTATCCGGAACAAAGATCCTTGACGCGAACGGAAAGGAATACCAGCTGAAGGGCGTCAGCACGCACGGGCTCCAGTGGTTCCCGGAATACGTTAACCGCGATACCTTTAAGACAATCCGTGACGAATGGGGCGCGAATGTGATCCGTCTCGCGATGTATACCGACGAGAACGGCTACTGCGTCGGCGGCGCAGCGGTTAAGGAAAAACTGAAGACCGTTGTGAAAAACGGCGTTCAATACGCGACCGAACTCGGCATGTACGTCATCATCGACTGGCATATCCTGCATGACCTGACACCGATGAAATATGCCGACGAATCGGAGGCTTTCTTCCGGGAAATGTCCAAAGAATTCGCCTCTTACGGAAATGTCATCTATGAAATCTGCAACGAACCGAACGGCGGAACGGACTGGTCCGAGATCAAGAAATATGCCGAGCGCATTATTCCCGTGATTCGGGCAAATGCAAAGGACGCCATCATTATCATCGGCACGCCGACCTGGAGCCAGGATGTGGACCGTGCCGCTGCCGATCCCGTTAAAGGCACTAACCTTATGTACGCGCTTCATTTCTATGCCGGCACGCATAAGGATAACCTGCGGGCGAAGATGGTTGCAGCGATCAAGGCGGGGCTGCCCGTATTTGTTTCCGAATACGGCATTACCGATGCTTCCGGCAACGGACGCTGCGATATCGAAGAAGCGAACAAATGGGTCGCCGTCATGGACCAGTACAAGGTATCCTATATCTGCTGGAACCTTGCGAATAAGAACGAGAGCTCATCCCTTATCAAGAACGGCGTAAAGAAGCTGAGCGGTTTTACCGAGGAAGACCTTTCCGTAGAAGGAAACTGGCTTGTCCGTATCCTGCACGGAAAGACCGAATTCAGTGAAGAAGAGCTTGAGAAGATTCTTGAGCAGGCGGAGACCGGCTACAGCGGAGGAGAAGGAACGCCGAAGGCGATTTCGTTCCGCAAGACGGTCGGAAACCTGACGATATCCTTAGTATCCGTAAACACCTGGATGGAGGGCGGCAAATACTGCTACCAGTGTGATTTTGTCATCAAAAATAACGGCGGAAACGCAGTGAACGGCTGGAAGGCCGTCATTCAATGCGGCGTTAACGCTTCCTCGAAGAATTTCTGGTGCTGCAAGGCAACCGGAAGCGGAAAGGAAATCCGTCTCGAAGCGGCGGATTACAACCGTAACATCGGTGCGAAAGGCACATTAGAGGGTGTCGGGCTGATTATCGCAGCCGACGGTCCGCTGACGATAACCGATATCACGATTCCGTAACATTTACCGGAGTTTTCCCGAAGGGGAGAGCTCCGGTTTTTTTATGTTTTTCATTGCATTTTCCGAGGGGTTCGGGCGGACGCTCGGGACGTGCCGGAAAATCCTTGAAAAATAAGTGAAAATGTGCTTGAAATGAGTACTTTTTTTCGTTTTTATATGGAATTTCAGAGGGAGATATGTTATAATCAAACAGAATGCGGATATATGTGCGCATATCTTAATTAATCACGCGGGGTCTTTTTCTCCGTGACTTCTGATAAGCCCGCCCGAAAGGGCTGATTTATCAGTTGTTACGGGGACTCCGTGAAAAGAAAGGAGTACTGTATGTACAAGAGTTTCAGTATGGAACTGGCCGGCCGCACTCTGACCGTAGACATCGACAGAGTTGCGAAGCAGGCCAACGGTGCAGCTTTGATGCACTACGGCGATACGACGGTTCTTTCGACCGCTACCGCAAGTGAAAAGCCGAGAGACGGCATTGATTTCTTCCCCCTCAGCGTTGAGTATGAGGAGAAGATGTATGCCGTAGGCAAGATCCCCGGAGGTTTCAACAAAAGAGAAGGCAAGGCAAGCGAGAACGCCATCCTTACTTCCCGTGTTATCGACCGTCCGATGCGTCCTTTGTTCCCGAAGGACTACCGCAATGACGTAACCATCAACAACCTCGTATTGAGCGTTGATCCCGAGTGCACGCCTGAGCTTACCGCAATGCTCGGCTCCGCAATCGCCGTTGCGATTTCCGATATTCCGTTCGACGGCCCTTGCGCTACGACGCAGGTCGGCATGATTGACGGACAGTTCATCCTTAACCCCACGCAGGAGCAGACTCAGAAGGGCGACCTGAAGCTGACCGTTGCTTCCACAAGAGATAAGGTTATCATGATCGAGGCAGGCGCTAACGAGCTTCCCGAGGCTACGATGATCGAAGCCATCTACCTCGCTGACGCCACCAACAAAAAGATCATCGAGTTCATTGACAAGATTGTTGCCGAGTGCGGCAAGCCGAAGCACGCTTACACGAGCTGTGCGATTCCGGAAGAGCTTTTTGCAGCCATCAAGGAGATCGTTCCTCCGGCTGATATGGAAGTTCTCATGTTCTCCCCTGAGAAGCAGGAGAGAGAAGAGCGTATCCGCAACATGAAGGATACCCTCGCAGAGCGTTTCGCCGACAATGCCGAGTGGCTTCCTCTCATTGATGAGGCGGTTTACCAGTACGAGAAGAAGACCGTCCGCAAGATGATCCTCAAGGATCACAAGCGTCCCGACGGACGTGCGATCACCGAGATCCGTCCTCTTGCAGCTGAGGTTGACCTTATCCCGAGAGTTCACGGTTCCTCGATGTTCACCCGCGGACAGACGCAGATCTGCGACATCGTTACCCTGGCACCTCTTTCCGAGGCGCAGAAGGTTGACGGTCTTGATGACAACATCGTTTCGAAGCGTTACCTGCATCAGTATAATTTCCCGGCTTACTCCGTAGGTGAGACCAAGGTTTCGAGAGGTCCCGGACGCCGTGAGATCGGTCACGGAGCACTCGCTGAGCGCGCACTGCTTCCGGTTCTTCCTTCCGAGGAAGAGTTCCCTTACGCAATCCGTGCCGTATCCGAGACTTTCGAGTCTAACGGATCGACTTCCATGGCTTCGACCTGTGCAAGCTGCATGTCCCTTATGGCTGCCGGCGTTCCGATCAAGAGAATGGTTGCAGGTATCAGCTGCGGACTTGTTACCGGCGAGACCGATGACGATTTCGTACTTCTTACCGATATCCAGGGCCTTGAGGACTTCTTCGGCGATATGGACTTCAAGGTAACCGGTACGACCGAAGGTATCACCGCAATCCAGATGGATATCAAGATTCACGGTCTTACCCGTCAGATTGTAGAAGGCGCTATCGCAAGATGCCGTGAAGCAAGACTTTTCATCATGGACAACTGCATGAAGCCCGCTATCGCAGAGCCTCGTAAGGAAGTAAGCAAGTACGCTCCGAAGATCATCCAGATGTCTATCGATCCGCAGAAGATCGGTGATGTTGTAGGACAGAGAGGTAAGACCATCAATGCGATCATCGACGCTACCGGCGTTAAGATCGACATTACCGATGACGGCAACGTATCGATCTGCGGTACCGATCCCGAGGCAATGGAGAAGGCCCGCAAGATGGTTGAGATCATCGTAACCGAGTTCGAAGAAGGTCAGATCCTCGAAGGTAAGGTTGTCAGCATCAAGGACTTCGGCGCATTCCTCGAGTTTGCACCCGGCAAGGAAGGCATGATCCACATTTCCAAGATTGCCAAGGAACGCATCAACCATGTTGAAGACGTACTCACCCTCGGTGATGTAGTAAAGGTTGTATGTCTCGGCAAGGATAAGATGGGCCGCTTCAGCTTCTCAATCAAGGATCTGAAGGCATAATAATCTGATTTCAGATACGAAGGTGCCATAGAACGGTGTGACCATTTTATGGCACCTTTCTCAAAAAAGAAAAGGTATTCAACTGTTACCGACAGGGGGTGGAACTGCTTGAAGCAATATATGACATTTCATGAGAATCCCGAAATCCTTCATGTGAACACCGAGGAATCCAGGAATTATTTCATTCCGTTTGTTCCCGGTGAGGATGCATTTGCCGGTCGGAGAACATCCGGCAGATACACCGACCTGAACGGATCGTGGGATTTTACTTTTTATCCGAGTTTTTACGATATGCCGGCGGAATTTCTGAAGGAGGAGCCGAAGACGACCATTCCGGTACCTTCATGCATTCAGTACCAGGGCTATGACAGCCCGCAGTACACAAATGTTCCGTATCCTTTTCCGTATGATCCGCCGTATGTACCGCTCGATAATCCGACGGCCGTGTACCGCCGCACATTTTCCTACGAGAATGACGGCATGGAGCGGTATCTCGTGTTTGAAGGTGTCGACAGCTGCTTCTACCTGTTCGTAAACGGCCAGATCTTCGGATACAGCCAGGTCAGCCACGCCATGCAGGAATTCCGCATTACCGAAGCGCTCAAGGATGGGGACAATGAGATCGCGGTTGCGGTTCTAAAGTGGAGCGACGGTTCGTACCTTGAGGACCAGGACAAGATCCGTCTGACCGGAATATTCCGTGATGTATATCTGCTGGCTAGACCGAAGGAGCATATCGTACGGTATTCCTATACGGCTTCGTTCAATGAGTCCTATGATTCGGCAACGGTTCATATAAAGGCGGAGGGCGGCGTACAGTCATCCTTCACGCTGAAGGACGAACTCGGAAACGTTATTGCCGAAGGAACATCCGATGAAGACGGTTTCTTCGACTGCAAGGTGGAGAAGCCTGTTCTCTGGAACAGTGAGAATCCTTATCTGTATGACCTGCTTATTACGACGGAACAGGAGATCATCGGTGAGAAGGTCGGCCTTCGCGATATCCGTATCGAAGAAGGCGTCTTCAAGATTAACGGAAAGGCCGTAAAGCTTCGCGGCGTCAATCGTCACGACAGCTATTATCAGTCCGGCTATACATGCGATGAGAAGATGATGCGTGAAGACCTGTACCTGATGAAGCGCTGCAACATCAATACGGTACGTACTTCACATTATCCGAATCAGCCGCTTTTCTATAAACTCTGCGATGAGATCGGTATGTTCGTAATTGATGAGGCCGATTTCGAGTCGCACGGCTGCGTCAGCGCCGCAAACGGTTGGGACTGGAAGGCAGGCTATGATAAGATTGCCCTTACCGCATCCGATCCGATGTTCGCGAAAGCAATCACCGACCGCGCGATGAAGCTTGTTGAAAGAGATATCAACCGTCCGTGCGTCATCATGTGGTCGATGGGCAATGAGGGCGGCTACAGCAAATACATCGAGGACGCCGTTAAGCTTGTGAAGGCGACCGACATTACGAGACCGGTTCATTACGAGAGCAGCATCTATATCTTAGACGGTACGACGACCGATGAGATTGATGTGGAATCCCGCATGTACGCGCCGATCTCCGACATCATCAAATTCCTCGATGACGAGAAAAATACGAAACCGTATTTCCTTTGCGAATATTCGCATTCGATGGGCAACAGCAACGGCGACCTGAAGGCCTACTGGGATCTCATTTATTCGAATGAACGTCTGATGGGCGGATGCGTCTGGGAGTGGTGTGATCATTCCTTCTCGCTCGGAACGCTTTCCGACGGCCGCGAAAAATACGGCTACGGCGGTGATTTCGGCGACGAAGACCAGAACGACGGCAATTTCTGCTGTGACGGACTTCTGTATCCGGACCGCAGACCGCACCCCGGCTTTTACGAACTGAAGCAGGCGTATCGTCCGCTTGACGTTAAGCCGTCCGAGCATAATCCATCGGTTTACATGCTGACGAACCGTCTGAACTTTACGAATTTCGAAGACATGTTCACGCTTTCGATGGAAATGCGTGACAGCGGAAGGTTCGTATACGAAACGCCGATTACACTTACTTTGGCTCCAGGAGAGACGGTTCCGCTGCAGGCGCCTGAACTTCCGCAGAACCACGGCGAAGACGTCCGCGTACGTTTCATTATCCGCTATAAGAGCGATATGCCGTACTGTGAAGCAGGAACCGAGGCAGGCTTTGAACAGCTTACGCTTCGAAGCATCGACCACCGTTTCAATCCCGTAAAGGTTTCCGGACGTCTGTTCCTCCATGCGAGGGAAGATGCCGAGAATTACTATATTGTCACGAAGGACGCCGAGTACACGGTCAGCAAGAAGACCGCGCAGATGATTTCCCTCAAGGTAGACGGCGAAGAGCAGTTTACCGAGCCTGCGGAATTCAATCTGTACCGTGCTCCGATCGATAACGATGAACGCATTAAGAAAGCATGGAACGGGCTTAAGCTCGATAAGCTTTCGCCTCGTGTTTATTCGATGAAGATCATTGAGGCTGTCGATATCGTAACCATCAAAACCGAGCTTTCTCTCGGTGCGAGGGGCATGTATCCGGCCGCTAAGATCAATCTCGAATACGTATTCCATCCGGCAGGAGAGGTTCAGATCCGCGCCGGCGTTACCGTGCACGAACAGATTCCTTATCTGCCCCGTTTCGGTATGCGATTCTTCTTAAAGGACGACTTCGAAGACTTCAGTTATTACGGCTTCGGACCTTTTGAAAGCTATGCGGACAAATGCCTCGCTTCCTACGTTGATCTGCATCATACGACGGTTACGAACAACCATGAGGACTATATCCGTCCGCAGGAGAATTCGTCCCACTGCGGATGCCGTTACGCAACCGTTTCGAGCGATAACTGCGTAATCCGCGTGGATTCCGAGACCGAGCTTTCGATTAACGCGTCGCATTTTTCGCAGGAACAGCTTACGGCTAAGAAACATAATTGGGAGCTTATCCCTGAAGACCGCACCGTATTCTGCTGCGACTACCGTATGTCCGGCGTCGGTTCGGCAAGCTGCGGACCGGATCTCGATGAGATTTACCGCTTAAGCGAGAAGGAATTCGGACTTCGGTTCTGGTTTACCGCGAAGAAGCTTTCCTCGCGATAGAGCATTACTATCCCGGAAGGATTAAAGGACAGTATTTGTAATGAGTCGATTATTTTACAGACAAAGTGCAGGAAATGACTGGAACAGGGCTTTGCCGGTCGGTAACGGGCGTCTCGGAGGAATGGTGTTCGGCGGGACGGATCAGGAGAAGATCCAGCTGAACGAAGATTCCCTCTGGTACGGCGGGCCGATGTACCGCATCAACCAGGACGCGAGGAACAATCTCGGTAAAGTCCGTGAGCTGATCCTCGGCGGTAAGATTTCCGAAGCACAGGAGCTGCTTTTACACAGTTTTACCGGTGTGCCGCAGAGTGAGCGGACTTACTCGACACTCGGAGAACTGAACATACAATTTAAGACCGGAGACGGCGAATGGACCGGTTACGAGCGTGAGCTTGACCTCGAGAATGCCGTAGCAAGAGTGAAGAAGACAAGAAACGGTATTACGTACCGTGAGGAAATCTTCGTCAGCGCTCCCGCGGACTGTATGGTCATCATGCTCTCGACCGATGAAGAGGAGCCGTTCGATGTCGATGTAAACTTCGGACGCGGAACATTTTACGACGGTGCTTATCATGACCGCGATACTGTATATACGATCGGTTCCATGGTCGGTGAGGATTACCGTTTTGCAGCCGGACTTACCGCTTTTCAGATGGGCGGAGAAGTGGAATGCGCAGGAGAGTATCTCCTTTGCCGCGGTGTCTGCAAGGTGTGCCTGTTGTTTACGGCGCATACGACTTTCCGTACGGCCGATCCCGTTGCCGCTGTGAAGAAGACACTGAACGAAGCCCGTACGAAGACTTACGCGGAGCTTCTGACCGGACATACCGACGATTACCGTTCGCTTTTCACGAAAACGCGTCTGACGCTTGCTTCCGATCCCGATATGGAAGAGGTTCCAACCGATGAACGGTTAAAACTTTTAAGCGCCGAAGCGTTTGATACCGGACTGATCCGTACCTATTTCGATTTCGGCCGTTATCTGCTGATTTCGTCCTCCCGTGAAGGAACGCTTCCCGCGAACCTGCAGGGTATCTGGAACCGGCATATGGATCCGCCGTGGGGCAGCAAGTTCACCATCAACATCAATACGGAGATGAACTACTGGCCGGCCGAGAAGCTTGGTATGAGCAGCTGTCATCTGCCTTTGTTCGATCTGATGAAACGTATGTGCGTTAACGGTCAGAGGACAGCAAAGGACATGTACAACTGCCGCGGTACGGTTGCCCACCACAATACCGATATGTGGGGCGATACGGCACCGCAGGACGCCTGGATCCCTGCAACATACTGGGTTATGGGCATGGCCTGGCTATGCACGCATATCCGCACGCATTACGAATATACGATGGATATGGATTTCCTCGAGGATATGTATCCGGTACTGAAGGAAGCGGTTCTTTTCTTCCATGACTACCTGTTCGAAAAGGACGGCGAGCTGATCCTTTGCCCGTCGCTTTCCCCCGAGAACAGTTACCGGCTTCCGAACGGAGAGACCGGTCACCTTTGCTACAATTCGGCAATGGATATCCAGATACTCCGCGATCTGTTTACGGATTATCTCTACGCCGTGGATATTCTCGGCGAAGAGGATGAGAAATTCGTCGAGAAGACCGAAGTACTGTTACATAAGCTTCCCCCGATCCGTGTCGGAAAGTTCGGCCAGATCATGGAATGGAACGAAGATTACGAGGAACTCGAGCCGGGGCACAGACACATTTCCCAGCTGTATGCTTTGTTCCCGTCCGATCAGATCAAGGCCGACGATGAAGACAAGACCTTATATAAAGCCGCACGCGCAACGCTGGAACGACGGCTGCATTACGGCGGCGGTCATACCGGCTGGAGCCGCGCGTGGATCATGAATCTGTACGCGAGACTTCGTGACGCGGATAAGTTTCAGGAGCATCTGCTGGCGATTCTTAAAAGAAGCACGCTTGATAATCTGTTCGATAATCATCCGCCGTTCCAGATTGACGGTAATTTCGGAGCGATATCCGCGATTGGAGAAGCCTTCTTCTACGATGCAGGCGGACAGGTTGTTCTGCTTCCCGCACTTCCGGAAGCATTCGGCGAAGGTTCGATCATGGGACTTCGCGCAAAGGGCGGAGCGGTATACGATCTGTACTTTAAAGACGGTAAGCTCGTGATGTTTACTGCGGAAGCAGATCTTTCCGATTACCACGCGGTAGTCCGTTATCGTGAGAAGGAATTCATCCTCGACATGAAGCGCGGAGAGAAAGCCGGATTTGAAATTTATGAAGATTAAACCGTATTTTGCGTGAAGTATACAACGCAGGCGGTGAAATAGTTTTGTAGGGGAAGCCGATGAAGCTTTTCGAATTTTTGAAAATCGTAATACTCGGTATTACGGAAGGCATAACGGAGTATCTTCCGATCAGCAGTACCGGTCATCTGCTTATATTGGAGCGGATACTGAATCCGGAATTTCTGCAGGATGAGGCATTTGCCGAAATGTTTACGGTCGTGATCCAGCTCGGCGCTGTTATCGCCGCGGCATTGATCTATTTTCGTAAGCTGTGGCCTTTCGGACTGACATATGAACGGAAGGTTTGTATCCAGGGACCGAAGCTCTATCTGTGGCTTAAGATTATCGTCGCCTGTCTGCCGGCAATGACGATCGGCGTCCTTTTCGACGCGCTGTTCGGGTCTCTGTTTCGCGGCAGGACAGCCTCGGTAACCGTAATGATCACGCTGATCTTTTACGGCGTCGTATTTCTCTTTATCGAGAAATACCGGAAGGACAATCCGCCGGTTTACACGACGCTCGGTTCTATACCGATGAAACTCGCGCTTTATATCGGGTGCTTCCAGATACTCGCGATGATCCCCGGTACGAGCCGCTCCGGTATCACGATCATCGGCGCCATGCTTCTCGGCGCAAGCAGGGGAGTAGCCACCGAGTTTACGTTTTACCTTGAGATTCCGACGCTTTTCGGCGCGAGCCTTTTAAAACTGATCAAATTCCGTTTCGACTTTGACGGAATGCAGTACGCGGTTCTTCTGACCGCAATGCTTGTGGCATTTCTCGTTGCCTACGCAACGATCAACTGGATTATTGAGTACATTAAGAAACACGACTTTAAAGTCTTCGGCTGGTACCGTATCGGCCTCGGACTGGTTATCCTGTTCTTCCTGATCATTTTGTAAGAAATGAGGTGAATCAATTGGCAAATACCAAAAAGGACTCTTCCAAAAAGTCAGCATCTTCGAGTTCAAAGAAGTATCCGAATTCCAAATTCAACAACAAGGCCATTGAAAACGTTGAGAAGAATTCGGTCAATGTCAATGTCGCTCTGGACCGTAAGAACAGTCCCAATGCGACCGATGACTATCTTGAAGAGATGCGTAAACGTAAGGAGATTGTCGATGATATCGTGATCATCTGCACGATTCTTGTTGCCATTCTGCTCGAACTCAGTCTGTTCGACCTTTGCGGCGTCATCGGTGGCTTCTTTAAGAATGTCATGATGGGTATGATGGGAAAGGTTGTTTCTTACATTTTCCCGTTTGCGCTTGTCGCATTTGTCTTTTTCACCCGTTCCAACAAAGGAAATCCGGTTGCCACAAGAAAATCCATCTACTTCTGGACGATGGCTGCTTTGGTCTGCGGACTCATCAACCTCGCCGGAAACTATGCCGACCACTTCGAGTTCGTTGCTTCGTTTAAGGCCAAGCAGGGCGGCGGTCTGATCGGCGAACTGCTTTCCTGTCCGCTGCATGCGCTGTTCGGCAACCTCGGAGCAATCCTTATATTTGTTACATTGATCCTTGTATGCCTAATCCTTCTTTCCGGTAAGGCGATCATTCACATCGTCCGTAAGAAGAGAGCCGAGAAGAAGGCTATGATGCGTGAGATTGAGGAGCAGGAGCGCGAGGAAGAGGAACGTCGCCGTGCCGCAGCCGCAGTAAGACGGCCTCAGGATACGAATTACCAGGAATACCGCCAGCTTACACTGGATGAGATTCAGGAGGAAAACCGTAAGAAGCGTCTTGTCTTCGTGGATGTTGAGCAGAATGTTCAGCCCGGCACTTCGGGAATTGACATTTATGAACCTCCGAAGCCCAAGAAGAAGCTTTCGATCATCGATCGCCTGAAGGGTTACGGAAAGAACGATCCCGAGAACCCGAAGCCGCGAAAGAAGAGTCAGCAGGTTGACATCACGCATTATCAGCCGATCATCACCCAGACAACGCCTGTTGCTCCGGCTTACCAGACCGAAATGGACCGTAAGTTCGGCGCTCAGAATGCCGCAAAGCCGCAGGGCAGCAACGAAGTACTGAATTCCAACTATTCCTACGACGATGACGGTTCGGGAATCCCGACCATCTACAATCGTCCCAACAATACGGCTCCGCAGTTTGATATTCCGGAGCCCGAGCCGGTTAAGCCTTACGTTCCGCCGGCAAATGACGACACCTATCCGAACGTTTCCGCGACAGCTGCCGCAAGTACGGCCCCTAACTTCGCAGAAACTTCGGTAAATAAGACCGAGCCGAAGAGCGAACCCGCGCCGCAGAAGCCCGCGAAGGCGGAAGCCGGTACGGAAGATTCCGACATCGGTCCGATCGATGAGGTTTCGACGAAGCCTTATGTATTCCCGAGTATCGACCTTCTGAAGCGTCCCGCAGGCAATCAGGCAGGCATGTCCGGCCGCGAGCTGCAGGAGACCGCAGCCAAGCTCGAGCGTACGCTTCACAGTTTCGGTGTTAACGTTACCGTAACCAACTTCACAAGCGGTCCGAACGTAACGCGTTACGAGCTGCAGCCTGAAGAAGGTACAAGAGTTAACCGTATCACGGCACTTTCCGACGATATCAAGCTGAATCTGGCTGCTGCCGATATCCGTATCGAGGCGCCGATTCCCGGCAAGAACGCCGTCGGTATCGAAGTACCGAACACCAAGGGTTCCACCGTATATTTCCGTTCGCTGATCGAGTCCGACGCGTATAAGAACAGCAAAGGCAAGATCACATTTGCCGTAGGTAAGGATATCGCCGGCGAGACAATCGTAACCGATATCGCGAAGATGCCGCACTGCCTGATCGCGGGCGCAACCGGTTCCGGTAAATCCGTCTGCATCAACACCATCATAATGAGCGTCCTTTACAAATACGAGCCGAAGGACGTACGCCTCATCATGATTGACCCGAAGGTTGTCGAACTCAGCGTTTATAACGGTATTCCGCACCTGCTGATACCGGTTGTAACCGAAGCAAAGAAGGCTTACGGCGCACTGAACTGGGGCGTTCAGGAAATGATGGACCGCTACAAGCGCTTTGCGGAACTTGAGGTCCGTGATATTGAAGCCTACAACGAGAAGATCCGTCACAGCCGGACACCGCTGCTTGATAACGAGGGCAATGTCCGTGCGGAGCTGCCGCAGATTCTTATCATCGTCGACGAGATGGCCGACCTGATGATGGTTTCTCCGGGCGAAGTGGAAGAGGCTATCTGCCGTCTGGCACAGCTTGCGAGAGCCGCCGGTATCCACCTTGTTCTTGCGACGCAGCGTCCTACGGTCAATGTTATCACCGGTCTTATTAAGGCAAATGTGCCGTCGCGTATCGCATTTGCCGTAGCGAGCGCAACCGACTCCCGTACGATCCTCGATCAGGTCGGAGCCGACAAGCTTCTCGGAAAAGGCGACATGCTGTTCTTCCCGAGCGGCATTCCGAAGCCGATCCGTGTGCAGGGCGCATTTATCTCGGATGATGAAGTTAAGGCGGTTGTCAACGACATTAAGACGAAGAATAACGGAGCCGTTTCCTACAGCGAACGGATTTCCGAGCAGATTGACAAAGCATCCGCGGAGACCGGTAAGAAGAACGGCGGCTCAAGCTTAGCCGACACGTCTTCCTCCGAATCCGATCATGATGAATATTTCGCCGAAGCCGGACGGTTCATTATCGAGAAGGATAAGGCGAGCATCGGTCTGCTGCAGCGTATGTATAAGATCGGTTTCAACCGTGCCGCAAGAATCATGGACCAGCTTGCCGAAGCCGGTGTAGTCGGGCCTGAGGAAGGTACAAAGCCGAGAACGATATTGATGAGCAAAGAGCAGTTTGAGAATTATCTTGAACAGAACGGCGGCTGATACCGGGAAAGGAGGAGTCAACAGATGGGAGTTATTCGAGTGCTGGATCCGGATACCATTAACCGGATCGCTGCGGGCGAAGTCATTGAACGTCCTGCGTCCATCGTAAAGGAACTGATTGAGAACTCCCTTGACTCCGGTGCGACAAGCATCACGGTAGACATACAGAACGGAGGAATATCGTTTATCCGCGTGACTGACAACGGTTCCGGCTTTATCAAAGACGATATTCCGACCGCTTTCTTACGGCACGCAACGAGCAAGATCCGTGAGGAAGCGGACTTGAGACGGATCCGAAGCCTCGGATTCCGCGGCGAAGCGCTTTCGAGTATCGCAAGTGTCGCCAAGGTTGAACTTCTGACCAAAAGAGAAGAGGATTTCCTTGGTAGCCGTTACGTTATCAACGGCGGTGCGGAGACGAGTTTTGAGGACATCGGATGTCCGAACGGAACGACCTTCATGATAAGGGACCTGTTCTATAATGTTCCCGCAAGAAGAAAGTTTTTAAAGTCGGCCGTTACGGAAGCCGGCTATATCAACGAACTCGTGAACCGGTTCGCGGTATCGTCGTGCGGCGTTTCCTTTTCCTTAATGTCGCAGGGGAGAACGATTCTTCATACTTCCGGCAACGGAAACCGCAAAGACGCGGTCTATTCCGTGTACGGACGGGAGATTGCGGAACATCTGATCCCGATTGATTATCACGGCGACCTGGTTTCGTTAGGCGGTTTCATCGGGCAGTCGATGATTTCACGCGGAAACCGCAACCTGGAGATGTTCTTTGTAAACGGGCGGAGCGTACGCAGCAATATCCTTTATAAGGCGATTGAGGACGCGTACAGCACTTACCTGATGCAGCATAAGTATCCGTTTACGTTATTGATGATCGATGTCGATCCCGAGATTATCGACGTCAACATCCATCCGACCAAGCAGGATATCCGTTTCTCCTCGCAGGAGGATATCTGTTCGGAACTGACATTAGCCGTTCGTGAAGCACTGCGGAAGTCGGTTCTGATCCCTGCCATGGAACAGGAGACCGAAAAGCGTCAGAAATACATGGAGCGTGTTCCCGAAAGTTTTGAAACGAAACGTCTTCAGAGCCTGATGGAGAGTAAGCCCGACTATAAGGCAGTATCGCCCGCGGCGGCACATTTTCCGAAGGAGGCTCCCGGGGAACAGTTGACGTTTATTGAGGACCGTGAGATTCCGAAGGATACTGAGAATGCATCTTCAAAGCATTCCGAACAGGTAATTGTTAACGAGAAGCCGGCGGAAAATGAACCGAATCAAGCAGTCAATGAGCCTTCAGTCACGGAAACACCTGTCACCGAACCTTCATCGGTTTCCTCCGATCCCGTGTCCGTTTCGCAGGATTTTACGAAGCTTCGTTCCGATATTCATTTCCGGATTGTCGGTCAGGTTTTCAAGACCTATTGGATTATTGAGACCGGCGACCGGATGTATCTGATTGACCAGCATGCGGCGCATGAGAAGATCAATTATGAGCGGTTCGTTGCGGCCATGAACAGCGGGGAAGTGTATTCGCAGAATCTTCTTCCGCCGATTCTTGTATCGCTTACGATCCGCGAAGAGGAAACACTTTCGAAATACCGTCAGGATTTTTCGAATATCGGTTTTGTGATAGAACATTTCGGAGGACGTGACTACCAGATCAGCGCCGTTCCGACAACGCTTTACCGCATGGACGCCAAGGAGTATTTCACGGCGGTTCTCGATGAACTGTCGGAGGGCAGCGGTTCAATCCGTCCGGAGCGTGTTTACGAAACGCTCGCGTCGATGTCCTGCAAGGCCGCGATCAAAGGAAATCAATGGATTTCCGAAACGGAAGCGGAGCATCTGTTTACGGAACTGCTTTCGCTGGATAATCCGTTCCATTGCCCGCACGGACGCCCGACGATCATTACGATGACGAAACAGGAAATGGAGAAGAAATTCAAACGAATTCTGTGAATCTATGAAGAAGCCTCTTGTAATTCTGTCAGGACCCACCTCGGTCGGAAAGACATCCTTATCGATCCGGCTTGCAAAACGGATCGGCGGCGAGATTATCAGTGCCGATTCGATGCAGGTCTATCAGTTTATGGATATCGGCACGGCCAAGATACGTCCCGAAGAGATGCAAGGCGTTCCGCATCATCTGATCGACTGTCTGACGCCGGACCGGGAATTCAACGTCACCGTATTTAAACAGATGGCTGAGGAAGCCATTGAAAAGATTCTTTCTAACGGTCACATTCCGATTGTTGTCGGCGGTACGGGATTTTATATTCAGGCATTGCTGAAAGGCGTCGAATTTGACTCCGAAGAAGAATCGGACGGTTACCGCGATGAGCTCTCCGCCATAGCAGAAACAGAGAACGGTCCCGCGAAACTGCATGCTGAGCTTACAAAGATCGATCCGGAATC
Source organism: Lachnospiraceae bacterium (assembly GCA_017613595.1). Next base: position 26,739 of record JAGADM010000028.1, on the reverse strand, counting down.
CGCAGCAGCCATTCCCGCGGGAAATGTGAAACGTGTTATCCGCGCATTGGAGTTTCATCACATTCACGGTTATCCGATTTCGGAACATAACAAGGCTAATTCAGCCCGTGTTCCGGATTACAATTACGCGTATTTCGTCCTGACGAGAGACCGCGCGGAACTTTATGCAGGCATTGAAAAACGTGTCGACATCATGATGGAAGAGGGACTTTTAGATGAAGTCCGAAACATCGTTGATCTCGGCTACGGCGATTGTCATGTCGCGATGCAGGGACTCGGCTATAAGCAGCTTCTTTCGTTCTTCAGAGGCGAATGTACGCTTCCGGAAGCCGTTGACCGCATAAAGCTTGAAACCAGGCATTTTGCGAAACGTCAGCTGACCTGGTTCCGGCGCGAAAAAGACGTTATCCGGTTTGACAAATCAAAGCAGTCCGACGATGAAATACTTTCGGACATGCTTACCATATTGGAGGATAAGGAAATTGTTACAGGCATATCGTGATTTCGGTATCCGCGAAGAAGTATTAAAACTCGGTGAAGCCGTCGAGAAGGAACTGAAAGAACGTTTTGAAGAAATCGATCAGACAGCCGAATACTGTCAGCTGAAGGTTTTAAAGGCAATGCAGGAGCACCGTGTCAGCGAAGGCTGCATGGAAGCCTCGACCGGTTACGGTTACAACGACCTCGGAAGAGAAACGCTTGAAGCGGTATATGCTTCGGTATTTCACACAGAGGATGCTCTCGTAAGAGCGCAGATTACCTGCGGAACCCATGCTCTGGCTTTGGCACTTGCGGCGAACCTGCGACCCGGAGACGAGCTCCTTTCCCCGGTCGGAAAGCCTTATGATACGCTTGAATCGGTTATCGGCATCACGCCTGCGCCTGGTTCTTTAAGCGAGTACGGTGTAAGCTACCGTCAGGTAGACCTTCTTTCGGACGGAAGCTTCGATTACGATGGCATCCGCGCCGCGATCAGCGAAAAGACAAAGCTCGTTGAGATCCAGCGCAGCAAAGGCTACGCCACAAGACCGACGCTTTCCGTTACGCGTATCGGCGAACTGATCAGCTTTATCAAATCAATCAAACCCGATGTTATCTGTATGGTTGACAACTGCTACGGCGAATTCGTGGAACGCATCGAACCGACCGATGTCGGAGCGGATCTCTGTGTTGGTTCCCTTATTAAAAACCCCGGAGGCGGACTTGCTCCGTGCGGCGGTTATATCGCAGGAAAGAAGGAATATGTGGAGCAGTGCGCATACCGTCTGACCAGTCCCGGTCTCGGTAAAGAGGTCGGTGCTTCGCTCGGTTTGAACCGCAATTTCTTCCAGGGACTGTTCTTCGCGCCGACCGTTACGGCGGGAGCGCTGAAGGGCGCCGTATTTGCCGCGAATCTTTACGAACGGCTCGGTTTCAAGGTCATTCCGAACGGAACGGAAAGCCGTCATGACATTATTCAGGCGGTTACGCTCGGCAGTGCGGAAGGATTGATTGCTTTCTGTAAAGGCATTCAGGCCGCGGCACCGGTTGACAGCTACGTAACACCCGAACCGTGGGCCATGCCCGGATACCAGTCCGACGTTATTATGGCTGCGGGAGCGTTCTATCAGGGTTCTTCGATTGAACTCAGTGCGGACGGTCCGCTGATTGAGCCTTATAACGTATATTTCCAGGGCGGACTTACGTGGTACCACGCGAAACTCGGGATCTTAATGTCGTTAGAAGAGATGGCAAAGGCCGGCTGCATTAAGCTGTAAAGCTTACATTGCGCAAAAAACCTGCGCCGTCCCCCGAAACCGCACAATATACAAAATGCGGACAATGTGATATAATAAGTTTTTGGCATTTGCATCATTGCTTCCCGGAGAGAATGGAAAGGAAACAATGAATTCAAAATGGAATATCAAATCGCTGCCGGAAAGCGAGCAGCCGGATAAGAAAGCGGAACAATACGGAATTACTTCCTTATCGGACGCCGAACTGCTTTCGGTGATCATCCGGTCCGGAAGTTCCGGCAACTCGGCGCTTCATACGAGCTACGAGATTTTAAAGAAAGTGAACGGTATCGGCGGTTTGCCGGGCATGTGTCCGGAACAGCTTAAAGAAATCAAAGGCATCGGGCACGTAAAGACGCTCCAGCTTGCCGCAATCGGCGAACTGTCTTCACGCATCTGGAGAGAGCAGAGCAGCGAAGAACTTATATGCAGCGACTCGGAAAGCATATACCGGTATTACCGCGAACATATGCGTTACCGCCAGCAGGAAGAGGTCTGGATACTTCTTTTAGATAACCGCCTCAGAAGGATCCGTGAAACGGATGTCTCCAAAGGCTCCGTTAACAGTGCTCCGGCATCGCCCAGGGACATTTTCCGGATTGCTCTAGAGAACCGGGCGGTCTGCTTTGTCTTAATGCATAACCATCCGAGCGGGGATCCGTCACCGAGCGCGCAGGACCGTACCATTACGGACAATGTCATCGCCCTCGGGAAGATGCTCGAACTCCCGATGGTTGACCATATTATCTTCGGAAATAAAAGTTATTACAGTTTCCGGGACGCGAATCCCGGAATGTTTTAGAGAGGAACATTCATGGCAGTTAAAGTGTTCGGAATCGACTTCGGAACCGATTCCACGAAAATCTACCGGAAAGGGCAGGGTGTTGTCTTTCATCAGAAGAGCGCCATTTCCTTCCGCAATCATAAGAAGATCATCGCCATCGGCGACGAGGCTTTCGAAATGTACGGAAAGACGCCCGAAGCAATCGATGTCCGTTTCCCGATCAAACACGGGGTTATCGCCGAATTTGCCAACATGCTTTCCCTTCTGAACTGTATGTTCCTGGACCTGACAAGAATCTTCGGTAAGTTCCGCGGCGCAACGTTTTATATCACCGTTCCGAACGACATCACCGAAGTCGAGAAGAAGGCTTTCTATGACCTTGTGGACGGTTCCATCGTTCGTCCCCGTAAGATTTATCTTGTGGAAAAACCGATTGCCGATGCCATCGGCGCCGGAATCGACATCATCAAGTCACAGGGCACGATGCTTGTGAACATCGGTGCCGATACGACCGAGATTTCCATCATCAGCTTAGGCGGAATCATGTTCAGCAAGCTGCTTCCGGTCGGCGGCAACCAGTTCAACGAAGCTATCATCAACAATATCCGTAAAAAGTACAACCTACTGATCGGAACGAAGACCGCCGAGATGCTGAAATGCGATCTTGTGCATTTTTCTTCGGTCCGCGACGATACCGAGAATGCTTTCGGACGCGACCTCGTAACGGGGCTCCCGCGCGAGTGTTCAATCACGACCGAACTGGTTAACAACGCGGTTGCGGAACAGATGCAAACCATCTTTGAGAACATTCGTGTCATTCTCGACCGTACCCCGCCCGAAATTGCTGCCGACGTATACCATAACGGCATCTACGTAACCGGCGGTTCCGCTGCGCTGAACGGACTTGAGTTTCTGTTCCGGACGAACCTCGGCGACAACAAGATCAACGTCAGCGATTACGGCAGCATGACCGTTACGACGGGTCTTGCCAAGGTCATTGAAGACCGCTATTACGACAAATACGCCGTAGGCCTCAAGCAGGCGCTTGCGGACGACCATTTCGATGCATAAACGATGAATAAGGAACAGATATATCTGCCGGAAAGGAGGAAACCATGAAGGAACGCAAAAATCCGAAATACGATATGGAACCGCGGTTCGTGCTTTTGATCATGACCATGGTCTGCATCTTTATGATTTTCTTCTCGTACCGGTTCCCGAATGTGTTCGATCCGATCCGGGCAAGACTGAATTCCTTTGTGATCCCTCTTCAGAAAGGCATCACAACGATCGGTGCAAGTATCAACAACACCGTTGACAACTTTGAAAAAGTGGAAGAGCTGCAGAAGCAGATTGAAGAGCTGAAACAGGAAAATGACCGGATCAGCCGCGAAAAACAGTCGATGGAGCAGTCGCTTTATGACCTGGAGCGTTTAAAGCAGCTCCTTGCCCTTTCCGAAAACTATAAAAACTACTCGACGGTAGCGGCCAACATTATCGCGAAGGATTCAAGCGGATATTATTCACGTTTCACGCTCGATAAGGGCAGCCGCGACGGCATCAAGGTCGATATGAACGTCATCGCGGGCAGCGGTCTCGTCGGCATCATAACGGAAGTCGGCCCGAACTACTCGGTTGTCCGTTCGATCATCGACGATAACAATTATGTCAGCGCGATCGTAACGAAGACCGAGGATGACTGTATCGTATGCGGTAACCTCGAACTTCTTTCCATCGGCTACATTGAGATCCGCGACCTTTCCATCAATACCGAGGCGCGAAACAACTATAAGGTTTATACATCGCCGCTCAGCGACAAATACCTTCCCGACATTCTCATAGGATACATCTCGAACATCCAGAACGAGAACGACGGCCTTACGAAGACCGGCTATCTGACGCCGGTTGTCGACTTTGAGCATCTGAACACGGTATTGATCATTACCGACCTGAAAGAGAATCTTCTCGAAACGGGCGAAGAGTAACACGGAGGAATCTTCCTTACATGATAGTAGTTTTGGTTTATGCAGTTGAAATCTTAATTGCAGTTCTTTTGAAATCCACGGTGCTTCCGTATGTGGCATTCGGTTTCAACAACATTCCCGACCTGATCATCATGGTCGTTGTTGCCGCCGCTTACCACCGCGGCAAGACAAAGGGTATGTTCATCGGATTTGCCGCAGGGCTTGTCTTAGACATCACCTCAGGCAGTCTGCTGGGCGTTTTTGCGCTCTTTTACATGTTCATCGGATATCTGAACGGGTTCATGGCCAAATACTACGTACAGAACGATTTTCTGCTTCCTCTAGCGATGGTGGCGGGTTCGGAGTTCCTGTACAGTTTCATGTTCTGGCTGTTCTTATTCATGACAAGAGGACGCACCAACGTCGTTTCCTATATTTCAAACCAGATGTTTCCGCAGGCAATCTATACGACGGTCGTATTTATCGTTGTCTACAGGATCCTGGATCTGATCTACTGGAAGGTTACAAAGCCTTTATACACCGATTATTCGAAGGTGGAAGGCTGATACGGAGTTTTTATGGAGCATACATTCTGGGCTAAATTGAAAGAAATCTTTTCGAACCGCCTGGTTCCCGTATTTCTTGTGCTTTGCATCGCCTTTCTCATCATCATTGCGCACATTTTCAACATGCAGATGGTTGAGCCCGAGAAGACGAAGATCACCCGTGACGAAAAATCCTATACGAAAACCGTATCCATCCCTTCGACGCGCGGCAACATCTACGATAAGAGCGGAAATCTGCTTGCCTATAACGAGCTGCAGTACAATCTCGACATGTTCAACTCCGCCGAGCTTACGAACGGCCAGCAGATGAATACGGCAATCTACGAACTGATTCTGATTCTTCGGAAATACGGCTATAAGCGGGAATTTTCCTTCCCGATCGTTATGGACGAAGACGAGTCGTTACGGTTCACCATAAGCGGCTCCGCTCTGGACCGATTTAAGAAAAACGCCTACGGTTTGAAGAGTGTAAATGAGCTGACCGAAAAGCATAAGGAAGCGACTGCGGAGCAGGTGTTTAATTTCATGCGCTTCGGTGACGGCGTATCCCGCATGTTCCAGATCGGCGAAGAGTATTCGAAGGCAGACGCGCTTGAAATCATGGCGTACCGGTACCAGTTCTTTACGATGTACCCGAGTTATTCGTCATTCCGTGTTGTCAGCAACATCAGCGACGAGGCGCGTATTACCTTTTACGAAAATACGACTACGATTCCCGGTCTTGAGATTACGAAGTCTTCACGGCGAATCTATCTCGATTCCGAGTATTTCTCGCATATTGTCGGCTATGTAGGACTTGTCAATGCGGACGAGCTTGCCGTTTTGAAGGAGGCCGGCACCGGAACACGCTATAACGATAACAGCGTTGTCGGAAAGGCCGGCATAGAAAAATCCTATGAAACCTATCTTTCCGGTACGGACGGAGAGTACACGATCCTCATAAACGACCGCGGACAGGTTCGTACCAAGACGATTACGAAGGAACCCGTGCCGGGCAATGATATTTATCTCACAATCGACCGCGAGAGGCAGATCTGCTGCTACAACATCATCAAACGTAATGTCGCCGGTATTCTTCTTGCCGCAATCGTAAAGGACATGTCTTACGGAAGTAAGGGGGAGGACGCGACCGAGATCACAATTCCGATCTACGAAGTGTATTACGCTCTGTTCAGCAACCATATTATCAATACGGACCACTTCAAGAGCGAAGACGCGACCAAAATCGAGAAGGATCTGCAGTATCTGTTCGACAAGAACGAGAGCTACATCTGGGAGAACTACTTAAAGCAGCTCGAACCGGACTGTGACATATACGGAGATAAGGTATCGAAGCTCATACAGGAATACCTGGATTTCATGTACCAGAAGCTCGGCAATTCCGGATGGGGTATCGTCAATAATGCCGCCATCAATACGCTCGATCCCGAATACATCAGTTTCAGCAACAAGCAGTCAAGCTTAAGCCATTATCTGCAGTACGCGATCACGCAGGGCTGGATCAACCTTGACAAACTGAACATCGGCGAGGAGTATTATGACACGAATGAACTGTACGGATACCTCCGTCAGTATATAATCGACAACTTCCGTGATGATGCCGATTATAAGAGTAAGATTTATCACACGCTGATCTTTGATTATGTTATCAAGCTCCGCGACATCGCGCTTTTACTGTTCGACCAGAACATTCTCGAGCCCGATTCGGATTCTTATGAGAAGCTTATGAATTATACGCTTGATCCGTATGATTTCATGATTCATAAGATCCGTACGATGGAGATTACGCCGGCCATGCTTGCGCTCGAACCGTGCAGCGGCTCCATCATTCTGACCGACCCGAATACCGGAACCGTGGAATGCATGGTTTCGTATCCGAGCTACGACAACAACTATTTCGCCAATAAGATCGACATGACCTACTATAAGAAGCTGCTCGCCGACAAGTCTTATCCGCTTGTATTCCGTGCGACTTCTTCGAAGACGACGACCGGTTCGACCTTTAAGCCGCTTTCCGCGATCATGGGCCTTATGGAAGGCGTTATCACGACCGACGAGCTGATCGAAGATAAGGGTAAATTCCTTGAAGTCGATCCTTCGCCGCGATGCTGGGCTTACCCGAACTCGCACGGCAAGCTGACCGTTGCCGAAGCCATCCGCGATTCGTGTAACTATTATTTCTTCACGGTCGGTTACCGCGTATCGATCAACCAGCGCGGAGAGTACATCGATGCGCTCGGTATTAAGACGATTCAGAAATACGCGAAGATGTTCGGTCTCGGCGACCCCTCGGGTGTTGAGGTTTCCGAGTCGGCTCCGCAGATTTCCCCGAAAGATGCCGTACGTACCGCCATCGGTTATTATCACAGTTTCGCACCCGTACAGATTGCGAGATATCTGACGACGATCGCGAACGAAGGTACCTGCTACGACCTGACGCTTGTCAGCAAGGTAGTCGGTCCGACCGGTGAGACGCTTATGAGCAACCTCGCGACTGTCCGCAATTCGCTGACGCAGATTCCGCAGGAATACTGGTACGCGGTTAAGAACGGCATGTACAACGTAGTAAACCACAAGGATTCCGGTATCCGCAAATACTATACCGACCTGGATTTCAAAGTATCCGGTAAGACCGGTACCGCACAGGTAAGCTTAAACCACCCGAACAACGCGCTGTTCCTTTCCTACGCGCCGAGCGATAATCCGCAGATCTGCGTGACCGTCGTCATTCCGAACGGGTACGCATCCGCGAACGCCGCCATCGTAGCGAGAGAGGTTTACGGCTATTACTTTAACGGCGATAACCGTGACGCTCTGCTTAACGGCAAGGTATTTGCCGCCAACATCGGACCGATCAAGTTCAGCGACTAACAAAAGAGGGGAATCCATGAAGAATACGGTTGTTCTGAAAGGCTATAAAGACGGAATTTCACTTGTATTATCGAATGAAGTACCGTTTGAAGAAATTCTGACCGAACTCGAAAAGCGCATGAAAACGTCCGCGAAATTCTTAGGAAGCGCAAGGATGTCCATGCGTTTCGAAGGGCGTGAGCTTTCCACCGAAGAGCAGAAAGAGATCCTCCGTGTCATTACGGAGAACTCGGAGCTCGAAATCATCTGCGTCATTGACGGAAACGAGGCGAACGAAGAGATTCTGAAACAGTCCATGGATCAGGTAATCGGCAGCCTTTCGACGAAAACCGCACAGATGTATCAGGGAATCCTTCGTTCCGGCCGCCGTCTCGAAACGGAAAATTCGATCGTTATCGTCGGCAATGTGGAAGCGGGAGCGGAGATTGTAAGCGGCGGAAGCATTATCGTCATCGGTGCGCTTCTGGGAACCGCTCTTGCGGGCACCAATTCGAACCGCGAGTCGTTCGTATTTGCCGCACAGATGAATCCGGAGCGGCTTGCCATCGGTCGTTATGAATACGTCATTCCCGCAAAAACCGAAAAGGAAATGAAGAAGGAAGCGAAGCTTCTGAAAAAGCAGGGTCTCGAGAACTGCAGCATGATAGCGGAGCTGGTCGGAGATACCGTTAAACTTCGTTATGTAGAAAATGACACGTTCGGCGCGGACGAAGAACTGTACGAGCTTCTTGACTGAGGAAGGAACCGTTATTATGTTTCGGAAATATCGATATCATATTAACAATTATAAGTTTTCCATCGTATCCATCCTGATCATCCTTGCGACGGTCGGGCTTGTTTTGATTCAGAAACTGCAGGATGCGGACGAAAACCAGTTTGAGCGTCAGCTTCCGGGACTTCTTCTCGGTTTCCTCGTAATGGTCGTCGTTTCCCTGATCGATTATCATTTCATCGCGAAAATGTACATACTCATGTATCTCGCGAATATCGCGATGATGCTGATCTGTAAGTTTGTAACCTATAACTGCGGTATTCCGGGTTCCAACCTCGTATACGGCTGGGCATACCGGGACGCGAAACGATGGATCAAGATAGGCGGTAACGGGCAGCCGCAGCGAGGCTTTGAGTTCATGCCGTCGGAACTGACGAAGATCATTATCATCGTATTTGCCGCACAGCTTTTAGTGAAAGTGGGAGACCGGATCAACCGGCTCTGGACACTGATTCTCGTGCTGATCGTATGTATGCTTCCGATTTACCTGATCTACGACCAGCCGGACCTGTCGACCAGTATCGTTCTTACGGCAACCTTCTGCTGTATGGTATATCTTTCAGGGCTCACCTATAAGATCGTCATACCGGCGCTTGCAATCGGAATACCGTCCGCAGCGGGTTTGTTCTGGTATATTATGCAGCCCAATCAGAAGCTTATTAAGAACAAATACCAGATTAATCGAATCCTTGCTCTTCGGGAGCCGGACAAATACCCCGACCTGATGTATCAGCAGAACCAGGCCGCGGCGGCGATCGAATCGGGCGGTATGTTCGGCAAAACCATTGTCGGAGACACTTCGAACTACGCGCACTATGTGCCGGTAGTTGAGTCGGACTTCATCTTTTCGGCGGTAGCGGAAGAGTTCGGTTTCTTTGGCTGCGTACTGATCATCGGCTTCTATCTGCTGATGACATTTATCGGGTTCCGAGTTGCGATGAATGCGAAGGACCGTCTCGGATATCTGATCGCGGCCGGCATTTCAATCATGCTCTGCACGCAGACGCTCGTAAATATCGGCGTTGTGGTTTCGCTGCTGCCGAACACCGGAATCCCGCTGCCGTTCTTAAGTTCCGGTCTGAGCGCGCTTCTTTCGAACATGATCACGATTGGAGTACTGCTGAATATCGGTCTTCAGAACAAGTCAACACTTCTCGAAAAAGACCGTTACGAAATGAATCTGAACGAACTGTTGAGAGATTCGAAATGATAACCGGAAAAGACCTTAAAGAGTTCCGGCGATTCCGGAAGAGGATATGAAATGAAGAAAATCATTGCATCGCTGCTCGTAATTGTCATACTGATCGGCTGTACGGGGTGCGGAAAGAAACAGAAGAGCCTTCTCGGCGATTACCAGTCGAAGGACAGCGTCGTGCACGCGGACATCGGAGCGCAGTCGGAAGCCCGCTTTGCCCCGATGCTTTCGCAGTTCTTCCTCTGCAATGTCACTCACGACATGCTGACGACAGACTATGTGTTCGACGAGGAAAAACCCGACCGTAAGGGATGTGTATTCGTCATCAACCGGACGAAGAACGAGCTTGTCTTCGGATACCGTATGGACGAACTGTTCGCACCTGCGAGCATCACCAAGCTGATGACCGCGCTTGTCACGCTGAACCGCTGTAAAACCGATGAAAAGGTTGTTATCACAAAGGAAATGGCGGAGTTCAGCCGCGGTTCGGTCGAAGAACTGAACGAGGGCGACATTATGACCGTCCATGACCTGCTTCTCTGCATGCTCGTAAGCTCCGCGAATAACGCTGCCGTAGCACTTGCAATCCATGTAGCGGGAAGCGAAGCCGCATTTGTCGAACTGATGAACCAGGAGATGAAGAAGCTCGGCGGTCTCAATACAAACTTTGTAAACGCGAGCGGCCTTCACGACGACAAGCACAAGACCACGCCTTACGACATGTACATCGTCTATCAGGAATGCACCAAATACAAAGAATTCCGCGAGATTATGACGTACACCGAGAAGCGCTACAACTACGTGGATATTTCGGGCGCACAGCGTTCGAGAACCGTAAAAACGACCAACTGCTTCAAGCTTAACGACCCGAAGCATCACTATGATTACCCGAGCAGCATTGCGATTCTCGGAGGTAAGACCGGAACGACCAATTCGGCCGGCTACTGTCTGATCATGCATATTCAGAATTCCTACGGAACCGAGTATATTCTCGGGGTGTTCCGGGCGGAGAGCGAAGAAAAATTATACACGAAGATGAATGATTTAATGTCAACTTACTGCCTTTCGGAATAGGGCATCCGATTTTTGTATTTTTCGTGAAATAGAGTTGTACTTTTTGCCTGGGTGTAATATAATAAATATATCCCAAATAACACTTTAGGAGGACACAGCAATGGTACAGATTATCGCCGGAGAAAAGGGCAAAGGAAAGACCAAGATTTTATTGGACAAGGTGAATGCCGATGTCGTAACATCAAAGGGTACCATCGTATATCTTGATAAGAGCAACAAGCACATGTATGAGCTCAATAATAAGATCCGCCTGATTAATGTAAACGATTACTGCGTAGAGTGCGCATCCGAATTTGTTGGTTTCATCTGCGGCATTATTTCCCAGGATCACGATCTTGAGAAGATTTACCTTGACAGTTTTCTGAAGATCGCCTGCATGAACGCAGACGACATTGACCGTGTGGTAGAGAAGCTCGATATGGTTTCCGTTAAGTTCAACGTTGACATCATCATCAGCCTTTCCGCTAACGCAGAGACGCTTTCCGAGAGCGTTCGCAGCAAGGTTATCGTTGCACTGTAATTCGGCGTTTTCAATCGATATTAAGGCTTTTACGGGCAGTGGTTTCGGACCATTGCCCGTTTTTTCATTTTCCTTTACGGGAATCTGTGAAAAAAGGAAGAATTTTCGTATTTTCCGGTACAGAAAACTTTATTTTTTTCGACAACTATAGTATAATTTATTTGTGATAGTTTGTTTGAGCGTATAAGAGGAAAGGAGGCAGGATTTCATGGCGGCGAAACGGACCCCCAAAAGAAGCAGCGCGGTATCCAAACTAAACGTCGGAACGGTTGTTTTTATTGCGTTCACGCTGTATATCATCGTCAACATCATCCTGTACTTCAACCATTCGCATCTTTCCATTTATGAAGTTCAGATGCTGCCGCTCGCGTCCGATACGAAGGCCGAGGCGGTGATCATCCGGAACGAAACGCCCATCAAGACGGGTATTGCCGGCTATGTAAACTATTACATGCGGAGCGGTACGCGCGTTTCGAAGGGCGAGACGGTTTATTCAATCGATGAAAGCCGTCAGATTTACAACATGATCTCCGGAAACGATGAATCCTACACGCTTTCCGATGAGGATATCGAGCAGATCAAGAACTGCATATATAATTACAACGAGCATTATGACAAATCCGACTTCAGTCTCGTTTATTCGCTGAAGGACGAACTGACGACAACCGTCAACAGCATCTCCGATACGTACCTGATGGAGCATCTGAATGAGATCCTGATCGACCAGTCTTATGCGGGATCGCTTACCGTACATAAGGCGGAAGCGTCCGGGCTCGTGTCGTATTTTTCGGATTCGCTCGACGGACTCGATGCGGACCACGTCACGCTGGAAACCTTTAACAAGAAGAATTACACGAGCGTGAACCTGTTCGACGCCAGTTTAAAAGAACAGGGCAGCACGATTTATAAGCTGTTATCGGATGAGACATGGAGCATCGTTCTCAATCTCACCGAGAAGCAGTATGAGGCACTCAGCGACAAGACAACGATCACCTATACGATTGAGGACGATGACCTTACGCTTACTTCGCCGGTTATCTTCATGCATATCGGCGACGGATATTTCGCCCGCATTACGTTGAAACAGTACATGGTGCGTTATCTGAACAAGCGTTTCCTGACCGTCAATCTCGACCTCGTGCAGGAAGACGGTCTGAAGATCCCGAAGTCCGCGCTTGTTGAAAAAGAGTTTTATATGGTGCCGAAGTCGTATTTTACGAAGGGCGGCGATTCCAATAAAACCGGTATCATGATCCTTCGCCACGACGAGGAGGAGAAGAAGAAATATTACGAATTCCTTCCCGTCGAGATCTATTACGAAGATGATACCTACAATTACATCGACATGAAAGCAATCACATACGGTACTTTCATATACGATGATAAGACGCAGGACATGTTCCAGATTTCCCTTGTCGGAAAGCTGACCGGTGTCTATTGTGTCAACAAAGGCTTTGCGCAGTTCCGCCGCGTGGAACTCATGCAGATCGGTAAAGAGTTCGTCATTGTGAAGAACGGCATGTCCTTCAGTATTGCCGAGCATGACCACATCGCGAAGGATTCCTCGACCATCGACGAAGCGCAGACGATTTATTAAGCCGGATTGTTTGCCATTCCGGCATATTCGGAGCAGAAACATGATTAAAGACCGTATCGCCGACGTACTCCGTGAAACGGAAGCGCGGTGTAAGAAAATCAACAGAGACCCTTCCGAAGTCACGCTGATCGCCGTCAGCAAAACGAAGCCGCTTTCGATGATACAGGAAGCCATGGCATGCGGCCAGACGGAATTCGGAGAGAACAAAGTGCAGGAGATGTGCGAGAAGGCGGCGCAGCTTGAGCCCGGTTCCGTGAACTGGCACCTGATCGGACACCTGCAGTCCAATAAAGTAAAGAAAGCCGTTGCGGTTGCCGGACTGATCCATTCCGTCGATTCGCTTTCCCTCGCGCAGGAGATTGATAAGCAGGCCGCTAAGATCGGCAAATGCCAGGACATTCTCCTTGAGGTGAATGTCGCGGACGAAGAGAGCAAGTTCGGAATCCGGCCCGAAGAGGTGCTTCCGCTCGTCAAGGAGATTGCGCTTCTTAAAAACATTCGGCTGCGCGGTCTGATGACCGTCGCGCCCTATACGGACGACGCCGAAACGAACCGTCCGTATTTTCGCACCATGCATGATTTAATAGTTGACATAAATCAGAAAAACATTGATAATATTTCTGTTGATGTATTATCGATGGGAATGAGCGGCGACTACGGTGTTGCCGTAGAAGAAGGAGCGACACATATCCGTGTCGGCACCTATCTGTTCGGCGAGAGAGATTATTCTAAATAAGGGGACGAGAGAATGGGAATTTTCAAGAACATCATTGATTCATTGAAGCTTTCGGATGACAGCGATTTTGATGATTACGACGATTATGACGATTATATAGCAGCGGAAGAGGAGAAGGCCCGTAAAAAGGCCGAGAAGAAGGCGGAGCGCGATGCGCAGCCGAAGTTCTCCCTGAAGGAAACGCTGTTCCGTAAGAAGGCCAAGGAAGAGCCCGAAGCGCAGCCTTACGGCGACGATTTCGGCGATGACGACATGGGAATGGCAATGCAGGCGGCGCCTCAGCCCGTACAGCAGAACCAGAGAACCCCGCTTTATTCGAACAATACCGTATCCATTCAGGACCGCAGAAGCGGCTACGCAAGCGGCACCATGACGTTTGAAGAGCGTTATAAGGCAAGAGAAGCAGCCATGTACCGTCAGCAGCAGCCCGCAAGAACGCCCGTTGCAAGACCGGCCGCACAGCCTGTACAGCAGTCCTTCTCGCAGGTTCCGTCGATTCCTCCGGTAATTACGCCCGCCAACCGTACCGTACGCGACGCGCTCGGTGTGACGATCATCAAGCCGCAGGGCTTTGACGATGACTGCCAGGAAATCTGCGACAACCTCATTAACGGCAATCCGATCATCGTAAATCTAGAGGGATTCGATAAGGATAAGGCCCAGAGACTTATGGATTTCGTTTCCGGATGTGTTTATTCCATCGGCGGAAACCTCAATCAGATTTCCAGTTATATTTTCATCATTTCACCCGCCAACATTGATGTAACGGGCGATTACAATGCTTTGATGAGACAGGACGGCTTCGGAGTTCCGACATTCAGAAGATAATCAATCATTTTGAAAGGGGAGTATGCGATGTTAACACCGGTTGAGATTCAAAACACGAAATTCAAATCCGCGGCAAGCGGATACAACAAAGGACAGGTTGACAAATTCATGGAGGAACTGAACAAGGACTATGAATTTCTCTACCGCCAGAATCTGGATCTTACCGAGAAAATCAGTTCGCTGAACGATCGCGTGCAGTATTATACCACGATTGAGAAATCCCTTCATAAAGCACTTGTCCTCGCGGAGAAATCCGCTGAGGAAACCAAAGCTGCCGCAGCCAAGGATGCCAAGGGCATTGAGCGTCAGGCTCTTGCCGACGCGCAGGAAATCCGAAACAATGCGGAAAAGGAGCTTTCCAAGCTTCATACGCAGACGCTCCGCTTAATGCAGCAGTATGAGACCTACCGTGCCCAGTGCGCGGCACTGATCAAATCCCAGCAGGAACTTCTGGACAGCAAGGTATTCCAGATCAACCTGAAGGAGTTTGAGGCATATACCGAATATCTCCAGGACAGCAAGAAGAATGAAACTGATAAAGAATAAAGTCCGGCTGACAATATGTCTTATACTTCCGGTCATTCTGATTGCGCTTGACCAGTTCACAAAGCAGCTGGCGCGTAAGCACCTGACCGATCCGAGACGGGACGTCATATTAATCCCCGGCGTACTGCGGTTCCAATATCTCGAAAACCGCGGCGCCGCATGGGGAATCTTCCAGGGTAGGCTTTCCGTTCTGTCGATCATATCCGTAATACTGGTCGGCGTATTCGTATTTGCCCTCTTTAAGATTCCCGAAGGAAAGCGGTACGTTCCGCTGTGGGTGCTTGACCTTGTGATGATCTCGGGCGCGATCGGCAATCTGATCGACCGTACCGCCATCGGCTATGTCACCGACTTCATCTATTTTGAATTGATCAACTTCCCGATATTCAATGTCGCGGATATTTATGTAACCTGTTCTGTTTTTGTACTGGCTTTTCTGGCATTCTTTTACTATACCGACGAAGAACTCTTCGGCAAATCCGAAAAGCAGAAGGATGAACAGACCGAGAAAGGCGAGTCAGAAGAATGACTCGTCATTTTTCTTTTACGGATTTCATTGGGTGGACAAATGGAAGAGAAGAGAACCTTTTTCATCGAAGATGACCTGAACGGACAGCGGATTGACAAAGCCGTATCGGAATGCGACGGCAGCATCACACGGTCCCGAGCGGAACAGCTGATTGCGGAGGGACGGGTATTTGCCGGAGAACTGCCGGTTAAAAAGCCGTCCTACCGTGTACGTACCGGTGAGCAGATTTCCGTCATCATACCGGAGCCGGAGATAACCGAAATTCTTCCCGAAGACATTCCGCTTGACGTTGTTTACGAAGACGACGATATCGTTATTGTGAATAAGCCGAAGGGAATGGTCGTGCATCCCGCGCCGGGTCATTATTCCGGAACGCTTGTCAATGCTTTGATGTATCACTGCAGGGATTCGCTTTCCGGCATTAACGGAGACCTGCGGCCCGGAATCGTGCACCGGATTGACCGCGATACGACCGGAGTACTTGTTGTCTGTAAGAATGATAAATCGCATCTGTGTCTTTCCGAACAGCTTGCTGTACATTCGATTAAGCGCGTATATTACTGCATCGTAAACGGAATCGTGAAGGAAGACGGCACGGTTGACGCGCCGATCGGACGCAATCCGAACGACCGGAAGAAGATGGCTATCGTAAAGGACGGACGAAGAGCGGTATCACATTATCATGTGCTTCGGCAGTTTGGAAAGAAATATACCCTTTTAAGCTGCGAACTCGAGACCGGGCGGACGCACCAGATCCGCGTTCACATGGCATCCATCGGACATTCTTTGTTAGGGGATACCGTTTACGGCTCCGCAAAACAGCCGTACGATACGAATGGCCAGGTGCTTCACGCGGGTGTTCTCGGATTTAAGCATCCTGCTGACGGGCGGTACGTGGAATTCGAAGCGCCGCTTCCGGATTATTTTAAAGAACTGATCGATAAACTCGGGAAGATACAGTAACGCTTTGGTTATCACGCATTATTCGAAAAACGGAGAAGAAATGAACCGATATGTATACAGTACAATCGAAGAGCAGGTTTTCGAACGTAAGGTTCCTGTTATTTTATTCGGGCCTCCGGGCATCGGTAAGACCGGACTGTTAAAGCAGCTGCAGGAATCCGGACGAAGCCGGAGCTATGTGATGATCCATCCCGCGATCGACCGTGATTTCACCGAAGGATTACGGAAGGCATGCGATGAAGGGCAGTCGCTTTGCGGATATCTGAGTTCCTTCTTCGGATTTGACCCGGATACTGTCCGGAATAAGATGCTCGTGCTGATTGACGGGTTAGAGCCGTTATACGAACGCGTTTCCGCGCTGTTTCAGAGAGAACTGCCGGCATATTTTGCCGCTACGACCTCCAGAATCGAATATTTTGAAATTTTCCGCAATAATCAGACAAGTACACTTGAATTTGTAAAAGTGTCCGGATTCTCGTTTTATGATTTTTTAGAGGCTGTCACTCCTGAAGACGGAATCCGGTATACCGACCTTCTAAGGGCGCATTACCGTAACGGCAATCCGTTTCCGGAGCTTATTGAAGAGGAAATCCGCGAATTATTCCATGATTATCTGCTGACGGGCGGATATCCGGAAGCCATATTACAGTACAACCGGAACCGTACGGATCTTTCCGAAATCCGAAGAGTACACGGGCAATTATATTCTTCAGTGCTGATGCGGTATCTGAACAATCTGCCGGAGGGACTGAGTCCCGTAAAGACGCTTCAGCTTCTTAATTACATCCGTGATTATGCCGGTGACTGCCGCGGCCAGTTTCACCCGGGGCATATCCGAAGGGGTGCCCAGGAGCGTGAATTCCGTAAGGAACTTGAATATTTATGTGAGAACGGCGTGCTGATACCGGTCTACAGGAACGGTCAATTCTACCGTTATGAGATGGCGGATTTCGGGCTTTTGCACTATGTGGCCAACGATTATGACACGTTTTATAAGCTGGATAATCATGAAAACCTGCCGGAATACCTTTATCAGAGCTATTTTTACCATGAAATATTGCGCAGAAATCTGCCGGTTAACATCGTAAAGGAAGGCCGTTCGACGTATCTGTGCTACACGAATGGTACCACGGGTTTTCAGCATTTTTCGAGAGGCAAACGCGCCGTAACGGTTGCTTCGGACGAATCTTCAGCATGCGGAATTCCTTCCTGCATCAAATATCTTACCGACCGTAAAAATCCGGGCGAAAAAAGCGACCACAACATACAGTATTATTTCTTAGAGCAAACACAATTTTGAAAAAATAGTGAAATAAAACCGTTAATATTTCATTGACAACTAAATTCTAATTAAGTAGAATAAAAAATACCGAATGTACTAAAAGAGTAGTAGTCAGAGTAACCAATCGGATATTTTCAAGAGATATGGGGCGGTTTGTTATTTATGGGAGATATTAGACTGCATGAAGGCGAATTGAATGTAATGGAACTTCTATGGTCCAATCAATGCCTTGCTGCAAAAGATATTGCAAGAATAATAAAAGACTATATCGGCTGGGAAAAGAATACCACATACACCGTTATCAAGCGTCTGATTGAAAAAGGCGCCGTAAAACGTGAAGATCCCGGATTCATCTGTAAAGCAGTCATCACCAAGAATGAAGTTCAGCAGATTGAAACAAGGGCTTTGATCGATAAGGTATTCGGCGGCGAGTTAATTGCATTTTTCACCGAATTTCTCGCGCAGCAGAATCTCGGAGCTGAAGAAGTTCGTGAGCTTCGAAAGATTCTTGATTCACAGTACAGACGGCTGCTGTAAAACAACAACATACGAAATCATTCAAAACGGTTTGCAACTGCAGGCCGTTTTTTTATGTGTTTTAACAATGGATTGCTTGGATTTCCGGCTGAAAAACCAGGCAGAGCAGTGCGATACCCCTGTATATATTTCTTCGCTAAACGCAGGTTTAACGAAGAAATGTATTGATTTTAGGCCCGGAGAGTGGTATAATTGCCTTATAAGGTACTTTTCCGGCAATCCTTTATTTGTAAGCATTTATTCGTTTTTTTCACAGTATTTCGTGAGGTATTCTCCATGGCCGATCAAAAATCCTACGCTGAACAGACCAATATCCGCAATGAAATGCGTTTGCGTGAATTGCGTGCGGAGCTTCCTCCGTATTGCGGAACTTTCTTTCGAGGCATCGAACAAACAACGGCTTCGCGTACCAGAATCGCTTATGCGGTCGATCTGAAGGTTTTCTTCGAATTTCTGCTTGCGCGTAATCCGTCGCTCAAAGGGAAAACCATCCGTGAAATTCCGCTTTCTTTTCTCTCAGAGCTGCAATCTTATGATATCGATGAATACCTCGATTATCTGAAGGTTTATGAAAAGGATCATTCCGTTATCACCAATCATGAACGCGGAATCAAACGTAAAATCTGTTCTTTGCGTTCGTTTTACAATTTCCTTTATAAAAATCATTCCATCGAAAATAATCCGGCCATTCAGGTAAATGTGCCGAAGCTGCATGAAAAGGCGATCATCCGGCTGGATCCGAATGAAACCGCCATATTACTGGATTGTGTGGAACGCGAATATTCGGGCACGGATCGGCAGAACGCCTTTCATGAACGCAATAAAATGCGTGATCTTGCTATGATGACTTTGATGCTGGGAACAGGTGTTCGTATTTCGGAATGCATCGGTTTGGACATTCAGGACCTGGATTTCGATAATGACCGCATGAAAGTCGTTCGAAAAGGCGGCTACGAGGCATTTGTCTACTTCGGTGAAGAAGTCCGTCAGGCATTGTTAGATTATCTTGAGATCCGCAAGAATCAGACGGCCAAGGAAGGCCACGAAAACGCTCTCTTCCTCTCCGGCCAGATGCGCCGCATCACGGTTCGCGCGGCTGAAAATCTTGTAAAGAAATACGCACAGTCATGTATCCCGTTAAAGCGTATTACGCCGCACAAATTAAGAAGTACATACGGTACGACGCTTTATCAGGAAACCGGCGATATTTATCTGGTAGCCGATGTTCTCGGTCATAAGGACGTAAATACAACACGGCGCCATTACGCCGCAATTGAGGACGAAAGGCGCCGTTCCGCAAGGGATAAGGTGCATCTTCGAAAAGACTAAACACGCAGCATTAAGAATACTTTGCGTAAGCCTTTAACATGGCTGCGAAGCGACCGGATATATTTCCGGAACAGCTTCGTGGCCTTTTTCAATTCATCATTATTTAACCGGTCCTTACCGTAGCTTGCCCGTTCGGTCAAGGCGGCATATTCCGTAAGTTCCGCTTCATCCATGCCGAGTTCCTTACCAATCGACACGGAATCCAGATGATACACATTCTTCGGTTTCGCCAGGTAATAACGGTTCAGAAGCCGGTTCAAAAGCACATACTGGTTCGAAAGCCGCTTATTCGAAGGCAGATAATACAGTTTTACCTTTCTTACGCCGAAAACGAAAATAATCAAAACCACAGCGATGATCAGTGCTCTCAGCAGCAGATTCAGAAGGCCCGAGCCGACCTTTCGTGCCTGCTTCGTAAGCATGATAAGAGGGCTTTCGCTGTCTTCACCCGCAAAGTAACGGCCGAGGTTGGACCAGAAATCGTCCTTCGTCGACTTTTCTTCAAGCCGGACCGTCGTAAACTCCACCGGATACCATCCGAAGCCGTCCAAGTATACCATTACCCATGCATGCGCATGCGCGTCCGAAACCTCTACCTCGAGCACGGGGACGTCTTC
The DNA here is from genome assembly GCA_017613595.1 of Lachnospiraceae bacterium. Next base: position 6,254 of record JAGADM010000028.1, on the reverse strand, counting down.
ATTATCCGCCAACAGATTGTAGCCGTCATACCATTCGGCAGGATTGTCGGCAAGAATTTCGGACGAGTCAGCCGCGGTATCAAGGTCAATCGCGTAGCCTTCGACATAGCAGGCGGGAATGCCCATCTGCCTCAATAAAAGAGCTCCTACGGTCGCAAAATGCGTACAGTAACCCTTCTTCTGCTTGGTAAGGAAATACGTTACGAAGTCTCGGTTGTTCGGCGTCTTTCCGGGTGCAAGCGAATAAACGAAATTATAATAGAAATACTTCTGGATCTGGCTGATGATCTCCATTGTATTGCCGTTAAAGCCCTGTTCTTCGCAGATTTTGTTAAGAATCTGCTGCGTATCCTCCGGAACCTGCAGATATTCTTCACTATAGGCTTTGCTGCGGGCCTCTTCATGTTCCGCGTCATAAAGCCCGGCGTAGAGAACCAGGTCCTCATTCAGCACCGGATAAAACACCGATCTCGAAAAGCGGTTGCTCGGCGGCCATTCGGAACGGTCAATCATGGTCTTAACGATCGTATTTTCCGGTTTCTTATTCTGATAATCCATCTTATTTCCGAAGAAGTCGTTCCCGGTATAAGAAGGCGTAAAGGAATCGTTGACGAGCATATAATCAACGACCTGAACCTCGAGAAAAGCCATGGCGGAATAATCTTCCCCGTCTTCGTAGCGTTTCTTAAGATACGACGCCTCGACCGTATCATAATCAGCCTGTTTATCTTTTTTATTCAAAACCGAAGCATTTCTCCACTGGTTCTTATAATAGGTCGTACCGACGAAGCTCTTCAGATAAAGCGTATCCGAAGAATACGGAACATACCGGACGATCAGGTCGGTCTGAAAATCCTGATAAACTTCGCGTACGCCGCCGAGACGTCCGTGATACATGCCGCCGGCACCGTCATAACTGTTAAAATATCCCGCAACACCGTGAAGGGCGAACTGCGCAACCGCGTCATCGGTCGTCTTCTTCCAATCGCTGACGTTATTCCGCGCGGTGTAAGGGAAGAACCGAAGCATCATGATTCCAAGAAGGAACAGCGCAAGAAAAACCGGAAATACGAGCGCCGGTATTTTTATGATCAGACTGCTCTCCTGCTTTATGATCGGATTATAGGTAACGCGGTTCTTACGTATATTACAGCCCGGAAAACGTTTTGCCAAAAGCGGCCGGAACCGTGTCCCGTGCTTTAAAACGATACACGAAACACATACAAACAGATATAAGAATACATACGTGTAATTGATCGTATCGCAAAGATAGATACAGATCTGGTAAAACGGATATGCGAAGGCAAATGTCAGGATTCCGCTCAGATGCTCGGAAATAAACGCATTCAGAAAGCATATTTCCATGAACATCATCAGTATCAGACAGCACGTAACCGTCAGATACCGGTTCGTGTAAAGCTCCTGGTACACACGTACACCGTCCAGATTGAGCTTCTTATCGACTTCAGCGAGAAGTACGTTGATGATCGCATTCATACCGCTGTTCGCGAACGTAACAAGCCCCAGCGAGATCGGCAGGAATAACAGAAACAGTGAGATAAACCCGAGGTTAAAACAGAGCTTATTGTAATAAAACATTGCCGCGAACATGGAAAGGACCAGCGCGACAAATGCGACGACAAGCCGGCTGCACGGCAGGTCGAAACTCGTCACGAAGAACATGTTAAGCGAATAAACCGCAAGGAAGATCAAAAAGCCTTTTACAAGACAGTTTACGAGCCTGTCCTTCTTCGGCTGGGCGCACTCTCCCATCTCGGCGATCCGGATTCCGGTCTTCTCCGAGTAGGCGTTGATCAGGCTCAGTTGTTTCTTCTTGTAACGGTTCACAAAAACTCCTTCAGCGGTTCACGAAACACTTTAATGACGGTTCATCATTTAACGCGGTCAGCGGTTCACGCGATATAAACGTGCGTTATTCTTGTTATTGAAAAGCAGTTCCGCTCCTTCAAACTTGGAATGCATTCTGCAGGACATCAGATAACCGGAATGCGGAATATATACGGAAGGCTTTTCATCCGAACCTTCCTTTGATCCTGATTTCTTTTCATAAAACAGACGAAGCAGCAGCTGGATCAGGTCATCATCGCTTTCGATCGGTTTCTTCACAAAATCCTCCTTGCTGTCCGGATACGACACGGAGAAACGAAGCTTCTTTGTTAAGAAGAAACCGACAACGGTATATAACATATCAAAGAAAGCATCCATCTGCTGATTGTTCTCGTAATCAAGCTCGAGGAAAACGGTAAACTGTTCGCCGAATTCTTCCGAAAACTCCTTAACCATCAGTTCCTCGGTCTTTGCGCTCAGTTTCCAGTGAATCGTCGTCAGTTCATCACCCGGCTGATAATCACGGATGTCGTAAATCTCGGATCGGTTATCTCCTTTTCCGAGTTCCGTGGAAGCATCCTCTTCTTCGATTACCTGGCGGGTTACATCATTCACGGAATCATTCAGTTCGATCAAAGAAGGCATGACAATAACTTCCGCCGTACCTTCAAGAGGGATCCTCCTGCCGCAAAGGTGGAACAGTTCAAAAGTTACATATTCGGTTAATTCCGCCTGATAAACGCCGCAGAACTGCAGCCTCAGAGAAAGTGTCTGTTCCGCCGAACCTTTCGGCAGGACCAGACTGATGATCTCGTGTTCGTATTTGCCGTCATCCAAAAGATGATGCAGCCGGAAACGGACACGGACATCGGTATTCGGATAAAAGGTCGGATTCTTCACGCGGACCGTAAGTTTAATATTATCGCCGCGGTTTGAGAAATAGGTATGAAAAGAAATCTCCGCGCCGAGCTTTCCGCCGGACGCAAGGAAAAGGCATACGGAAAGAACCGGAATCAGAACGGCAAGGATCAGAAACACAAGCGTTACCGCATGGTTATTGAACAGATAAAGTGCCGTCAGACAGCCGAGGACAAAGATATATTTCAGATAGGCAAAAATATATTCCTTCATGTAATCTCTCGAATCAATACTTATTGCGTAATCTTAGCCACTCTTACGGAATTCCAGATGGAACGGAGTACGGACTCCACATCGACTTCCTTGGCCTTTGCCTTAGAATTCAGAACAATACGATGGGAAAGAACCGTCGGGATATTCGCAACGACATCATCCATGCCGACATAATCCTTGCCGTTCATGAACGCATGCGCCTTGGCCATACGAAGAAGCGCCTTCGTTCCGCGCGGGCTGACGCCGAGACTGATATACTCATTGTCGCGGCTTGCTTCCGCAATATTCACGATGAAATCATAAACTGCCTCGTCCACATGAAGACTGGCAACCGTATCCTGCATGGCGACAAAGCGCTCGTTATCGAGCACAGCAGCGATCTTATTAAGAGGCATATCGGACCTCAGAATATCCACAGACGAATCATGACTCGGATAACCGACTGAAAGACGGATCATAAATCGGTCCATCTGTGACTCGGGAAGGCGCTGCGTACCGGCGCTTCCGAACGGGTTCTGTGTCGCGATTACGAAGAACGGCTTAGGAATGTAATAGGTATTGCCGTCAACCGTAACACGTCCCTCTTCCATTACCTGTAAAAGGGCCGACTGCGTCTTCGGAGACGTACGGTTAATCTCATCGGCAAGAAGCAGGTTGCACATGGCGGCGCCAGAATGATATTCAAACTCTCTTGTCTGCGGATTAAACATCGAAAAACCGGTAATGTCGCTCGGCATTACATCCGGCGTAAACTGCACACGCTTATAAGTAAGCGACATGGCTTCGGAAACCGAAACCGCAAGCGTCGTCTTTCCGACACCGGGGATATCCTCAAGAAGAACATGTCCGCCCGCAAGCATCGCGCACAGTACTTTCGTTATAACATCATCTTTACCTTTGATATTCTTCTTAATTTCATTAATGACCTGCTGCATCAGGGAATTCAAGTTTTCTACCTCCGCATCTGTTCAGATGGTATAATTATACCATAGAACAAAGGCAAATACTATGAAAAAGTGCAGATTGCAAAAAGAATACACATAGAATATACTGTTACCAGTGTTTTGCGAAATCAGAAAGGGAATACGCCTTGAAACTGCAGCAGTTATTAAGCTATACAAGAAAAGCCGTGGACGATTATCAGATGATCGAAGAAGGCGATAAGATTGCAATCGGAATATCGGGCGGCAAGGACAGCCTGACGCTTCTTTATGCGATTTCCGGCCTCAGGCGTTTCTATCCGAAACACTTTGAACTCCGGGCCATTGCCGTTAATCTCGGATTTGATATCGATTACTCTTCCATTACAAAGCTCTGCGAAGAGTTAAATGTTCCTTTCACGGTTGTGGAAACGGAAATTGCAAGAATAATCTTCGAAGAAAGAAAAGAAACCAATCCCTGTTCGCTCTGTTCGAAGATGCGCAAAGGCGCGCTCAACGAAAAAGCGAAAGAGCTTGGCTGTAATAAAATAGCGTATGCGCATCATAAAGATGATGTCATCGAAACGATGCTTATGTCATTGATCTACGAGGGTCGCTTCCATACATTCGCCCCGGTAACCGAATGGGACCGCATGGGGCTAATTCTGATACGTCCGCTGATTTATGTCAACGAATGCGATATCGTCGGTTTTAAGAACAAATACGACCTCCCCGTATTCAAGAATCCCTGTAAGGCCGACGGCAATACCACAAGAGAATATGCAACGAGGCTGTTAAATGAAATCAATGCAGAGGCTCCCGGAATCCGGGAACGGCTCTTCCATGCGATTACGGAGGAACAGCCGTTAACGAAATGGCGTAAACCACACAAGGATCAGTGAACCGGTACGTAATAAGGCACGATCAGGTAGCATCCCGCATGGATATCGTCGGTGCAGAGACGGTTGGCCTTCTTAATCTCATCAATATAATCACGAATGCTTCCGCATTCCGGAACATAATAAGACTTGGCGATGCTCCAGAGAGTGTCGCCTTCTTCTATTTCTATGCTGACGCACTGCTTATCATAGCCGTAGCTTCCGTATGCCTTGTTCTTACCGAAGACAAGTATACCTAACGTAATAACAAGTACGAAAAACGCAATACTAAGTTTCATATGTTTGAGGATAAACTCTCTCACCATCGTCATGATCATTTCCTCCCTTTCGAACGCTTGTTCGTTATGATTTGATTATACCGAACATTTATTCGATTGTCAATTGTATGGTTATTATCATTTTTACCAAAAATATGTTCGATTTTTTGGTACATTTTTCGAACAAATGTTTTGATTTTCCACCGGAACAATGCTATAATAGAGAAAAATGAAGACCTCGGAGGTGCCGTATGCCCGGAAAGATTACAGCGAAACAGAAAGAGATTCTCGAATATATCAAAGAGCAGATTCTTGCAAAAGGTTATCCGCCTGCGCTTCGTGATATCTGCGATGCCGTGAAGCTCCGCTCCACCTCATCCGTTCATGCGCATCTGGAATCCCTGGAGGAGAACGGCTATATCCGCCGCGACCCGGCTAAGCCTCGAGCCATCGAGATCATCGACGATGAGTTCAATCTCGTAAAGCGTGAAGTTGTAAACGTTCCGATGATCGGTACCATTACCGCCGGACAGCCGATACTGGCAGTGGAATCCATCGAGAACTACTTCCCGATTCCTTCCGAGTTCATGCCGAACGCCGAGACTTTTATGCTTCGTGTAAAAGGCGAAAGCATGGTTAACGTAGGCATTTACGACGGCGACCAGATTCTCGTCCAGAGACAGTCTACCGCCCGTAACGGCGAGATTGTCGTTGCTCTCGTTGACGATTCCGCTACCGTTAAGACATTTTATAAAGAGAAAGGCCACTACCGCCTCCAGCCCGAGAACGACTACATGGATCCGATCATTGTCGATCAATGCGAGATCCTCGGAAAGGTAATCGGTCTGTTCCGTCTCTTCTGATAATTCTGACGATAAGAATTAAATAAGCCCTTATGAATCCGGAAGTGATATGTACCCTCTTTACTGGACATCCAGTAAGGAGGGTATTTTCATGCGCTATACCTATGAGTTTAAGCGAAAATGTGTTGAACTGTATTGGCAAGGTCAGTGGCCAGAGACGCCGGATGGGATTAAGGATCCTGAGGATTTTCACAAAATGGTGCGACGGTGGGCTCGGCTTGAGGAAAGCAATGGTCCCGAAGTTCTCAAGCACACAGGAACTAATAAGAAATGGACGCCTGAAGCAAAACTCGAGATAGTTTCACGGGTTTTAGCAGGACGAAGTATTCAATCGGT
>JAGADM010000027.1 GCA_017613595.1 Lachnospiraceae bacterium | reverse complement strand
TCCCTTTGCTTCCTCCTCATAATGCCTGCGAAGCTGTCCGCAGGCGGCATTAATATCAGAGCCCATTTCCCTTCTAATAGTAACATTTATGCCGGCTTTTTCAAGTTTTTTCTGAAAAGTCTGCACATTTGGCCCCTCCGGACGCTCATATCCGCGCTCTTTTACGGGGTTCACCGGAATCAGATTTACGAGGCAGTTCCGGCCCTTTAAGAGGGCGGTCAGTTCCTTCGCGCAGGCGTCCGTATCGTTCTGTCCGCGGATCAGGCTGTACTCGAAAGTCATGCGCCGTCCGGTCTTTTCGAAGTAATAATCGACCGCTTCCATCAGTTCTCTGATCGAATAGCGTTTCGCGACCGGCATCAGCTGCTTCCGCATCTCGTCGTTGGGCGCGTGCAGCGAAACCGCCGGGTTGATGCCGAGGTCAAGGTCCGCAAGTTCCTTAAGCCGGTCGGCCAGTCCGCAAGTCGAAACGGTGATGCTCCGATGGCTCAGGTTGCGGCCCTTCTCCGAACAGAGAAGCCCGATAAAACGGATCAGGTTATCGAAATTGTCAAGCGGCTCGCCGCTTCCCATTACGACGACGTTGCTGATCTTCTCTCCGCCGAGACGCTCGATCGAATAAATCTGCTCAAGCATTTCCGCGGCGCTCAGGTTCCGGACGAGTCCGCCGATCGTCGACGCGCAGAACGAGCAGCCCATCCGGCAGCCGACCTGCGAGGAAATGCATACGGACAGGCCGTGATGGTATTCCATCCGCACGCTCTCGATCACGTTGCCGTCCTGCAGGCGGAACAGGTATTTGCGCGTTCCGTCGATCCCGGACACAAGCTCCACGACCTTCTCGAGCACCGTGTAATCGAATTCCCCGGAAAGCTTCTTCCGAAACGCTTCCGAAAGGTTGGTCATCTCCGCGATCGTGCGCGCCTGCTTCTTATGCATCCAGTCGAAAAGCTGTTCCGCACGGAACTTCTTCTCGCCGAGGCCGGTTACAACCGCGGTCAGCTCCTCCAAGGTCAGATTTTTCAGGTCAGTTCTGCTCATCCGTCCCGTCTTTCTTCTGATATACCGCGAGGAAGAATCCGTCGGTCCCGTCCTGCGGGAACAACTGGAGCCTTCCGTTTCGATACCGCTTTCGGAGCGTCTCCGGTACGGCTTCCGTCACGTCATACGGCCGGAAACCGAGCGATTCGATATAATCGCAGTTAAAGTCATTCTCTTCTTTCGTAATCGTGCAGGTCGAGTAACAGAGGTATCCGCCCCGTTTCACGTACCGCACCGCGTTCGTTACTATATCGCGCTGTATCCCGGCTAGGCTTTCGATATCCTGTAAGCCGGTCTTAATCTTAATGTCGGGCTTTCGTCCGATCACCCCGAGTCCCGAACACGGCAGGTCGGCAAGCACGATATCGAACGCTTCGGTTAAGGCCGCGTCAAATGTGAGCGCGTCCCGCTTCTCGCATGTCACGTTCGTCAGTCCGACACGCTCCGCGTGCTCGCGGATGCGTTCGATCTTCTCCGCGGAAAGATCTCTCGCGGTTACGCTTCCGCCGCCGAGTACGCTTAACTCGTCCGCGGCATGGACGGTCTTCCCGCCGGGCGCCGCGCAGATATCGAGCACCCGCATGCCCGCCTTAAGCGGAAGAACGTTTCCGGCAAGCGCCGAGCTCTCATCCTGTATGCTGAAAAGTCCCTTCCGGAATGCTCCGGACGCGGCAGGACTGCCGCCCTTTTCCAAACGTAACGTATTCGGAAGAAGCCCGTCACGGAACGCGATTCCTTCGTCCGTAAGCGCTTTTTTCAGGTCCTCCATGCTGCCCCGGCTCTTATTGAGCCGGATTGCCGTTCCGCTTTCCGTAAGAAACGCTTCAAACATGGCATCCGCTTCATCCGGGTACTGCTTCCGGTAATAACCGGCGAGTTCCGGCGGAACCGAATATTGAAAGCAGAACCGCTCTTCTTCACGGAGTCCGCTGCCGTAGCCGGTAAGGCACTGCTCTTTTGAACCGGCTGCCTCCGCATCTCTTACGATGCCTCTGAGGACGCCGTTCACGAATCCCGAAAGCCCCGCGTATCCGCTTTTCTTCGCGAGTTTAACAGACTCGTTGCAGACCGCCGAATCGGGAATCTGCGTTAAGAAAAGTAACTGATACACGCCCATTCGCAGGATGTTTCTTATGCCCGGTTTCATCTTTGATACCGGTTTACCCGTCTTCGCCGTCAGAATCCGGTCGATCGTCCACTGCCGTTCAAGCGTTCCGTGAACAAGACGGTTTACAAGCGCGCGGTCACGCGGCTCCAGTCCGTTTTCTTCGAGTGCGCCGAGCGCTTCATGGCTCAGCACCTGCTCTTCATTGATCTGCCGCAGCAGCTTCAGGGCAAATTCACGCGCGTTCATCCGTACTCCTCAATCCATCCGCTTTAAGAGAACCGGTACCCCCTCAGGAATTCCTCGGTCGTCATGCGGCGTTTGCCTTCGGGCTGCAGCTCAAGCACGCGAAGTCCGCCGACAGCGGTGACAAATGTAAACGATTTCTTCGTAATATCCGTAATTGTGCCGGGTTCAAGTCCGGCTTCCTTCAGAACGACTGCCTCGGCCTTCTGGATCTTCAAAAGCTTCCCGTCGAGCTCGGTATACGTGCCCGGCCACGGATACAGTCCGCGAACGGTACGCTCGAGTTCTTCGGCCGGCTTCGTGAAATCAAGCCTCCCCATTTCCTTTGTCAGCTGCTTCGCGTAAGGCGTCGTCATCTCCCCCTGCGGAACCGGCTGTAAACTGCCGTCGATCACACCCGGGATGGCTTCCGTAAGCGCCTCCGCGCCGAGCTCCGCAAGCCGGTCATGCAGCGAGCCGCCGGTCTCATCCGGAGCGATTTCGATGCTTTTCTGCAAAAGGATGTCGCCGGTGTCGAGACCTTCGTCCATCTTCATGATGGTAATTCCGGTCTCCTTCTGTCCGTCAAGGATTGCCCACTGGATCGGTGCCGCGCCGCGGTATGCGGGAAGTAACGATGCATGGACATTGATGCAGCCGTATTTCGGAAGTTCAAGCACTTCCTTCGGAAGAATCTGTCCGAAGGCTGCCACGATGATCATATCGGGCTTTGCCTTGGCTACGGTCTTAACGGCTTCCGGATCACGCAGTTTTACGGGCTGGAATACCGGAATGCCGGCTTCCTCCGCTACGATCTTCACGGGCGACTTTGCCAGTTCCTTGCCCCTGCCCTTCGGGCGGTCAGGCTGCGTAACGGCAAGAACGACTTTGTAAGGTTCCCGCAGAAGCCGCTGTAAGATAACGGCCGCGATATCGGGAGTTCCCATATAAACAACACGAATCATACTTACTCCTCAGAGGATTCCTCTTCCATCTTCTCAAGTTCGGAATTGTCATAGAGACGGCCTTCCACAAGCGAAACGTAAAGGTGCCCGTCCAGATGGTCGTTCTCGTGGAGAATGGCTCTCGCGAGAAGTTCCTCGCCTTCAATCTCCTGCCAATTCATCTCGCGGTCCTGGTAGCGGCACTTCACGTGATTCGGTCTTGTTACCACGCCGCTCTTTCCGGGAACGCTCAGGCATCCCTCATAACCGGTCTGTTCGCCGGACACTTCGAGAATCTCGGGATTGATAAATACAATCGGCTCATTGCCTTCCGGAGATACATCGATCACGAAGATACGCTTCAGAATGCCGACCTGCGGAGCCGCCAGTCCGACGCCGTCTGCGTCGTACATCGTCTCTAACATATCATCGATCAGCTCCTGTGTGCGTGCGTTCATCTCCGTTACCGGCTTGCATACCTTCTCGAGAACTCTGTCTCCTGTTGTCCGGATCTTACGTAATGCCATTTTCCTTCCTCCTTGCCCCATGCGGCTTTGTGCCGCCGTATCCTTTATTCACTGAATTCAAACTGCAGCGAGATGCCTTCCGGAACAATCTGTTCCAGGCGGTCGCGGACCTTTATGAGCGCTTCCTTCCGCGGTGCCTTCACATAAAGCACGGTGCGGAATATATCCATCGCGTAACGCATGCCGTCCGGTGCCGGTCCGAGCACCGATATGCCTTTCGTACGTACCGCTTCCGAAAGATTCTTCATCGCTTCGTTAAGCGCCGCTTCGTCCTTTCCGAGTCCGAGCACGCGGAGCATTCCCGCGCACGGCGGATAAGACGCAAGCTTCCGGAACCGGATCTCCTGCTCGTAAAACATGCGGTAATCCTGCGCGGCCGCCGCAATCAGCGCGTAATGGTCCGGTCGGTAGGTCTGAATGACAACCTGTCCCGGGAACCGGTCGCGTCCCGCTCTTCCGGCCGCCTGCGCGAGCAGATGGAATGTCCGTTCCGCCGCTGAGTATTCCGCTACGCCGAGCGAAAGGTCCGCCGCAAGGACGCCCACAAGCGTTACATTGCCGAAATCGTGGCCTTTTACGATCATCTGCGTACCGACCAGGATGTCCGCTTTTCCTTCGGCAAATGCGGACAGTATCGTTTCGTATCCGTCCTTCCCCTTCGTGGTATCCGCGTCCATACGCATGACGCGTGCCTGCGGGAATTCCTTCTTTACGAGTTCTTCAATCTTCTGCGTGCCGGTTCCGAACGCGGCAATGTATTTCGATCCGCATGCCGGGCATACAGCCGGTATCGGTGCCGTATGGCCGCAGTAATGGCACGTCAGCCTGCCGCTTCGGTGTACGGTCATCGAAACGTCGCAGTGCGGGCATTTGACGACCTCGCCGCAGCTGCGGCACGATAGAAATCCCGAGAAGCCTCTGCGGTTCAGAAACAGCATCGCCTGCTGTCCCGCGTTAAGGCATTCCGTCATCGCCTGACGAAGCTTCCGGCTGAAGATGCTCCGGTTTCCGCTCGTCAGTTCCTCACGCATGTCGACGATCTCCGCCTTCGGCAGTTCCGCGCCTTCCCTGGCCCGTTTCGTGAGCTCGAGGAGGATGTACTCCCCTGTCTCGGCTCTTCGGAAGCTCTTCACGGAAGGTGTTGCCGAACCGAGTACGAGCGCCGCGCCGCAGTCGCGGGTGCGCTTGATCGCGACCTCGTCCGAATAATACTTCGGCGTCGTTTCGCTGTGGTACGAAAGCTCCTGTTCCTCATCGATCACGATGAGTCCGAGGTTCGGAAACGGCGTGAACAAAGCGGACCGCGGTCCGATCATTACGGATATCTCACCGTTTCTCGCCTTCTCGCACTGCAGATACCGGTCGGACAAAGCCATCTTCGAATGGACGTAGCCGACACGGTCGCCGAAGCAGCGGTAGAACCGCAGCAGCGTCTGGTATGTCAGAGCGATTTCGGGGATCAGGACGATCGCCTGCTTTCCTTCCCGGATCACGCTCTCGATAATCTTGATATAAACCTCGGTCTTACCGCTTCCGGTAATACCGAACAGCAGGAACGGCTTGCCTTCGCCGCGCTTTGCTAAAACCGTATCCGCGGATTTCTGCTGCTCTTCGTTAAGAGGCACGTTCAGCCCGTCGCCGGGGAAAGGTTCCTTTCCGGTCGACACTACCTCAAGAAGTCCGGCTCCTGCATAAAAATCAATCGTCGCCTTCGCGATATTCATCTTTCCGGAAGCAATCTCGTACGGGATGAATTCCTGCGTGCAAAGCGGCTCCAGCAGTCTTGCCTTTGCCTTATGCTTCTTCGCGGAAGCTTCCGTGTAGGCTTTGCGGATCTCTTCTTCGCTTACGGTTCTCCGGATGATCCGTTTCGCCTGCTTCTGTACCTTCTTACGGACCGGAAGCACAGTCCGGAGCGCGTCGTAAAGCGTTCCGCCGTATTGCTCGCGCATCCAGTACGCGAGTCCCATCATCGTATCTTCTATCGACAGATCCCTCGGGGCCGGTCCGATGATGTCCTTTAACCGGGCCGGGTCAAATTTCGGCTCATTTCCGATTCCGACAATGTAACCTTTGCGGACTTTGTCGCCCGCTCCGAAAGGAATCATGACCGGCGAACCGACCTCCACGGAACCGGTTAACGGTTCGGGAATCCGGTATTGAAACGTCCGGTCAAGAGCGGCTGTCGAAATGTCAATAATCACATCCGCATACAGCATCCGTGTCAATCCTCCCTGTTTACAAAAGGCCGACGGCTGCCGCCTCCTCAAGGATCATCTCACGGTCATCCATATGGTATTTGACGCCGCGGATCTCCTGATAGTCTTCATGTCCTTTGCCGGCGATGATGATGCAGTCGCCAGGCTCGGCATGCTCTAAAACATAGTGAATCGCTTCCCTGCGGTCCTCGATGGTCACATAAGCGCCGCTTGCCTTCTTCACGCCGATCAGGATGTCCGCGATGATGTCCTTAGGCTCCTCAAAACGGGGGTTATCGGACGTAACGACGGTCAGGTCGGCAAGGCTTGCGGAAACTTCTCCCATCTCGTAACGGCGGTCCTTCGACCGGTTTCCGCCGCATCCGAATACGCACACAAGGCGCTTCGGGTGATACTCGCGGATTGTCTTTAAAAGACTTCGGAGCGACATTCCGTTATGCGCATAGTCAAGCATTACGGAAAATGTGCCTGAGACCTTTACGGGCTCCACACGGCCTCTCACGTGAATGCTGTTCATCACTTTAAGGATCACTTCGTCCGCGATTCCCATCTCTTTCGCAAGCGACAGCGCGGCAATCGAATTATAAGCGTTAAAAGAACCCGCGATGTCCACATTTACGCGCATATTGCAGCGTCCGGACACCGTATAGGAAACGCCGAGGCTTCCGCCCGGGTTCGAGAGCGTTACATCGCTCAGGCGGTAATCCGCGCCTTCCTTTGCGCCGAAGGTAACCTTCCGGCAAGGCTGGTCCGCCATCATATCGGCCGCACGCTCGTCGTCGGCGTTAAAGATACCGGTACGGCTCATGCCGAACAGCATGCGCTTGCAGGCGAAATACTCCGCAAGGTCCGCGTGCTCGCCGGTTCCGATATGGTCCACTCCGAAGTTGGTGAAAAGTCCGTAGTCAAATGTCATGCCGCCGACGCGGTGCATCTTAAGTCCCTGCGAGGAAACCTCCATCACCACGGCGCGAAGACCCTTCGCGACCATGCGGGACAGATACTCCTGCAGCACATACGACTCGGGCGTCGAATGCGACGCCGGGATGTGCTCGTCGCCGATGATATTTTCCACCGAGCCGATCAGCCCGCACGGGATACCGGCTTCTTCGAGAATCTCGCGGATCATGAACGCGGTCGTCGTCTTGCCCTTTGTCCCGGTAAGACCGATCGTGATCAGCTTCTCCGCAGGATGACCGAACCAGATCGTGCTCATCGCGCTGAGCGCCGCACGGTCGTCGTCCATCCTGATTACGGCAATCTTCTCCGGCACCGTCACGTCCTTCGTGACCGCGACTGCCGCCGCGCCGAGCTCAATCGCCTTATCGATAAAGTCATGGCCGTCAACCACCGTTCCGATGATGCAGACGAAGAGGTTGCCGGGCTGAATCTTTCTGGTATCATACGCGATCCCGCTGATTTCCGTCTCCGGATTGCCCTGAATCAGGACTCGGGATTCATTACATAAATCGGATAGTTTCATAGAGGAAACCTCCATAACTGGTTATTGCTGACGCTGTCGCTGTTACCGCAGCAGCGGCCGCGCCGGGCTGAAACTGTTTACATATACCGGTACAGTTCCTCATACTGCTTCGCGGAATTGGTCCACGAGAAATCACGGGACATGCCGCGGTCGATAATCTTGTTCCACTCACGGCGGTGGTTATAATACACATCCTTCGCATAACGGATTGTTCCGAGCATCTCGTGCGCGTTGTAGTTCCGGAAACCGAAACCGGTTCCGGAATTCTCATACTGGTTGTAAGGCTCTACCGTATCCTTCAGGCCGCCCGTCTCACGAACGATCGGCACGGTGCCGTACCGAAGGCTCATCAGCTGCGAGAGTCCGCAGGGCTCGAACAGCGAAGGCATCAGGAATGCGTCGCAGGAAGCGTAAATCTTATGCGAACGCTCGTTGTTGTAGTAGATGTTGGCGGATACGCGGTCCTTATATTTCCACTCGAAATGGCGGAACAGGTTCTCGTACTTCGGATCGCCGGTGCCGAGGATGACGAACTGGGTATCTTCCGCGCAGATCTCTTCGATCACGCAGTCCACAAGATCGAGGCCCTTCTGGTCGGTCAGACGCGATACGATACCGAGCATGAATACCTTGTCATCGTTGTTCAGTCCGAGTTCCTTCTGCAGAGCGCGCTTATTCTTCACCTTTTCCTTCCGGAAGGTGATTGCGTTATAGTTCTGCACGATGAACGGATCGGTCGCCGGATCGTATTCCTGATAATCGATACCGTTTACGATACCGGACAGGCAGTTGCTCCGTGCGTTCATCAGGCCGTCGAGACCTTCTCCGTAGAACGGCGTCTTGATCTCTTCAGCGTAGGTGTTGCTTACCGTCGTGATGCGGTCCGCGTAAACGAGGCCGCCCTTTAAGTAGTTGGCGTCGCCGTAGGCTTCCAGTTTATCGGGCGTAAAATAGTATGAAGACAGTCCCGTGATGTCCTGAACGGACTTCGCGTCCCATACGCCCTGGAATTTCAGGTTGTGGATCGTCATGATCGTCTTGATTCCGTGATAGAACGGGTTATCCTGGAAACGGTCATGAAGCATAACCGGGATCAGGCCGG
>JAGADM010000001.1 GCA_017613595.1 Lachnospiraceae bacterium | reverse complement strand
GAGAATATCGAGATGGGCAACATCGACTATGCGGCGGATGACGCCGAAAAGCGCGACGCGAAAGTACAGGAGACGCTTGCACTGTCCGGACTTGCGGAAGACGCGGAGAAACTTCCGAACGGGCTGGATACGACGCTTTATAAGAGCTTCGACGAGAAAGGCACCGAGCTTTCGGGCGGCCAGCGGCAGAAGACCGCTATCAGTCGCGCTTTGTACCGGAACGCGCCGGTTGTCATCCTCGACGAGCCTACGGCTGCGCTTGATCCGATGGCGGAGTATGATATCTACCGCAAATTCGACACCCTCGTCGGAAATAAGTCGGCAATCTACATTTCGCACCGATTAAGCAGCTGTAAATTCTGCGACCGCATCGCCGTCTTCTCGGACGGAACGATTAAGGAGTACGGCACGCATGACGAACTTGTTGCGATTCCTGACGGCATCTACGCGGAGATGTTCCACGCGCAGGCGCAGTATTATGTGGCGTAAACGCTTCGCGGCGTAGCATTTCCCGCCGTGAGGCGAAAGATTAATCTAACTTTAATCTTTCCAAAAAGACGCATTCATCTTGACATGGTATTCTCAAAATGTCCGAAGGGACAGAATAAATCATTCAAAGGAGCACTGAATACCATGCGTAAACTTTATAAATCAAGATATGACAGAAAGATCTGCGGCGTATGCGGAGGAATCGCCGAGTACCTCGGAGTCGATTCGACACTGGTTCGGATTATCACCGTGCTGCTTGTGGCATTTGCCGGAATGAGCATCTGGATTTACGTGATTGCGGCCCTTTTGATGACCGCCGAGCCGGTATACTACGAGTAAAGATTCAATAACAATTTATGACATAATAAGATAAGCACCCGTAAAAGGGTGCTTATTGTCTATTAATGAAGAAGAAACGGATGGGCGGCGTATCCATCATATCAGGTTCCCAATGGGAGCGCAGGGTGCCTTTCCTGCTCGTCGTTCTTCTTGCATTCCTAAAATATCACGGCTGATTGCCTGAGTCAAGTGGGAGAATTGATTATTGGGAATACGTATTGGGAATACGTAGAAAAAAATTGTGGCAATTTTCTTCGGAAAATGCTACTAATAAGCGAAAGGGTATTCCTGAAAGCTTTCAATTCGGGAACCCGGAGGAAAGTAGGTGAGTCAATGGATAACGGTGCAAGTAGCTACCACCGTTTTCTGACAGGCGATTGGGACGGTCTGACGGAGATCGTTGAGGAGTATTATAAGGGGCTTGTTCTTTATCTGAACACTTTTGTTAATAATCTTCAGGACGCTGAAGATATGGCGGAAGAAACCCTTCTGGTACTGACGACGCAGAAACCGGAATTTAACGGAAAATCTTCTTTTAAAACCTGGCTTTACGGAATCGGACGGAATGTAACGTGCGCAAGAATTCGGAAGAACCATGGCACGGTGCCGCTTTCACCGGAGGACATGTCAATCCTTGTTTCCGAAGAGCAGGATGCAGCAAAGGAATTCTTTTTGGAGGAGGAGAAGAAGACTCTTCACAGGTGTCTGCACAGGTTACGGCAAGATTACCGGCAGGTATTATGGCTCCGATACTTTGAAGATATGAGTGCAGCAGAGATAGCATCTGTTATGAAGAAGACAGTATTCGGCGTAAACCAGCTGACCGCAAGGGCCAAGAAAGCCTTGCGGAAAGAGATGGAGAAGGAGGGATATCATGAGAGGAACTGAGGAAGTCGTTCAAAGATTACGGGAAAGAACGGAACAATACAAAACCATTCAGGGGAAAAATGTGTCAGATAAAAACGGAACGCCAAAAAAACGTGTACGGATTGTGCTGCTTGCAGCGTGCCTTGCCGTGCTTTCACTCGGGGTGTTCTCGGCGACTGCGGGACGCGGATATATAAATCGCCTCTTAGAGTTGTTCGGTACGGAAAATGATACGGAGACAATTAAGGATTCCATTATCCGAATCGGACAGTCCGTAAGATTCGGCAGGGTAACGGTTACCGTTGAGGACATCGTCGCCGACGCCGGCAATATGTGGATTGAAATCAGTACGGATTACGAGGTTGACGCCCCGGACGGATGGCTTATCACGGATAAAACGCTGATTTGGTTCTCGCTGAATGTATATGGGCAATTCATTCTTCCGAAAGACTGTATCACTTCGATCGGGTGGAATAGTTCGCCGTTCGTGAGAGACGGAAAACTCTGGTACCTGTTCAACGGTTACACCTACCGGGACAATGAAGGAAAGTATTGCGTTGACCTCGGAAAGGTGCCGGTCCGGCTTACAATTATCGGACACGAATGGCGTGAAGGAGGTCGTGAGTATACGCATACGTTTGAATGGACGAATAACTATACATCCAAGAGAGATATGTTTTCTGTGAATGCTGACGTCGGAAACTGCACAATCACAGAAATTGACCTGACTGTGACCGAACTGGAGATTGTTACGACTGCTGAGGACCCGTTTCCGGTTACGCTTGATTACGTGAAACTCGATGACGGTACT
>JAGADM010000026.1 GCA_017613595.1 Lachnospiraceae bacterium | reverse complement strand
TCCGTCATCGGTTGCATGGTCTCTTTCGAGCAACAACATTCCGGTCAGCGTGTATGACAGCCTTGTGGAGACGATTCACGAGTTCATGCCGCTCATGTACCGTTATGTAGCGCTCCGTAAGAAGATGCTCGGCCTTGACGAACTGCACTACTACGACGTGTACGCACCGCTTGTAAAGGATGTGAACAAGACCTACACCTACGAGGAGGCCAAGGCACTTCTCCTTGAGGCGGTTGCCCCGCTCGGCGAGGACTATGTGAATACCGTAAAGAAAGGCCTCGCGGACCGCTGGGTGGATGTTTATCCGAACGTCGGAAAGTCAGGCGGCGCTTACTCCATCGGCACACGTAAGGATCATCCGAACATTCTGATGAACTTCAACGGCACGCTTGATGACGTATCAACGCTCTGCCATGAGATGGGCCACTCGATGCACACGTACCTGACGCATCAGAAGCAGCCCGTACAGTATGACGATTACGCGCTCTTCATCGCAGAAGTTGCTTCGACGGTCAATGAGAACCTTCTCGTCGAAACGCTCCTCAAGAAGACCGATGACCGCGACATGAAGCTGTTTCTGCTGAATGAGTATATGGAAGGCTTCAAGGGAACGATCTTCCGTCAGACAATGTTCGCGGAATTCGAGAAGATCTGTCACGACCGCATCGATGCCGGTGAGGCGCTCTCTTCGACCGCCCTCAATGACATTTACCGCGATCTGATCAAGCAGTACTTCGGTCCGGACCTTGTAATTGATGATGAGGTTGCTTACGAGTGGAGCCGCATCCCGCACTTCTACCGCAGCTTCTACGTATACCAGTACGCGACCGGTTATTCTTCGGCCGTTGCGCTTTCCGAAGCGATTCTTCACGAAGGCGCTCCCGCAGTAAAGCGTTACCTTGAGTTCCTGTCTCTCGGCAGTTCCGTATACTGCCTGGATGCCCTGAAGCACGGCGGTGTGGACCTCTCCACTCCCGAGCCGGTACGCATGGCGATGAAGAAATTCGAAAAGATTCTGGATATGGCTGAGGCGCTTGTGAACGAGTAAGACAGCGGAATATCAGTGAAACAATAAAACGGGCATGCCGGGAAGAGTTTTCAGCTCTGCGGCATGCCTGTTTTGTCAGATTTCGGAAACATCATGAAATTTCCCGAGAATACTTCACGAACTATTGATTTTTCCATCTGGTATGCTATACTTTTTGTATCGTATAAATCTCTCACGGAGGTATCACTATGGAAAACTTTGATCTTCAGAAGTTTAAGAAGTACTTCCCGCTTGTTGATAAGGCAACGGATAATAACGGTCTGATCACCTGCATTATCGCTTATATCATCGTTGCAGCGGTTGTCAGCATCGTAATGGGTATTTTGGGAATTCCGTTTATTTCCTGGCTGATCGGCTCTCTGGTTGATCTTTGGGCATTGATCGGTATCGTTCTCGGAATCTTCACCTGGCTCGGCGCTCAGAACGGCGGTAATAACAACAGCGGAAACCAGCAGTAATCCTTTTCTTATTTATTTTGCACTTAAAAACCCCGGAAACCTTTCGTTTCCGGGGTTTTTCTGGGTGTCCAGTTTTTTTGGAGCCTGTCTTTTTAGAGTCTTTCCGTTGTATTAAGGTTCGATAACCAGCTTAATCTTGACCGTCTCCCAATCTTCTATGCTGTAATTAAAGGAATAAACAATTGTGACCGCCTTATCCAGTTCACTCATCATCGTTTCCTCGGTTACTCCGTCCGGAAGTGTAACTTCAGGTTTACCGGTACCCAAAGCATTCATACTATTGTAGGTCAGTGCCTGATATTTCTTATCCTCACTGATACTTCCGTCTTCTGAATAATAAACCTCTAATACAAAAGACAGTGTTACGTCATCAATAACTGCATTTGAGGAAGTATAAAACTTCAGATTGCCTTCATTATGATTGATGGATCTCCACAAATACATCTCATCTGCAAGATAAGAAGCTTTAACATGAATTTCATAAGTGTTATCACTTCTGCGTTCAAACATGGTATTAGTTTCCGGTCTTCTCACATATGGCTGCAACTTAATCAATGTCTCTGACGTCTTCATATCGCATTGTTCGCAGGACGTATACGTTCTTCCGTGTACCCAGTGATATTTCTGGTAGTAATAAGAACATGAAGGTTCTTCCGTTTTCGTTTTCCACTCATGCTTATGACCGCAAATGAGTTTCAAAGTAACCTGATTCTCTGCAAGATACGAAATCTGCCCGTAAATCGGTTTTCCGTCATCCGTATCACTTAAAATCATTTCCTCGTATATGTCACCATCCAGCGGAACATCTGACAGGAAAGGAACCAAGGTATACGGAATTTCATACTTATCAATTGCACCACTCTGGAACTGCGCATCCAAATCGGAAAGTTTTACGGCATCAAGATCAATCCCGGGTTCATCCAGAATAGAGATGTCAAAGCTAAAGCTTCCGGATCCGTCAGGTGCAGTCGGAAGAGTAATCATGGTACCGAAGTCGTAACAGTCCATAAGCGTATATCCGGCCAGATTATACTGCAGTGCCATATACGGAATCATTTCATAAAAATCAACGGTATCTTCTTTCAGTACAGGTTTAATCTTTACTTCTTCGGAGAAACCATCCCGTTTTACATTACACTTCGAACATTTCTGCGTCTTTTCACCGAGATGAAGAACAACCTTATCACTCTGTACTTCAGCCCAAGGTTTGCTAATCACATCCGTCCATACATGTTCACACACTTCTATGGGAAGTTCCACTTCCTGTTCCCAAGAAGCAAATGCAGGATTCTCGAAAGTAGCATAATACTTAGCTTTACCGGTTGAAGTCGTCGTTGCAGGCTGAATTACCGTATAGCTAACCTGTGCCGACTCTTCCTCCTGATGAACACCTTCCAGCGTATATGCACAGACGCGTATCGCCTTAACGGATCTCTTATCAGTGCTGAGGGTATAACTTACATTGCCCCATGTATGTGCCTTCGTTGCAATCGTCTGTTCGATGGTCTTCTTTCCGAATGCCGTATTCGTAAACTGAGCATCATATGCCATCGTTCCTTCACTCATACAACTTGCTGCTTTCACAACACGTGCAGTTACCGCAACGGTCTGGGTATCCACATGCGTGCTTTCCCGTGAACAGGTACGTTTCGCTGTCATCTTCGTATTGCCTTCAACAAGCTCATAAGAGACATCGCCCCACTGGTGTCCGAGTTTCGGAATCGCTCTGGTCGTTTCACCCTGACATACGGAACAGATTCCCTTCTCTTCCCCGTCTGCTTCACAGGTCGCATCCTGAATCGTCGAATACACATAGTCATGCTGTCCGGTTGCCGGAATAACTTCATTTCCGCCTAAAAGGGCACCACACTCCCAGCAATAGTAAGCTTCTTCATGTCCGGGCTTCGCACATGTCGGAGCCTCTCGTTCTACGGTCTGTTTACTGTAATGTCCGGTCGCTTCGTACATGTAGTGATAGTTCGGGTCCTTTTCTCCTACCGTCCTCGTCTCAGAATAACCGCACAGACAACGGTACTCTTCGATCCTCGGGCTTGTACAGTTTGCCAGCGTGACATGGTACTCAGACAAACGGTAATGATTGTTCGGATCCACCGGAAGATTCTCCACATACTTGGTTGTACCGCATCCTGTACAAGTATACTTCGTGGTTCCCTTGTTCATACAGTTTGCTCCGTTTGATACAACTCCGGCGTCCCATGTGTGTTTATGCCGAACCGTATAGATTACCATATCCCTATCGGGCATCGAGATTACCATCGAATCCTTGTCGCCATAGCTGTCCGTACGCCAGTCAACGACTTCGTCCTCGCCGACCGGTACCTCCGGATGCAGCGTCCACATGGCTGTGCCGTAAGGATAAGTTTCTTCCTTTACAACGGTATCGCCATCCATCCAGGTAGCCTTATGTTCATTCACGGTAAACCAGATCTTTATGGTAACACCGCCGTAAGGCATCTTGTCCTTCCCGTAAACATATTCTTTCTCTTCATCCGGGATATTCAGCTTGGCGTTTCCGGGGAAGATAACATTGATATGTTCGGTACATCCCCTCTTGCGGACATATCCGTCCTCATTCTTAAACTTATTCGGATCCGAGCCCTGATATTTCAGGTTATAGGTGGAAATATTCAAGGGTTCTCCCGTACCCGGTCCGTTCGTTACCCATGTTTCTCCTTCAACGTTCCAGGTAATCGGCTGTGAAACCGGTTTGTAGGTAACACGTGCGGTAAATGTGACATCTTCCGCAGGCATAACATAACCGTCATAGTACTTCACACCACGCTGGTTAACCCATTCTATCGAAGAAGTATAACCGTCACGTTTTCTGGTTCCGATATCCGGCGCCTTTGAAACTTTGTTGTCGTAAACAACCGTATCCTCACGAACCGCCTCACCGTAATCATTTACCCAGGATACCTTATACTCTTTCTCGGATTTCTTCTCATACGCTATGAGAACAAGATCCTCATCCGGCATCTTTACATCGGCCGTCAGCGGCATCCATTCCGAATAGTGTTCGCGAATCAGTGCGCCATCACTCGTGAAATGATTAACATTATGGTTATAGATGAAAATCTTGGCGATTCCGTTCTGCGCTCCACAGCGTGCGTAAGGATCTGCCATTTTAGGAAGATAATAGTACCATTCAAGATCTTTGGTCTTATCATATCCTTCCATAAGGGCCAGTGCTTTCTCCAATACAGAATCATCCTTGCGGATATAGAGATCTGCATTCTTCTTATAATCGTCATAGTAACCCTGATAGAAGAATTCACGACCGCTCGCCGGTTTCGTAGGCGGAAGCTCCGTTACACGAAGCACGGTAACTTTATACTTTACCTCATCATAATAGAGTCTTACAACTGTCCCGTCTTTCACCATACGGAAATACATGGTGCCTTGTTTATTGGCAACCGCATCTCCGATATTAGTGTAGTAGGATTGATAATACTTCGAGTTGGAATGAACGGCAGCCAAAGCCTTATCCACTTTCACAGACTGCTTTTTATAGTCAGAGAAAGTGTATTGACCGTCAGGTGCGGCGTTCATCTCCTTATACTTGGCCTTTTCCTTTTCATACTCTTCGGTTGCCTTTCTGTATTGCTCATCGGCCACCATAATGCCTGGATAATCAACACCCATCAGACGGTATCCGGGGAACTGATATACGAAATCCTCGTCCACGATAATATCGTAATCGATTCCGTCAAATCCGTGGAATTCGCCTTCTTTGACAAAATCATAATACTTATCGCGGTCACCGCCCATACCATCAAAGTTATTCCTCTCTCCGCCGGGTTTATGGACGTAGTATTCCACAACCGCCGTACAAGGTTCGCCCTTCCAGTGAACCTTCAAAATCCTCTGAAACTCAATTGTACTGAAACCGAAACTGTCATTCCGATATGTAAAGATTACAACGCCCCAGTATTCATCCTTGTCGTTGTCCACGGGTTTGATATAAATCTCGTTGGTCGCAGGCAGGTACTGGAAGGAGTGATTCTCCGTGGCTTTTCCGTTTTCGCCATCGAGGTCATAGCAGACAACATCAAAGTGCTCTTCGTTATACTGTGTATAGGTCCGGCCGTTAATCGTGAAACTGTAATTCTCCGCTCCGACCTTGTCGCTATCCTGGCTTTCGCGGCTGACTTCTCCGGAATCCAGTGCCATCATGTCAATATTGAATACGGCATCCGGTACCTTAACCGTATTCTGTCCGCTCTCAATCTCCAACATCTTCGAGAGCGCTTCGTCGTCCTCTTCATTGTCCTGATACGGCACGGGGACTTCGGTATCTCCGAGCTGCAGCAGTGGCCACTTCTTGTTGTATATATCAATCTCTTTTGACAACTTGTCGTCGCCGAGCTGGGCCTTGAATTTTACTTCCAGGTATGCCCCTATTTCAAACAAAAGCGAACCCATAATGCCGCTCTGAGGTTCTTTTCCGGATGTCCATGCATAATACATATACAGGAATCCGTAAAATTCGCCGTACAGTCCGACCTCAGCCACAACGCCGATGGAGTCGAAATCCGTGCTCAAAAGGCCGATTCTGGCGTCCAGTCTGACACCGATTCGAAGACCTGTCATACCGAATACGAAGAAGTCCACACGGAAGTTCGGGGTCTCGAGATCCGTGGTCGTGGTCTTTGAAATATCATTTGCAGGCTCCAGATGATAACACAGCTGTTTAGCGTTACCGTAGGAAATACTGAAGCCCATCATTGCGTTCAGTTTAAAGGAGATAACCAGATCGCCCTGAATACTGAAATCGATGATTGCAAACGGCCCCGGGGGACGGAAATCGAACTTGAACAGTTTCTGGTCCAAAAGATCGATATAGCTCGCGTCATCATTCTCAAGCATTGCGGCGTACTTCGTGGGAAGGTCTCCGCCGGCGCTGGCTGCCTGTGCGCTTTCACTGTCCTTCTTTGCGCCGAACTGGCCTGCCGAACCTTTGCTCTTCGTGTAAGTTCCGCCCTGCTGAACCTTTTCCAGATCCTCAGAAAGGTTGCCGAGCTTCTCTGCCATATTCAGAAGCTTCTCGCTGTTTCCTCCCGGTGCTGCGGTCCCTGCGCCGGTCGAGCGAAGGAGGCGACCCCACTCCGTGTCTTCATTCGGATTCTCGGATGTCGTCATAACTGTCGCCTGTGCGCCGAAACCGGTAAACGTACCGGCACGAAGCGAAGCATCAAAAGTAGTCTCATCAAGTGCCAGAAGATCGATGTGTGCGTCAATATCGGCGCCGAGTACGATTTCCTGCTCAATCGCCGCAACACACTGAATCTTCAGATTGTTGTTTCCGTTCAGTTGGACCGTAATGGTAAATCCGACACTGATCACGATACGGGCGCCTTTTCCGTGGAAGTGCTCGCAGGTACCGCTGATATCAAAATCAACCGTCTTGTCGGAAACGGTGATTTTGCTTGCCGCGCCGAGAAGACGAATCTCCTCCAGGGACATTTCGCCGCCGGCATCGGTTTTGAAGGTCATATTTTTAAGTGCTTCCGCCATATCCGGGTCATCCGGAAGCAGGATATCACCATTGATCAGTCCGACAATGTAATCGCCGGTCTTAACCGCGAACTGCGTTCTGTCCATCTGCTCGGTCATGCTCCGCATAATCGCGTCTTTATCAATGCTTTCAATCGGAATCTCAATCTGCTCGGTACGCTCAAACATACCGTAATTGTTAACTTTATCCTGCGTGGTCGGCTCATAGCTTACAAGCAGTCCGTTGCCGTCCTTTTTCACTTCGGTGATCCGGCCGACACCGGTAATCTTCAGGTCTTTCACTGCCTTTGCCTGACCGGTGTAGAAATACAGGAAATCCCCTGCTTCAACAGTGGTGTTCTTTCCGTTTCTCAGATGCGCAAACTGCTTACCGGAAAAGCTAAGCGTTCCGGCGCCGAGTTTTACGCTTCCGTCGGCAAATGTACCGTCATCCGGCACCGGGATAACATCCGGGATAAAGAGCACGTCCGTGAAGTCCGCGGTGCCGTAAGTGTAGCGGCCGTCACCGTTTTTCGCGGTGATCTTATAGTATCCCACTTCGCCGTCTACACGGCCGTTCTGTCCGAGAACGCCGTCATAGATTGCAACCGTCGTTCCGGGCTCCAACTCACCCTTATAGGTAAACTCTCCGGACTTGTGATTGGTCGTGATCTGCTCCGTGTCGTCCATGGAAACCTTATACAAAGCTTCCAGCTTGTCAATTCCGCCGACTTCCTTAAGGGGAATAAATACAACACCGGAATTAATGGCAAGATCGTTGTAAGGCTCCTGATATATGGTAAAGTTGAACTTGGTAATCGGCTGCTCCGTCTCCTCGCCGTCAACCTTGAAACGGATGCTGCCGGTATCGGCAAGTTCTATCTGTACCAACTGACCCTCGGGCCATAAGCCACCTGCGGGAACAACCTTGTATTCCGTTGCGTTGTTCCAAGCCATCTTTTCCAGAATCCTAACAACTCCCGTCAGGGCAATTACCTGATCAGGATTCAGTCCAAGAACTTCTCTCCAATAACGCTCGGGACTGTCGTTCTCATCAAGGTCATACAGTTCATAGAAATCCGGAACTCCGTCAATCTCGTCAAGATCGATATCAAGCTCATGAAGGAGTTCCTTCATCTCCTCCGTGAGTTCTTCCTCATCCTCTTTCGCGTCGCTTTCCCCTGCTTTTTCAATCTTCTCGAGCGTGAATTCGATTTCTTCTCCGCCAAGGCTCATGTTATAAACCTTGGTCTGTTCCTTAACCGTTTCGGGTTTTACGTTATGACCTGTCACGATTACTTCGTAATCCGCTTCCACATTTTCCTTTGAAATGTAATCATAGGAAAATTGCGTCTGCAGGTCCTCTCGATCGCCGAATCGCGGATAGAGCGTCAGATTGTTTTCAATCGTCTCATCCGGCAACGTCGTCAAAGTTAACGCTTCGTCATAATACCATCCCAAAAATACTTTTCCCATCTGTCTCGGACGGGAAAGTTCCGACACTTTCGTTCCCTTCGGAACAAGGAGTGTCTCCGGAAGCCGCGTATTCTTTACGTCGGTTTCCGATGTTCCTGCCGGAAGCGCAAACCGGACTTCCTTGTAGTCGGTCATGTCCGGTGTCGGCGTAGCCGTAACTGCTCCGGTCGGGGTTGTTTTAGACGGGTTGCCGCCCTTCAGGCTGAATACCGCCGCGACGATGACGCCTGCCAGGACGACCAAAGCCGCAATTCCCCCTAAAATCTTCTTCTTCAATAGTTTATCCATGCTTTTGTTCCCCTTCGTTTATACTATTGGTTCAGAGCATATATCACATCCGCATAAGCGGCGAGATTCAGATTTTGACCTTTTTCATAGGTCCCGGTAACAATACCGATAACATTGCCCGCTTCGTTTAGGAGCGGTCCTCCGCTGCTTCCGCCCGATACCGGCGCGGTAAATACAACGCGTTTCACATCTCCCGACTCCCACGTCCCGCTGACAATTCCGTCCGAAACAAGGTTAATCAGTCCGAACTGGCTCCCGACGGCAAGCACCTTTGTTCCCCTTTTCGGAACGCCTCTTTCTACCGGAAGCGGTTTCAGATTTGCTTCGGCGGGGAGTTCACACACCACGACATCGGAATCTTCATCGTCCGCAAGAATCCGATCAACACGAAATGTTGTCCCGTCATCCCTCGTGGCAATCATGTACTTCATGTTGACAACTACATGTCTTGCGGTAATCAGCACCGGGTCAGGCATTGCAGCGAAGCCGCTTCCGGTCGTGATCCGGTCACCCCTGCTGTCATAAACTTCCAGTTTCACTACGGAGTCCGCCCAGCGTTCGGCGTCACTCCATCCCGTTTCCGTATGTGCCGTATTGGTAAGGACGATATCCCGCTGCCGCCGGTCTCCCGTCCCGGAACGCGTTGCCGCAGTCCCGAACAGGATGCCTCCGGTGAGCAGGCTCCCCAGTACAATCAGTATTACAATTCTATTCCATCGCATGACTCTTTCTCCTGTATTCCGTCAGTTCCCGGATTCCCTGGCTTCCTCTTCCGCCTTTTCCTGAAGACCGTCCTGCTTTCCTTTTCCGCAGGATCCCTTTCTTCTGCCCGCAAAGCGGAGACACACAAGTGTAAGCGCCACGGCAAATGTAAAGCTGACCACACCGACTAAGATATATCCTCCTGCCTCTTCCGAAAGCATAAACGCGCCATATGAGGAGGATGTCTCTTCCACCGGCTTGATTCCCGTACGCCGGTATATTGCAACGGATGACAGGATCATCAATATTGCGATCATTCCCGTCAGAACGGCTGTCTGCTTCCGTTTCTTCCGAATCTTCATTTCTCTGCCTCTTGCCTCAATCTGCACCAGAGCTTCGTCGATTCCGTATTTCATGCGAGTGTCCCCCTTTCTTTCGATGTGTCTTACACCCTTTAGTACCGCCTTTCCGGAGATTTACTCAGTGATTTTTTCATTTTCCTCGATTTTTGCAAAAAAATAAGCCGGACACATGGATATAACCATGTATCCGGCATATAAAACCGAATCGTTATGTTTAGGAAAGACCGCCGCGGATTTTCTTCTCGTACGGATAATACAGTGCGATAGCCGTGATCATCGGAAGGAGATATCCGATAACCGCAGGTACTCCGGGCTCCGAAACGAGCAGATTATAGAGTCCGTGGAAACCGGCGGAAAGAGTCAGCGCTCCGAACAATCCGGGAATCGTCAATCCTCTGAGACGCTGCGCCATATTAAGCCCGATCGCCATCACAAGCGCGCACACGAGATGCATGACTCCGACTGCCATTCCGCGGATCAGCACAAAACCGAGTTTCGATGTGGAATCCGAGAGAATGTAGCAGCAGTTCTCGAATGTCGCGAAACCGAGTCCGATTCCGAGCGCAACCGTGTAAAGTTTACCGCTCTTCGGGATAAAGACGAACATATAAAACAGCAGCGGAAGGAGTTTCAGCGTTTCCTCCACCATCGGCGAATAGAATACCGCCATTTCCTCCGCGTCAATGTCCATGACGAATTTCAAAAATCCGCTGATATATGCGGAGACCAGACAGGTGACCATTCCCATAACAAAGGAAAGCAGGAAGCTACGGGTTCCTTTGGCGGTGAAAAATATGCCGATGATCAGCGGAACCGCGATACAGATAAAGATGTTTTCGGAATAAACCATACTACGCCATCCCCCAATCTTTCTCCGTATTACGGGCGGTCTCGTGGACGCAGAATACCGCGCACACGATAATCAGTACGGTAAAGGTAAATCCGATATCTTCTATCGAATAGAACGGATCGTAGCTCATGTACATTCCGTTCTGTACCCACACTAATGTAACAAGAGCGGCCGCAAGCGTCTTTCTGGACCATTCGTAGGAACGCTCACGATACGCGCGGCGCAGCATATGAATAAGTTTGATCATAAGAAGGATAATTCCGAATATAATCGTCCCGTAAGAGATATAATTCATCAGATCTGTAATCTTCTCTGATGACACAAGGCCGATGATCTGTATGATGTCCAGCGCAAAGATGCCGATTCCGATCAGAATCTTCTGGTATCTGCGGAAAGGCTGTATCTTTTTGGAGGACCATACCACAACGAAGAGATAGTAAACGTAGGGGATTCCGCCGACTACATTTTTAAACCACTCCCCGGCCCAGGCCGTCCAGAGACAGATGGAAACCGCCCCGTGAACAGCTGCGCATACGGTTTCCCATCCGATCTTCACACGGTAATCCTGGTATATCTCGCTCAGCATGGCCGCAAGGAACAGTACCGTTCCGATGTCGGCAATCTCACTGGCCGCGAAGGGAATCCGCAGATCGGGTTTCAGATATGACATGGCATTCCAGTAGATATCACTGATCAGCAGGCACACAAGAGCATACAAAAGGAAACCCAGTACTACTGAGTTTCCTTTATTACGAAGCCATCTTACAACCATCACTACGGCAAATATCAAAGCCGCTACCTGAGAGACATTGTCTCCCAGGATAATATAATCCGTCATTACTGCTTGTTCTCCAGACTGTTCAGATCTCTGATCTGCTTGCAAAGGAGCGCAACCAGAATTCCCAGGATGAACGTAATCACTCCGACAATAATATATCCCATATACGGTGCCGATACGATAAGACTTCCGTAACGGGCGGTCTCCTCCAGCATATCCTCCGTACGAAGCTTCGGGATATTCATGGAAGCACCGATCAGGAGCGCAACGAAAACCGCTGCGGCTATCGAATAACCGACAATATATCGAATTGCAAGACTTCTCTTCTTCATCGAAGCGGAGCGGTTCTCAATAATCGCCATCTGCTCATCAATCGATTTCATGCTCTCCTCACATTCCGGCCTCATAACCCAGTTTCAGGAGGGCTTCTTTCAAAGCCTGCTTCCCTCTTGCTATCAGGTTATAGACCTGTTTTTTATTCTTATCCAGAACAACGGCAACCTCGTCGTTGTCCATATTCTCAAAATACGTAAGATGCAGCACCTGCCGGTAATCGTCCGGGATGCTTCCGAGCGCCTTATAAAGCATTCGGTTCCGCTCGGTCTGCAGAATCTCGAGTTCGGGAGTTCCCTGATCCGATGTCATCTCCTCGTTCAATTCCGAGAAGGAAAACCGCTGCTTACGGAGATGTTTGAGCGCCATATTCCGCCCGATTCCGAACAGCCAGGTTTTAAAGGATGACCTGCGGTCAAAACGCGCGGTCCCCGAAGAAGCTGCCGCAAACGCGTCCAGCATCAGGTCCTCTGCGTCTTCCATGTTTCGAACCATTCCGTAAATGAAGAAACACAGTTCCTCACGGTAACGGATCAGCAGTTCCCGCAGCGCGTCGCTGTCCGCTTCCTTACGGTAACGGTCGAATAAAGCCTCGTCAGTCTCTCTTTCCTTCATACCTTCATTCGCTCTTCTTCACAGTGGAGGTGGTCTACGTTATTTCGTTCCGAAAATCCGGTCGCCGGCGTCGCCGAGACCCGGTACAATATAGCCGTTCTCATTGAGATGATCGTCCATCGCGCCGATGTATACGTCAACCTCGGGATGTGCCTCCTGAAGCGCCTTCAATCCTTCCGGAGCGGCGATCAGGCACAGGAAACGGATTCTCTTAATGCCGCGTTTATTCAACATATCAATTGCGGCGATCGCGGAACCGCCGGTTGCAAGCATCGGGTCAACCACGAAGATGTCACGCTCTGCGGCGTCTGCAGGCATCTTGCAGAAATACTCGTGCGGCTCAAGCGTCTTCTCGTCGCGGTACATTCCGATATGTCCGACTTTCGCATTCGGATTCATCCGGAGGATACCGTCGCAAAGACCGATACCTGCTCTGAGGATCGGAACGACGCAAAGCTTCTTACCTGCAATCTCCTTCACGGTCGTCTTGCAGATCGGTGTCTCTATTTCCTTATCGGCAAGCGGAAGATCCCGGCTCGCCTCATAATATATCAGCATTGCAACTTCATTCACAAGCTCGCGGAAATCCTTGGTCGGAGTTTCCTTCATCCGCATGATTCCGATCTTGTGCTGCAGAAGCGGATGATCCATGATTACTACTTTACCCATATTACCTGTCCTCCATTCGTGTGATTCCAATCACTACAGAACAGTATACTATCTGCGCGGGCAAATGTCAAAGCTATCCGCCCCTTTCACGGGCGATTCTTTCCGGAAAATAAAAAAACTCCCCTGAAAAGAGGAGTAGCCCGAGCGTTGACCGCCGGGCTAATATTATATGAAAAAATCATTTGGAAATGTCTTGTTGAGGAATGTTTCGTTTGTTTCTTTCTGAGCCTTATTATAGCGGACATATTTTAGGATAGTATTTCGGCTTTGTAAATAAAATGTGAATATTGGGCTCTTTTTCAGTTTTTTCAAAAAGAAAAATGTGAACGATTATTTTTCTCGTTCACATTTTCGTTAACAAAGTCAGATTTTACCAATGTTTGCAAGGGTTCCCGAAACAGATCTCCGTCACATGCTTCCGAGCGGTTTCACCTTTTTCTTATTTCGGGACGGTTGCGGCCCTCTTTTGGAACTCACATAAGCGAGCAGATTGAGCAATGCGCACAGGAGCCAGAGGATCACCGTAGCATAGCGGATCCCTTTTCCGGTAGGACTGTTGATATACTGGAAAGACCATACCAGAGCATTGATCAAAGTGATTCCGACCGTAATAAGATTGATAAACGCAAACCTTCTGCCCTTCTCCGTTACCGGCACGCGGGCAAAGTCGAAGAAGAATTCAAGGCCGTCTTCCTCGCGGGATACGCCGTCCCGTTCGATCATCTTCTTCTCGTTGTATGCACCGTACATGACACCGTGCGTGTTCAGAATGCCGGCGCACAGCGCAAGTCCCATTCCGCCCGTTTCCGACTGCGCGGATTTGCGGTCGGTCTGGAACATCGGCGTCCAGATTTCCGAAAGTTCCGTGTTGTTGAGCGGTTCGGTCTTGTTCCAGATGGAAAATCGCATCTCTTCCTTTTCAATCACGATCGTACTGTCCGGATCTCCGTGACGGACGGCGTTCGACACAAGATTGTCAAGAACCATCTCCATCAGCGCGGCATCGCAATTCACGACAAGCGGAGTCTTGTTTTTAAAGAGGACGTTCATCCCCTTTGCCGCCATCATGTCCGAATAAGATGCGCAGACCTTCTCGGTAAGCGCGGTCAGATCGACCTCGCTCTTGGTAAGTGTTACCTTATCATCTATTACGCGCGTGTACGTGAGCATCCGGTTCAACAGTTCGTTCATGGACGCACTCTCGCGCGTCAGCACGCCGAGATAATGCTCCTGCTTCTCCGGCTTGCAGCCTGTCGCCAGATATTCCGCCGTGTTGTTTACAACTGCCACCGGCGTCTTCAGTTCATGCGCCATGGCATTGATGAACGTGTTTCGAAGCCGTTTGTTCTGCGAGCGTCTCCGTTTTGCTTCAAACCAAAGGATCATAGCCGCGAAGGCAAATGCCTGCCCGAAGGCAATGAGCACGAGAATCACCTGCTTTGCCTTGTTCCATGCGATCCGGTTGATATCGAACAGAAGGAACATCGCTCCTTCGGCTCCTCCAGTGCTTCCCAGGGAAAGCGATCTGACCGCGGACATGGTTTTCGCTCCGTCAAACCCGTTATCGGGAGTCGCCGCCCACACCGCATCATAGCCGAAGCTGACAATATAAGCCTCATAACGGGATTGCCGTTCAACACCCTGCCAGTAATCTATCAGCCCGCTGAGTCTCGGGCTCTGGCGGAATGCAACGAAATGCGTCTCATCGTCAACCCACTCGATTGGGTCCCCGTTCGCATTTACGTCTTTAAACTCGTCCGATCGTGCTGTCGTCGGCAGTGTCCATGTGTAGTCATCCTCTTCTCTGTAATCTGCCGCCTGTAGAACAAAGGTCTTCTTGTCGAATTCACGGTCTCCCCGGCTGTCAGAGAACGCCCAGTCGTCGCAAAACAGGGTTACCTGTGTCAGCGCAATCGTTCCGTCTTCGGCTTTCCGACCGCGGAAGCTGCTGACGGTCGGGAGGATACGAATCGGCAGATCCCGGTCCGTTTCCATATAGTCAAGCAGTTCCCGGATACTTCCCTTTGTCATATAACGGGCAAGATCCCAAACGGTCTCGCGGTATTCCTTTTGAGAAATATCCGTACATTTTTCGTTGTAAAGAAGAACAATGTCTCCTTTCAGATACATGCAGGAATCTCCGTCCATGCCGAATATCGCAACGGCAAATTCGTCTGCGTAATCCGGATCATCCAGAACCTGTTTACGCCAGCTGTCAAGCTCTTCGACATAGGCCGAAAGCCCCCGAAACGACTGCGAAGCCCACTCTATGTCTCTCACATTAAGCATCAGTTCCGCCTTGTACTTCTCAACTTCCGCCCGGACCGCTGCCTGCTTGCTTCGGTACAGAAAAAAGCATACCGCCGCAATCGTCAGCACCGCAATCAGTTCGATGATGATACAGGTTTTTAAAACATCACGTCTTCTTCTCTTTCGCTTCATAAAAATCCCCACTCTCACTGCGATTTACGGAACGAAACGATACCCTTCCTTGATAACCGTCTCAATGTGGGAGCCCTGCTTTCCGAGTGCTTTTCTGAGTTTCTTGATGTGCGTGTCGACCACGCGGTCGCTGCCCTCATAATCCATGCCCCAGATCCGGTCGAGAATCTGCTCTCTCGTAAGAATCCTTCCCTGGTTTGCCATAAAATAGCGAAGCAGTTTTAAATCGAGAGCCGGCAGCTCAATCTCTTCGCCGTCAGCCGTAACTTTTCCGGTCAGCGTATTGACACTGAGTCCCTGTGCGGTTATGACCGCTTCCGTCATCGCACGTCCGGCCGCACGCTCTAAAATGGCTTTGCATTTGGCCACAAGAACCGGCAGGGAGAATGGTTTCACGATATACTCGTCAGCACCGAGCGCGTAGCCCCGAAGCTGGTCCTCTTCCTGGGCACGTGCCGTCAGGAATAAGATCGGTACATCCTCCTTTGCCCGGATACGGCGGCACACTTCAAAGCCGTTCATCCTCGGCATCATCACATCGAGAAGCACAAGCCGGAAGTCCTGTTCGCAAAATGCGTCCCACGCCTCCGCTCCGTTCGGGACTGCCGTGACCTGAAATCCGTTGTCCTCAAGGTAATCGGTCATGACCTCACGCAAATTGTCATTGTCCTCAGCCAGCAGAATTCTGCACATCGGCGTCTCCTTTCCGGGTTGTTTCGTTCCTTTGTGATGTTAAAATAGCATGCGGATGTGTACTCCGTATGTCACTTTGAAAAAGGGCCGCAATTTTTTTGCAGCCCCTGCATATCTGTTCGCAGGCGGGTACACAACCGCCCGTTTTCAATCTTCTCTGCTCTCCACTCCCGTCAGCCTGTTTTTATAGGGCATTCCTTCCTTCCCTACAACGGCACACTCCATCAGAAAAAGGATCACCCTTACGACAGGCATGGAAAGTGATGTCCTTACCAACCCGAACAGTATCGTGACAACGATCGGGTTGGTCATAACATTTACCTCAAAGACCGTCCACGCATTCTTCCTCCCCCGCAGTCCGAGGGCAAATGCGAGCGGTATCTCAATTGCCAGCGTACCAAGAAGATTGAATGCCAGATTACCCGTATATGCAGGAAACCATGCCTTAAAAGACTGAATCAACAAACTGTTTATCAGACTCGCCGGCATGGTTTCCTCCGTTTCATGCGGGTTTCCCCGCAAATACTTTATACTATTTTACCGAAAATGCGTAAACCGTGCAATAGTCAAACGGAACATCCGCATCGAAAATGCTCGACTCAAATGCAGGCGTATTGCATGCATTCGGGAAGAACTGCGTCTCAAAGCAGATACCGTGACGGCGGTCATACTGCGCGCCGTCCTTGCCGGTTTCCTTTCTCATGAAGTTACCGGAATAAAGCTGCATACCAGGAAGATCGGTGTAAACTTCCATGAAGCGGCCGCTCTTCTCATCGTAAAGGCTTGCAACAAGATCCATCTCATCCTCTTCGATATCGAGGTTCAGTGCATAGTTGTGGTCGTATCCGCCGGCCAGCTTCAAAGGCTCGAAATCGGCGTTGATGTCCTTGCCGACCTTCTTAGGAGTACGGAAATCCATAGGCGTTCCGGTAACATCCATAAACTCGCCGGTAGGAATCAGGAAACGGTCGGTAGGAGTGATCTTGTCGCTCTTAACCCATACTTCCTGGTCAAGGATATCTCCGCTTGCCTGTCCGGCAAGGTTGAAGTAGGTGTGGTTCGTAAGGTTGATAACAGTCTTCTTGTCGCTTACCGCGAAGTACTCGATTGCAAGCTCGTTGTCATCGGTTACGGTATAGGTAACGGTTACGTCGAGGTCTCCCGGGAAGCCCTGCTCACCGTCGGGGCTCATTCTCGAAAATGCGATGCTCGTGCTGTCCTCGTCGGTAAATACTTCCACATCATACATCATATGATTGTAGCCTACGGGGCCACTGTGCAGGTTGTTGATACCGTTGTCATTTTTCGCAAGTTCGTAAGTCTTGCCGTCGATCGTAAACTTAGCGCCGCCGATACGGTTTGCGTGGCGTCCGATAAAGGAACCGAAACCGCAGCCGTTGTCCTCATAACCGCTTACATCGTCATAACCGAGGGCGATATCCTCAATCTTGCCGTTGCGGTCGGGAACATAGATGCCGACGATCAATGCGCCGTAATCACAGAAGGAAACCTTCATGCCGTTCTTGTTCTCGATGGTGTAAAGAGTGGCCTTCTGTCCCTCCTTGGTCTTTCCGAAGCTCTGCTTCACAATACTCATAATGAAACCCCTTTCTCCCGGCTTCGCCGGTCTATGATTTGAATGCCTGTAAATCTTTAACTAACGGGGCAACCAGTTCTGCCGCCCAGTCCCCTTTGTACCAATAATACAGGAAAATGATACCGAAAGCAACCAATAAAAGCCTTAAGAAAACGAACACGCCGGTCCATACGCGGAAGAGCTGCTTCTTCGTCTTGTGCCGGAAGAAGATCATTCCCGACAAGGCTCCGAACGCTCCCAGAACGGACCACATAAGAAGGCTCGATTCCGGTGTTCTCCATTCGCCGTGAACGGCTTTCTTCTTGTCCTCGCCGTATCGGAAGAAGGCACCGCAGTCAAGATGAAACAGAATCAGGAAGAACATGATAGCGATCAATGTCATGGCGTCCTCCGGGCTTTGTAATCGTCGCGATTCTATCAAGGTGTCAGTCTTGCGGGTCCTCTGAACAGGAACATTGCTTCCTTGATCGGGAGTCCGAGCAGAAGCATGGTAAGGCGGTCTACGCCGATACCGAAACCGCCGTGCGGCGGGCAGCCGTACTTGAAGAACTCGAGATAGAA
Organism: Lachnospiraceae bacterium; assembly: GCA_017613595.1. The sequence continues at coordinate 3,912 of JAGADM010000026.1, read as the reverse complement.
CTTAACGTCATTTGCAAGTCCTTTCTCCTCGGCCTGCTTCTTAAGCACTTCATAGCGGTGCTCACGCTGTGCGCCGGTCGTGATCTCAACGCCGCGCCATATAAGGTCGTAGCCCTGCGGAACGCCGTTCTCGTCACGCATGTGATAGAACGCTCTCTTCTCCGCGCTGTAATCGGTAATGAACAGGAATTCGTGATTGTAATGTTTCTTAACCCACTCATAGCTGAGGTGCTCAGCCTCGGTCGTCAGGTCGCCCTTCTCCTCATCGGGAACGGTATAGCCGTACTCCTTCTCGAGCGCGTCATACAGGTCTGCAAGCTTTACTCTCGGGAAAGGCGTCGTCGGAACGATGATCTCCGCGTCGAAATCCTCCGTGGAGAATGTCTCCTTGATCTGCTCGCCGTACTTCTCCTTTACCTTCTTAAGAGCGCTCGTCAGAAGCTCTTCCTCGAACTTCATAACGTCCTCAAACGACTCGATATAGCTGAACTCAATATCGAAGCAGGTGAACTCGGTCGCGTGCTTGCTCGTGAACGATTTCTCGGCATGGAATACCGGGCCTACCTCAAAGTAACGCTCGAAGCCGCTTGCCATCGCCATCTGCTTATAGAACTGCGGGCTCTGCGCAAGGTATGCGTTCGGCAGGTTGTAGCTCGGGAAATAGTCAAGACGGAATACGTCCGCGCCGGACTCGGAAGCCGCACCGATCAGCTTCGGGGTATGTACCTCGATGAAATCACGGTCAAGAGCGAAATCGCGGAGCGCGCGTACAAGCTCGGTCTGTGCCTTGAACATCAGCTGGTTCGCGTCGGTACGAAGGTCAATCCAGCGGTAGTCGATTCTCTGGTCGATGGAAGACTTCTCAACGGCAGCCTTCTTCTTGGTTGCGGGAATAAACTCTCTCGCAATCGGAAGCGGAGCCGCAACGGAATCCACCTTGATCGAGGTCGGGATGATCTCCACGCCGTTCAGCTTTACGAAATCGCTCAGCTGCACGGTACCGGTGACAAATACGACCGAATCGAGCGTAATCTTCGCAAGCTCGTCCGCCCAGTCGGGATGAAGCTCCTTCTCGATGGTAACCTGTACTTTGCCGGTGATGTCCTTCAACACAAGGAACGCCATCGACTTTCCGTCACGCCAGTTCTCGGCAAATCCTTTTACAAGGACTTCCTGACCGGCATAATTCTTTACGTCTTTAATCTGAATTCTGTCCATTTTCCTATCTCCTTAACCGGCGGATATCCGCCGAAATCTCACATTTTAGAAGCCGTGTCCGGCGCACCGTTTCCGCGTGCTGCCGTGTTCACTGATTTACCGGATCTTCGTTGCAAGTTCGCTGACCGGAACCGATTCCTGCTCACCGGTTTCCATGTTCTTCAGCATAACGCTCGCGGAAGCACGCTCCGACTCGCCGATGATGGCCGCGTACGGAATGCCGAGTCTCGCGGCATATTTCATCTTCTGCTTCATGCCCTTCTGCTGATAATATACATCGGCCGGAATGCCCTCGCCGCGCACCTTTGCCGCAACCGCGATGGCTTCGTTCATGTCATCCTCACCCATCGGGATTACGATGACCTTCGCGAGACTGCCCGCATTGTTCTTCACAAGACCGTTCTCCTTCAGCTGGTAGAACAGACGGGTAAGACCAATGCTGATGCCGATGCCCGGAAGCTTCTGGTCGGTATAGTAATCCGCGAGATTGTCATAGCGGCCGCCCGAGCAGATACTGCCCATGCTCGGATAATCGTTGAGCATCGTTTCGAAAACCGTGCCGGTGTAGTAATCAAGTCCTCTCGCAATCGTCAGGTCGATGCGGAAATTCTCCTCCGCAATACCGAAGCGGCGAAGGTAACCGATCACTGCCTCTAACTCGGCTACGCCTGCCTGATACCGCTCATCGGCGATGCCCTGCGCCTTCAGCGCGTTAAGCACGTCGTCGTTACTTCCCTTGATTGCGATAAATGCGAGGATTCTTTCGATGTCCCCTGCTGCCACGCCGAATTCCTTCAGTTCTTCGTTGACGGCATCCTTGCCCATCTTCTCGAGCTTGTCGATAGTCCGGAGGATATCTCCGATCTTATCCGCATAGCCGAGTTCGCTGAAGAAACCGTTCAGAACCTTACGGTTGTTCAGGCGGATTGTGAAGGAACCGAAGTCCAATTCCTTAAATACCTGGCAGATGATTGCCGGCATCTCGGCGTCATATACGATATCGAGCGAATCCAGTCCGATGACGTCAATATCGCACTGATAGAACTCACGGAAGCGTCCCTTCTGCGGACGCTCGCCGCGGAATACCTTGCTCATCTGGTAACGCTTGAACGGGAACACGAGATCCTGCTGGTGCTGCGCCACGTACCGTGCAAGCGGCACGGTCAGATCGAAGCGGAGCGCGAGGTCGGTGTCTCCTTTGTCGAAGCGGTATATCTGTTTCTCGGTCTCGCCGCCGGCTTTGGCGAGAAGCACCTCCGAAAGCTCGATCGTCGGGGTGTCAAGCGGCAGAAAACCGTAGCGTTCATATACGCCGCGGATCGTATCATACATACGGTTGAACGCAATCTGGTCTTCCGGTAAAAGTTCCATAAAGCCGGGTAGAATTCTCGGCTGTACTTTATTGCTCATTGGCCTTCCTCCTTAACTTTTCCTGGTTATATAACCCGAGCTGCTGCTCCATATCGATGAGCACCTTGACCTGTTCAAACTCGGGCTTATGGACTACGGAGAGAAATGCAAGGAATACCCTCATATCATACTCCCGTACATCTTCTATCATCATTTCTATTGCGGCATCCACCGAGAACGCCGCCCGGTAGGTCCGGTTGCTGACAAGGGCGGAGAATACGTCGCACACGCGTAAGATTCGCGCGCCGAACGGGATATCTTCGCCCTCCAGATGGTTCGGATATCCGGAGCCGTCGTAATTCTCATGGTGGCATGCGATATAGGATATGATCTTCTCGGAATACACCTGCTCGCGCCGAAGCAGTTCGTTACCCATGGCCGGATGCATCCGCACGTATTTCGTATGCTCGACGCCGAGCATGTTCTCGTCGTGCGCATACAGCTGCTCCGCAAGTGTCAGCTTGCCGACATCGTGCAGCATTCCGGCAATCCGGATGTCATCGCATTCCTCTTCGGAAAGACCGAGTTCCTCGGCAACCAGTCCCGAGAGCATGCTGACAACACGGGCATGCGAAAGAAACCCCTGCATATCGCTTTCACGCGGGATATCATTCGAAACTCTGCGGATCAATTCGATTTCTCTCGAAAATTCCATGGTCCTCTCCGGTCTATAGAGTATTATTCGCCAGAAACTCACGTTTCCGTTCAATCATCTCATCAATACGCGCGATATAATCGGTAAGGCTCTTCACATTTTCCACACGCTCGATGCGATCCTCGCCGTAAAATACGAATTTGCTCATCGCACCTGCGCCTGCTGCCAGGATAGTCTGTTTCTCCTCCATGATGAGGATGTTGTAAATGCCTTCTCTGCCGGGGCGCGCATACCCGACATTTTCGAGGTTCTCCGCCATGTTCTTCTGGCGGTAAAGGTAATACGGCTTATATCCATGCTCTGCCGCGTAGCGGATGGTACGGTCAAGCATCTCCGAAACACCGGTCGCCTCCATGCCCTCGTAGCGGTCTTTCTCGGTCGTAAGCCGCGCCGCCCGCTTTAAGGCAAGCGTGTGAACCGTCAGGTTCTCGGGATCGAGTTTCTCGATCTCGGAAAGCGTATAACTCACATCGTCCGGGTTCTCCCCTGTCAGTCCGATGATGATATCCATATTGATGTTGTCGTGGCCGCATGCGCGTGCCATGGCAAATGCGTCTTTGATCTGTTCCGCCGTGTGGCGCCGGCCGATCACGTCGAGCGTCTTCTGGCGCATCGACTGCGGGTTGATG
>JAGADM010000002.1 GCA_017613595.1 Lachnospiraceae bacterium | reverse complement strand
CACATTTTCCATCGAGATGTTGCCGGTGCTGCCGGTCGAATCGATGCTGTCGCAGGAGACGTTTTTCAGAACCGATTTACCGGTGCTAACCTTCATGGTCAAAGCTCCCGTCTTAACATCCGTAAGGTTCATCTTACCGGTCGTGGTGGTAAGTTTCATATCGGCCGCCGACATATCCTTTAAGGAGAAGTCACCGGTGGAAAGACTGATTTCAAGCGTTCCGGTTACGGAAGCGGAGCATTCGACATCGCCGGTGGATGCCTTGATGATGATGTTTCCGAACGTGAACTCTCTCGGGATTACAATGTCTCCGGTATGCTCCTTCACGGTCAGCTTTTCGTATTCCCCCTTCGGCAGATATACCGTGATCTTCGGCGACGTCGTAGTGAACAGCGCAATCTTTTCGTACCATTCGCGGTTATCCTTATAGGTGATGCTCAGCGTGCCGTTCTTAACGGTAACGATATGCTTTTCCTTATGCGGCTCGTAGCATTCCACTTTAATAAGACTGCCGGATGCTTCGGCAAATGTGATGTCCGCTGTGTCGGTGTCAAACCTGACTTCCGTGATGTTCTCCGTGAATTCATGGATATTGGTTTCGAATTTCCGGCCGTCAAGCGAGGAGAAGTTCCAGTGCTTCATGCCCAATGCGACAACGACCAGACCGATGCCGACCACAACGAGAACGGCCGATATGGTTAATAAAACTCTTGTAGAGGTTTTCATTCCGTGCGCTCCTTTCTGATAAACAGGGCTTTAATGCCTGCGGCAATCTTCTTCGTAAGGAAGACGACGAACCTCGTGGTAGCCTTGCAGACATAGTAAAATGCGATCGCAAATCCGAGGCTCATAACGGCAAATCCGATTTGCGCGATGCCGGTTGCGGCATTGCCTTTAAGGATCATGATCGAACCGATAAAGCTGCCGCCGAGCGCGACGCCGATAAAGATTACCTCAATTGCCCAGACATATACGAAGAGCGACCAGATGACTGCATAAATGCTGATCACGATCGCGAAGAACGCGATCAGAAGCGAGAACCAGATCGGAGAGCCGAGTGCAAGGAGAACAATCTCCCAGGCCCGAAGACGTCGCTTCGGTTTCACGCGCTCGCACATGAGTTTCGGCAGCGGAATCTCCGCAATCGTCTGCGCGACAATCTCATCCACGTCGCCGACACACGCTACGGCTTCTTCTTCTCCGAGCCCATCCTCCATACGGTCCGATATCATTTCATTGTAGAAATTCAGACGTTCGTCGATATCCTCCTGCGGCAACCCCGTAAGGCCCTGCTGCAGCCGGACGAGAAATTCCGTTTTATTCATCAACATGATCCTCCTTAGTCACAAACTGATAAATCGACATAATCTCTTTCCATTCCTCCTTAAACTCTTCAATACGCCGCAATCCCACATCGGTTATGTGGTAATATTTTCGGAGCCTGCCGCCGTGTTCCGCGCTTCGAACCGTCAGCATATCTGCCATTTCCAACCGCTTTAAAATGGTATATAAGGTTGACTCGGAGAGTTCAATATAAGGACTCATATCTTTGATAATCTTATAACCGTAAGAGTCTTCGTCTTTGATCGCAGCGAGTACGCATACGTCGAGAAGACCTCGTTTTAACTGGATGTCCATGCGATACCTCCTTTCATGGAATACATCGTAACACGAAGTATTGTGGCTGTCAATACCGTTTTTTCGGAAAATGTCATATTTTATCTTTCTGCTTCCGGAGACGCTTTTCCTTAGGCGGAACGGTTGACGGTGGTTCCGTCCGCGCTTATACTGTATGAAAGGGTTTATTCAGAGAAGGAGGATTCGGGATGGCAGACATTATCCAAATCAATGAAAACACATGGCGGATCGAGGACGGAATGGTGCGTTTCTATCTGTTCACGGGAAGCAAGCGCGCGCTTCTGATCGATACCGGAATGACAACCAAGGACGCGAAGGAAATCGCGGAGAGCATCACGCCGCTTCCGCTTTCGCTGATCAACACCCACGCCGACCGGGACCATACGGCGGGGAACAGCGCATTTGCCGAGATCTATATGAGTCCGAAAGAGGAGCCGCTCTACCGGGCCGGGAACGGAACCGGAACAGTGATTCCCGTGAAGGAAGGAGATGTGATCGACCTCGGCGGCCGGCCGCTTAGAATCATCGATATTCCGGGACACACACCGGGAAGCATCGCAATCCTCGATGAGAAGAACCGTGTGCTGGTAAGCGGCGACAGCGTGCAGAACGGCAACATCTACATGTTCGGCGCAAAGCGCAATCTGGATGATTTCATCAACAGCATGGAGCATCTTAAAAAGTATGACGGGCAGTACGATGAAGTGTATGCAATGCACGGGGATTTTCCGGTCGGACCGGAACTTGTCGAAAAACTTGCCGAAGGCGCGCGGCAGATCCGCGACGGCATCGCAAAGGGCGAGAAGATTGACCTGTTCGGAAACAGTGTGACGCTTTACAAGTTCGATTATGCGGGCTTCTTCGGTGAGTGTGCCGATTGACACCTTTCCGCGGAAAAGGTACAATAAATGATATAAGAACAGCGGGATGAAACCATGTTCCGCGGAAGAAAGAGGAGGAATTCAAAATGGAAGAGAAGAAACAAAGCAATGTTATCCTGAAGGTTGTGCTCGGCATTGCCGCAACGGCCGCAGCCGTATTCGGAGCCGTAACGGCTGCCATGTTCGCGCTGCTCCGCAGAAATATTAAAAAGCTGCAGGGCGTGGAAACCGAGAACAATGTCGTGACCTCGGTCGGCCTCGGAAAGAACGACACGATCATCGCACCGGAAACCGATAACGCGTTCCTTTCCTGCGTTGCAGGCAAGATGACGATTTCGTGGGGCGAGAAGCCCGTAAAGAACGTGAACCTTGACCTGACCTGTATTCTCGGCAAGGTAACCGTGATCATTCCCGACGGCGTAAGAGTATCTCTTGAGATGGATGCACCGAACGCCGTTGAGAACATTGAAGAGGCGCAGCTCCCGGAGGACGCGCCGGTTGTTACGATCACCGGCAAATCCTTATTCGGTATGGTAAGCATCCTCCGTTAAGGGAGGAACAGCGAGGGACATAGCAGACTGTATTCCGGAAGTTTCAATTCGAAACTGAAAACAGTTGACACTTGGAACGAAAGATGATATTATAACCCTTGCTTGCAGTTGTGGCGGAATTGGCATACGCGCATGATTCAGGTTCATGTCCATGTACTTGGGTGTGGGTTCAAGTCCCATCAACTGCAGAATAAAACCCCCGATTGATCCTCACAATCGGGGGGTTTGTTTTGCTTATTTACAACTGACGTTTCGGAAACAGCCGTCCGGCGTTACCGGTCAGCCCTTGATCAGATCAAGAATCCGTTCACGGACGCCGTCCATACGGGAATCCGAAAGACCGAAGTCCATACGGCGGTAGCTCCAGGCTGCCGAACCGATGCCGAACTTCTTGAGCGCTTTGTGGAAGTCTTCGTACCAGAGAAGAGCCTCCTCGGGTTCCACCCGGTCGATTACGCCGTACTCGCCGCAGTAGAGCCGTACATTGCGCTCCTCGGCCACCGAAACGGCTTCTTTAAAGAGTGCTTCGAAATAGTTCACATCGATCGCCTTTGCCGCTTCAAATCCGTCAAATGCATGCGCGAATCCTTCGCCGAGCTGAACGATACTTTCCTTCGTATATTCGCCGTAGGTCATCTTATAAGGGCAGCGGAACGAAGTGTCCATCGTGCTGATCCAGGGAGCTCCCTGATGCGTGAACAGAAGCGGGTCGTAGCAGTGGAAGTTATAGATGATGTTGTCGTCCTGCGGGAGGGCGAGGTCCTTCAGCGCTTCCACGCTGTTATTGTAGTAGCCGCCGATCAGGATCGGAATCTCCGGCGCAATCGCACGGATGCGGCGGATACAGGTATCGGCCACGCGGTTCCACGTGTCGCTGTATTCTTTCTTCGTGACTTCGTTCAGCAGTTCAAATGCCAGGTGACGGTAACTGCCGTAGCGGGCTGCCAGCATCTCCCAGGTCTTGCAGAAGTGTTCCTGAAGTTCCGCGCTGTCGAAGAAGCCCGTTTCGCCGTGACCTTCGTCGAACGAATACCCGATCGTGCGGTGCAGGTCGAGAACCATGTTAAGACCGTTCTTCGCGCACTGCTCCACGGCAAAATCAAGGAAGCGGAGACGCTCGTAACGGGGCGTTCCCTTATCGTCCTCGAACAGATCGTAATCCACGGGTACCCGCACATGGTCAAGCCCCCAGACCGCAACCTGACGGAAGTCATCCGCGCTGATAAATCGCTCATAATGCTCTTCGGTGTGTCTGCATTGCGACAGCCATCCGCCGAAGTTGATCCCGTGTTCAAATCCTTTCCAGTTTCTCATGAATAATCCTCTCAAATTACAGATGTGACCGGTATCCCCGAACCGTTCCGGACGAAACTTTCCGGCAGTTTCGTAAGATACCTTTCCAAGACAAATGTTATCAAATCTTCCGTCTGAATGCAAGCGGGAAGGGCTCGGAACGGTTGATTATTTTCCTTCGGATTGGTATAATATTCAGGTGGAAAATCACACGTCACCGGGAGGGTAAGATTATGGCAACCGTCAATGTTTATGAGCAGTATTTTGAAGCGTCCTGTGAGTATAACGGCGTACCGCGGAAGGGCGCGCTTGTCATGCTGATCGCGGATTCCAGCGACGGTATGATCCGCTACCAGGCTGCCGTTTCGTTCTTCCCGCATCGAGACGAGGAAGACTTTGCGGTATCCTATGACGCGTACTTCGAAAAGACGCTTTATGAGGCAAAGGGACGCCGCTCGAAGAAACGCGAGAAGAGTCTTATGGAGGAGTTCCGGACGTACATTGATGAGCTGGCAGCGGAGCAGTCCGCGGAGGTATATTGGGATAAGCCGCTTCGCGAGGAACGGAGAGGGTAAGGGAACACACGCGGAGGAACAGGCGGAAATATATTCCGCTTGATTAGAGGTTGCCAGTGCTAACCGCATTTGTTACAATGGTATAAAGTACTCCCGGTACTTCAGGGGGAAGGAGAAGAGTATGAGACATCATGAGAAAAGACCGCCGCGTGAACGCGGAGAGAGGTTTGCCAATACAAAAGGAAGAAAGATGGTCGTGATTGCATTTTTCTTCTGGGTACTTGTTCTGGGCGCGGCATGGCTCGGAAGCATGATCCAGTATGAGGATATTCAGGAAACCGGAAAGCAGGTCGTCCACCCCCTTACCACCGGTAAGGAGTATACATACAGTATTATACTTTATGTATTCGGAGCAGTTGTGTTTCTTGTCCTGTTCTTCTTATTGTGGCGCATCTTCATGAGCGGTATGTTCCGCGCGCTTCGAAGAGCTTCGGCGTTCAGCCAGGGACTGGTTCTGATCCTCTGTGTGGCCGGCATATGCGGTATCTTCATCGTAACGCTCTTTGTGGAGATGAACCACATCTATCTGTCGGATGCCATGCAGGAAGAGTGGCTGGAAGCGCTCACACTGATCGGGTGGCCGACGGTCGCATTTGCCCGCGTATTGTACAGCGCGGTCCGCGGCCTGAGAACCGAGAAAAGAGAGAGGCGTCCGAAACCGGAACGGTAATCCGCACATCGTTTTCTGACATTCCGCGGCCCTGCCGGGCATGGCTCCGGCGGGGCTGTTTTGTATCCTAATGTAAAATATTTGGAAAATCTGAAAAAACGGTATGGTAAATTTCATTTACATATGGTATACTGTACTTGTTCAGGCAAATACAAGGAGATAATGCTTTGAAAAAGGAAAGAATGACACTTGATGACGTAAGGGAGCTACAGCAGAAGCATGTGTTCGGCTATGCCGCCGAAGCGACCGCGTTCGTCCTTGTATATCTGCTTTCTCTGGTCATCGTGAAGCCGTCGCAGGGACTCGGGGCGCTTGTGAGAGCGGTTCCGGTAGTGCTCCTGCTGATCATCGATCTGCTGATCTCGTACCGGAAGAACAAGAAGGAATCCGAGAAGCTTTTTAAGGAGGTCGTTGTCGACAGTGTTGCTTCGGGGATGTTCCATGATTACGAGTTCATCCCGGACATCGGCTTTACGGATGACGCGGTAGCTTCCGCCAATCTGATCGACGGCAAGCTGACCGGGTTTAAGAGTGAGGATCTGATCCGCGGAGACTGCAAAGGTATTTCGTTCACGAGAGCGGAAGTGCATGCCGGGGATTTCCAGGGGGCCTGGATCGTATATAAGAATGTATCGGATATGTTCCCGAAAGGGCTTCGCGTCATTACAAGAGACTACATGACTTCCGTGGACGCGGAGAACCTGTTCCGCAAAAACGGGATTCAGTATATTTCGTCAACGGATCCGGAGTTTGACCGTGCTTTCTACTGCTTCGGCGATGACGAGTCAGTGGTCCGTGCCTCAATCAATGAGACCGCGCGCGACCACCTTCGGAAGATCCGCCGCGAGATTAACTACCCGTTCGCCATGGCGATGGTCGGGAATGACATGGTTGTCGCGGTCCGCACCGGTATGAATCAGATTGAGATGCCGGCGCGTGTCGGAGAAGACAATTACTGGAAGGAAACCGGCGCGGCCTGGACGGCGTGTCAGCCGGTCGTATCATTTGCCGAGTTTCTGCTTCGAGACCTTGTCATCATGGAGGACGCGAGGCTTCCGCAGCAGGAACTGTATTAAGGAAAATGTGTGAGGAGGATGTCATGAACAGCGGTTGGAATGAAATGCAGATGGACAAGACAAGAATGATGTTTCTGGCTGTTGCCGCCGTAATATGTGCGGTATTCGGTATGTTTTCACCGTTCTTCATTGTCGCTACGGGGAGGACCTACATGAACCCCGTATTGTGGATGTTCGGGGGGATTTTCTGCGCGGCGATACTGCTGCTCATTTTCTATAAGATCCAGAAACGCTACCGCAGAAACTATAAGAACCTGGTTGTCTCGAAAGCGGCGGCCGATCTTTTTGATGAATACAGTTATTATCCGGAAGACGGCGTTTCTCAGGCTGAGATCGCCCTGACCGGTATCATGAGAACAGGCAACCGGTTCCAGAGCGAGGATATGGTGACAGGAACGTACAAAGGCGTTAATTTCCGCCGCTCCGATGTGTACATCGCGCAGCATACCTCGACCGGAAAGAGCAGTCATACGACCGTGTATCTGCGCGGTTCGTGGCTGGTGTTTCAGTATAATAAGAAGTTTGAATCCGACCTTCAGATCTCGACCAAGGATTTCATGTATGAGCTGAAGAATACGAGCCGTCTGTTCACGAGAAGCGCGAACCTTCGTCACAGTATCGAGACCGAGGACATGGAATTCAACAAAATGTTTGAATGCAACTGCCAGAAGGACACGGAGGCGTTCTATCTGCTGACGCCCCGCGTGATGCAGATGCTCAAACTGATCCGTGCCGAACTGAATGCTCCTTTCATGGTCGGATTTGTCGACAATAAAATGCATGTGGCGATCAACAGCGGAAAGAACCATATTGAGCCTCCGATATTCAAGGAACTGAATCCGGAACTGTCCGTGATGCGGACGAGAACCGAGCTGCGTACGATCTGCAATATCATCGACGCATTTTCCATGGACCGCGAGATATTCCTCGGCGATACGGAGTGGTAGGATCGTCCGGACGTCGGAAAGAAGAAAAATGTTTCGCATCCGGACCGGCAGAAGCAGGGACGATGTAAGACGGATCGTGTGCTTAGGCGTAATATCTTACGCATAAAATACGGTTGACATTCCTTATAAAAGGATTTATAATGTGCCTAATTTACAACTTCATATCGTTCAAAGGCTGTGACGAAGACGGTCTCGCGAACGCATTTTCAGAGAGTCGGTGGCTGGTGTGAACCGACATTGCGGAACGAATCGACCTATCCCTTCCGAGCTGAAGGTCTGAACTTCGAAAAGAAAAGTAGGAACTTCCGTATTTGCCGCGTCAAGGCATAGGATTTGTTGGAATCCGAAGAGTGGCGTACAGTGTACGCAAGTTGAGTGGTACCGCGGGTGAAAGGCTCGTCTCAAACAATCGTTTGGGACGGGCATTT